>CAURMQ010000135.1:0-5120 GCA_963525765.1 uncultured Campylobacter sp. | reverse complement strand
CGGAGCGGGCGCGTGAAGATCGCACTTTTCGGCGGCAGTTTCGATCCGCCGCACGCAGGACACGACGCCGCGGTGAAGGCGATCTTATCCAGCCTGAAGCCTGACTTGCTGATCATAATGCCGTCGTTTCTAAACCCGTTTAAAAAGAGCTTTTCGGCGCCTCCGCAGCTGCGGCTTAGATGGTGCCAAGCGCTGTGGAGCGACGCCCCGGGCGTGGAGGTGAGCGATTATGAAATTTCGCAAAACCGCCCGGTACCCACGATACAAAGCGTGAAATTTCTGCTCGAAAAATACGGCGGAAACGACAAAATCACGTCCGAGACGGCAGGCGGAATGGGTAAAACCCCGACAGCCGTAACGGATAGGGTTTTACCTAACGGCGCAAATATTGCGAATAAAATTTCTGCCGGTGCTTATACTCCTGGCAGTGCAGACGAAATTTTACCCGAGAAGACGGACGGGGCTTTGTCGTGCGATATAGGTAAAATTCTAAGCAGCGACGCCTGCTCCGCCGATATTACGGGCGGGGCGAGCATCCCCGCTAGTGCAAAAAACGAAGCTTTGCAAGGCGGAATGGCGGATCAAATTTTGGTTGGTAGCAAAAGCAAAATGGACGGAATTTCGCAAAGTAACGCGGGTAGCGAGGACGGCGCGAGCAAAATCCAAAACGCAGATAAAATTTCAAATGCGAGCGAAATTTCAAACGCAAAAAACCGCGAAATTCCAAGTAGCATAGCGAGCGAGAGTTCGGATGCGGATGAAATTTCGGGCGCGAATAAAATTCCAAGCGGTAGTGCAAACGACGTATGCAACGTAAGCGGTAGCGCAAATGAAACAAACGGCATGAGTAGAGCAAATAACGTAAGTAGCGCAAGTAAAGCAAATGATAACGCAAACGGCGCGAATGATACAAACGGCGTAGGCCAAGCAAATAACGCAAGCGATGCGAGCGACATAAATGATACGAACGACGCGCATAGCGCAGGCAACGCAGTAAATTGCATAGGTAGCACAGGCGGCACGGATACAATCTCAAAGCTCTACATCGTCGTGGGCGCCGACAATTTAGCCGAGCTTCATAAATGGCGCGATTTTAGCGAGCTGCAAAAAATGGCGGAGTTTGTCGTGCTTACGCGGCCCGGCTACGAGATCCCGCGGCAGTGGGCGAGCCTAAAGCGGATCGAGATTGCCGTAGATGCGAGCTCAAGCGGTTTTAGGCGAGATTTCAAAGGCGAAATCCCGCCCAAGATCGCAGCAGAGGTCATAAAATTTTATAAAAGGAAAGATATGCAAGATCCAAAGCAAAGGGCGGAGCGGATCGCCGAAATTTTAAACGAAAAGAAAGCCGAAGACGTCCAGATCATCGATATGGAGGGGCGCGAATATATCGCGAAATTCGTAGTTATCGCCACTATGCTGACCGCCCGCCACGCAGCCTCGCTCATCGAGGAGCTAAAAAGCGTGCTTAAGCCGCTCGGCGAGGAGTTTTTGGCTATCGAAAGCGGCGATGAGTGGAGTGTCGTCGATCTCGGCGACATCATAGTCCATCTCATCAGCGAGACTTACCGCGCCAAATACAATATCGAGGACTTCCTCGACAAGCTCAAAAAAGAGCAATTTTAAGGAGGGAGCGTGCCGAGACAGACCTGGAGCAGCAAGCTCACATATATCTTAACCGTCGCGGGCGCCACGATCGGCTTTGGCTGCACGTGGCGGTTTCCGTATTTAGTCGGGCAAAACGGCGGCGGCGCCTACGTGCTCATATTTTGCATCGCGATGATCGTGCTTGGAATCCCGATGATCTTGGTAGAAAACGTCATCGGACGCCGTGCGCTAAGAAACTGCGTCGATGCCTTCACGGCGCCTAAAAAGGATGGCTCGCGCATAAAGCCCGCATGGAAGATCGTAGGCATCATGGGCGTAATCGGCGCGTTTGGAATTTTAGCCTACTATATGGTCCTTGGCGGCTGGGTGCTAACCTATATCGTAAACATCGTAAGCGGCAACTTCGACCTCTCCGCGCGGATCACAGACCCCGCATTCACGCAGAAATTCTACGTAGATCACATCGAAAATAGCCCGCTCGGCGTCGGAGCTTACACGCTCGTTTTCATAGCGATCAACTGGTACATTTTGAAAAACGGCATCATCGAGGGGATCGAAAAATTCGTGAAATTTCTAATGCCCGCGCTATTTTTGTGCTTCATCGCGGTGATCCTTACAAATTTAACGCTTGAGGGGGCAAAGGAGGGCGTGAAATTTTATCTCGGCGTCGATTTTGCTAAGATCACGCCCAAACTTTTGATCGACGTTTTGGGACAGGTCTTTTTCGCGCTCTCGCTCGGATTCGGCGTGATGATCACGCTGTCGAGCTTCCTTAATAAAGACGAGAAGCTGATGCAAACGGCCACCATCACCGCAGTCGTAAACACCCTCATCGCCGTGCTTGCGGGCTTTATGATCTTCCCATCGCTCTTTAGCGCGGGGCTTGAGCCGAGCAGCGGCTCGTCGTTAGTTTTTAAGAGCCTGCCGATCGCGTTTTCGCACATGCCGTTCGGCAACGCCGTCGCGGTGGTCTTTCTCTCGATTTTGCTCATCGCCGCGCTTACGACGTCGATCACGATCTATCAGGTCATCATAAATTTCGTCGAGGAGCGCTTCGGCTTTTCGACACTAAAGGCGGTAAATTTAACGCTCGGCGGCGTCTTCGTGCTCGGCAACCTACCCTGCATACTCTCAAGCAGCGTGCTTGCGGACGTTAAAATTCTGGGGCGCTCGGTTTTCGACGCTTTCGACTTCGTAAGCGCGAACGTATTTTTCGTGCTAACGGCGCTGCTGTGCTGCATCTACGTGGGCTGGGTGCTGAAAAAGGACGCGATCTACGAGCTTACTAACGAAGGCGATTTGAGCGCGAGGCTCGCGGGAATTTGGTTTTTGTATGTCAAATTTATCCTGCCGCTTATCATCGCGGTGATCTTCGGATACGGGATTTTCGGCTAAATTTAAAGCCGTAAGAGTTTTAAATTTTAAATTTGCCCGCGGCGGTACGGCGAAATTTTAAATTTTCATTCGCTGCGTTACATGCGCTGCGGCGCGGGTTTTACGCGATGCTGCACATTGTATTGAAACTTGCGGCACGGCGGTCTTGCGACTAGGTGCGAGACACCGCACCGCAGTTATAATATAAATTCAGCGCAGGCGTAGCCTGCCCCTTGTAAAGCGTCGTCGGGGGTTAGGTGGGGTTTGGGGCGGGAAGGGGAGCGACCTCGCAATTCAAGCCCCCCTTCCCGCCCCAAGAAAAGCTTGGGGGCGGTGCGGCGGAATTTTAAAATTTTATTCGCCTCAGTGCAGCGCGTTAAATTTTAGAATTTTAAAATCTATTGCAGCGGCGCCGTATCGCGAGAGATAAAATTTAAAATTTAGCCGCAATTTAGGGGTTTTCAATGCTTCTGTTTTTCTTTACGATCTTTCCGATATCGCTGATGCCGGGCATCAACATGACCTACGCGCTAAATCTCGGCATCGCGCGCGGCTATCTTAGGGCGCTGCCTGCACTGATCGCGCAGGTGCTGGGCGTCGCAGCCGTGGCGCTTGCGTGCGTATTCGGCGTCGCGGGCATTCTGCTTGCGCACCCTGCGGCGCTTAGCGCGATTAAAATTTTAGGCGGCGCGTATATCTTCTATCTGGGCGTCGCGACCTTTTTGGCGCGCGGAAATTTCAAGCTGCAAAAACAGAAGCGCAGCGAAAATATCTTCTTCCAAGGCCTTGTAGTCGCGGTCTCAAACCCCAAGGCATGGATATTTTTTACCGCACTCTTTCCGCCATTTTTGGATGCAGACAATCTTTTCGGCGCGCGCACATTTGCTCTCGTGGCGATCTTGTGCGTGAGTGAAAGCATCTGCCTTAGCATATATGCGCTGGGCGGAGCGGTGCTAAAAAATCTGCTGAAAACCCATCTGAAATACCTCGAAATTTTCTGCTCGGTGCTGATGTGTGCGATCGGGCTGTGGATGATTTTGAACTAAAATTTTGATTAAATTTAGCGCCCGGGTTTTGATGAAATTTTAAATTTAAAAGATAGATTGAAAAGCGGTATTGCTGCGGCTAAATCCTAAGAAAAGCTCTTAAAATTTAACCATTAGCTTTGAATTAAAATTTTAAGCGATCGGTTATTGCGTGCAGCAAGCGCGGCGGCAGTTATCGTCCAGGGTTAGCTTGCGGTGCGTCTAAGAGATTTGCGGGCAGCGATTATCGTCCGCAGCGAACCCACAGCGAACCTACGAGCGCTTAAGAGATTTCAGCTTTGTGTACTGCACGAGCCGTATCCGCTCTACTCGGATTATGCGTTTAAAACGGATTTTAGCTCTGCGGGTAGTATCGCTTCCGTTTGTGCGTGCACGCGCAATATAAAATTTACGCAAGCAAAGCGCAATGGACCCAGATTTTTGTATCGCCGCGTCCGCTTAAATTTTAAAATTTAATCTCTGCCGTGAAGCTCGTCGATGTAGAATTTCACCGAGCCGAGACCCTCTTTTTTCGCCCATTCATAAGCACTTGAAACAAACTCCCAGTTGATGCCCGCGTAGAATTTCTCCAAATATTTCGGACGCGCGTTGTGCTCATCGATGTAATACGCGTGCTCCCAAACGTCCACGACTAGAAGCGGCACGAGCCCCTCGGTCACCGGCGTGGCGGCGTTTTGGGTCGCTTTGATGCAAAGCTTGCCTGATTTCGGATCGTAAGCGAGCCACACCCAGCCCGAGCCGAAATGCGCCGTAGCAGCAGCCAAAAACTCGCTTTTAAAATCCGCGAAATTTTCCGCCAGCGCCGATTTTAGCTCCGCAGAAGCCTCGCTAGGCTTTGCGATGCAATCCCAGTAAAAATCGTGGTTGTAAACCTGCGCGGCGTTGTTAAAAAGCCCGCCGCTAGCAGCCGTTACGATCTCGTAAAGCCCCTTGCCCGCAAACTCACCCGATTCGGTAAGTTTATTCAAATTTGCCACATAGGTCGCGTGGTGCTTGCCGTGGTGATAATCACAGGTTTGCTTACTTACGACCGCGTTGTGCGCCGCATCGAACGGCAACTCTCTAAGTTTAAACATCTTTCTCTCCTTGAAATGA
>CAURMQ010000134.1:0-5152 GCA_963525765.1 uncultured Campylobacter sp. | reverse complement strand
CTTCGCCCCGATAAACAAAAACGCATCGGCGAGGAGACGCTTTTGGTTTATGCGCCGATCGCACACAGGCTTGGAATTTCATCGATCAAAAACGTGCTTGAAGATCTCAGCTTCAAATACGTTATGCCTAAAGAATACGCGGCGATCGCCGATTACGTCGAAGAGCATAAGCAGCAGCTTCAGATGAGCTTGAGCAAATTTAGCGAAAAGATCAAGGAGTATATGCTCTCAAACGGCTTTAGTGAGGGCAGCTTTGAGATCCAAAAGCGAATGAAGCACTACTACTCGATCTTTTTAAAGATGCAGCGCAAAGGAATTTCGATCGAGGAGGTGCTTGATCTTTTAGCTATACGCATCATCGTGCAAAAGCCGATGGATTGCTACTTGGCTCTTGGCATCATCCATACTAAATTTAATCCGCTCATATCGCGCTTTAAGGATTATATCGCGCTTCCGAAGCAAAACGGATATCAGACGATCCACACGACCGTTTTTAATGAAAGTATGATCGTAGAGGTGCAGATCCGCACCTTTGATATGCACAACACCGCGGAATTCGGCGTCGCCGCGCACTGGAAGTATAAATATAGCGGCTCGATCAATCCGAAGCTCGATTGGCTAAACGACATCGGCATGCAGGAAGAGGACGACGCCAACGCCGAGGATCTTTACGAATACGCCAAGGACAGCCTCTACGTCGAAGATATTGCCGTGTATTCGCCCAAGGGTGGAATTTTTACATTGCCGCGCGGCGCTACGGCGCTTGATTACGCCTACGAGATACACTCTCAAGTGGGCTTAAAAGCGACCGAGGCCTTTATAAACCGCGTCAAGGTGCCGCTTCTTACGGAGCTTAAAAACGGCGATATCGTTCATATAATCACCGGAAGCGAGCCGCATTACCGCTGCAGCTGGCTAAGCTCGGTCAAAACCGGCAAGGCGCGCGCGACGATAAAGGCGTTTTGCAAGCAAAAGATCAGAGATATAAATTTTGAAGTAGCGATTAAAATTTTATGCGCGATCTTTACGACGAGCAAGGAGAGCATTCTAAGCTGGCTTGAAAAAGAAAATTTAAGCAAAAAGATCGGTAAAGCTGCCTACGACTCGGTATTTTTAAAAGACGTCGTAAACGCGCTGAAAAAATACCCGCTCAAAGAGAAATTTTTCAATATGAAATTTCGCAGCAAGTATGAGATTGAGAAGCAAAAATTTGACAACATCGTGGTGTATTCAAATTTTAAAATCGACGAGGTTGAGTTTGATTACTGCTGCAACCCAAAGCGCGGCGACGACATCATCGGTTTTCGCAACGGGCACGGCGTGACGGTGCATCATAAGCTGTGCGAACGTGCAAGCGAGCTAATCAAAACCGATGAGATGATCTTCGTAAAATGGACGCGTAATGCGCCGCACCGCTACAAGATCATATTAAATTTAGAAAACAAGCGCGGCTCACTAGCGACGTTTTTGAACTATTTAGTCAAGCTCGAGATCGATCTGGTGTCGATAAGCCTCAACGAAAATAGTGAAACGACGTCGGATTATTTTGAGATCATCATCGAGCTGAACGAAAATTTAGACTCCACGGAGATTAAAGACAAACTCAAAAACCGCTTTAAAATCGTGGATTTCGTATCGCTTACGGACGTATATAAAAACTAAATAAGGGAGAGCAAATGGCTGACATTCAAGGCATTATGGAAAATTTTAAGCGCGGCGTCGCGGAGATCATCGGCGAAGAGCAGATCGAGGCGCTGATTAGGCGCTATTACGACAGCGGCGAGGTCTTTTACGTCAAAATCGGCATGGATCCCACTGCTGCGGATCTGCACCTAGGACACGCCGTCGTGCTAAATAAGCTTGCATTTTTGCAAAACCACGGCGCGATCGTGCAATTTCTAATCGGCGATTTTACTGCTCAAATCGGCGATCCTACGGGCAAGAGCGAGACTCGCAAAAAACTAGCGCGCGAAGTTGTGCTTCAAAACGCCAAAACCTACGAGCAGCAGGTTTTTAAAATTCTAAATCCCGCCAAAACCAAGGTGATGTTTAACTCCGAATGGACCAACCGCCTGGGTGCTAGCGGAATGATCGAGCTATCAAGCACTTTTAATGTTGCCAGGATGCTCGAGCGCGACGACTTTGAGAAGCGCTACAAGGCCGAGCAGCCGATCAGCATCAGCGAGTTTATGTATCCGCTACTGCAAGGATACGACAGCGTTTGCATGAAATGTGATATAGAATTCGGCGGTACCGATCAGAAATTTAATCTTTTAATGGGTCGCCAGCTGCAAAGAATTTATGATGTCGGCAAGGAACAAAGCGTCGTGATGATGCCGCTTTTAGTAGGTACCGACGGCACGAATAAGATGAGCAAGAGCCTTGGTAACTATATCGGCGTAACCGATACGCCTCATGATATGTACGGCAAGGTGATGAGTATCAGCGATGCGTTAATGTGGGATTGGTATAATCTACTAAGCCAAAAAAGCAGCGAAGATATTGAGCTAATAAAAGGCTTCGTGGCGGATGGCTCGATCCATCCTAAGGCGGTTAAGGAGGAGCTTGCCTCCGAGATCGTCACGCAATTTTATGACGAAAATACCGCCTTTGAGGCCAAGCAGGAATTTGACCGCGTCCACGGCGCCGGCGAGCTCCCTAGCGAGATCAAGGAATATCACGTAAGCTCGCCTGCATGGATCGTAAAAGCGCTAATTAGCTGCAAGCTTGCCGTCTCTAGCTCGGATGCGCGCAGGCTGATAAAATCAAACGCCGTCAGTATCGATCAAAATAAAATTTTAGATGAGCAACTTCAGCTTAGCTCGGGCGAATATACACTCCAAGTAGGGAAGAAAAAATTCGCTAAATTAAAGGTGGATTAATGAGTATAAAAATAGGCAAACACGAGATTGCACACCCGATAATTCAAGGCGGCATGGGACTTGGTATCAGCTGGGACAAGCTAGCCGGCAATGTCAGCCTAAACGGCTGTCTAGGCGTCATTAGCTCGGTCGGCACCGGCTACTACGAAAATCTTAAATTTGCCAAAAAATCGCTCGATGGCAGACCCTATCAAAGCGAGAATTTTTATAGCAAAGAGGCGCTTTTTACCATCGTGCAAAACGCCCGTAAAATTTGTGGCAATGCGCCTTTGGGGATGAATGTAATGTGCGCGGCGAACGACTACGAACGCATCGTAAGGGATTCGTGCGAGGCGGGTATCGACATCATCATAAGCGGCGCGGGGCTTCCTACCAATCTGCCGGAATTTACGGCCGATTTCCCGGACGTCGCGCTCGTGCCTATCGTCTCATCCGCCAAGGCCCTTAAGATCATCGCCAAGCGCTGGAAGCAGCGCTATGGCCGTATCCCGGACGCCGTAGTGCTCGAGGGCCCTCTTAGCGGCGGACATCAGGGCTTTACCTACGAGCAGTGCGGCGATCCCGCGTTTGCGCTGGATAATCTAATCCCGCAAGTAAAAGCGGAAATTGCGCAATGGGGCAGCTTCCCGCTATTTGTCGCAGGAGGAATTTGGGATAAAACTGACATCGATCGCGTAAAAGCCCTGGGCGCGGACGGCGTGCAGATGGGCACGCGCTTCATCGGCACCTTTGAGTGCGACGCTGCGGAGGAATTTAAACAGGTGCTTCTTAACGCCAAAAAAGAGGACATCGAGCTTCTAAAATCGCCCGTGGGCTATCCCGCGCGCGGAATTCATACAAATTTACAAGATATGATCGCCGCGGGCACGGCGCCTAAGATCCGCTGTATCAGCAACTGCGTAAGCCCTTGCGAACGCGGCAAAGGCGCTAACGCCGTAGGATACTGCATCGCCGACCGCTTAAGCGACGCGTATCTTGGCAAAACGCAAAGCGGTCTGTTTTTTACCGGCGCAAACGGCTGGCGATTAAACGAGATCATATCCGTGAAGGAATTGATAGAAAAACTTGTAAATGGCGAAGATAGTTAAAATTTTTCTAATCGCGGCTTTTAGCTGCGTATTGGCGTTTGGAGCTTCGAGCGAGGCGTTTTTTGCGAAATTCGACAAGGATTTCATCGTAGCTACGCCAAACTATAAGCGCTCGCTGCACAAAGAGCTAAAATCGCTCTACGAAGGCACATCGCAGAAGGAAGTCCGAATAAAAGCGCTAAAAAGGCTGGTTTACAGCTCAAAAAATTTAGGGCTCGACTCCTCGCCTTATGAATCTGCGCTAGCCAAATTACAGGGCAAAGCAAGCGATAGCAGCACGAATTCTAAAAAACTCAAAGATGAAAACGCAAAAAATTCCAAAAGCTCGGACGAGAAAAACGCTTCAAATTTAGCGCATAGCCCCAAAGCCTCCGCCTCCAAAAATTCTAAAAATTCAAAAAATTCCACTTCCAAAAATCTCAAAAATACGCGCGCGCCAGAAGAAGCCGATCTAAGCTCGCTATCTAGTGAGGATTTGGAGTTTTTACGCTCCACTAGGCCCCACAGCGCGGACGACGCAAAAAATTCAACAGACGATGCGCGTAGCAACGACGCGAGCGAAAATACCGTAGAAACTAACGAGCCCTCGCAAGCGCATAATTCTGCAGGTAGCGCTGTGACAGAGCGACTAGATTCTGAGCTTCGCAAAAGCAGCGTAAAAAAATCCTCTTCCGATGCCAAACTCGCTCTAGCATCGCTGCGCGGCGATGGGGATGAGATCGTACTTGAGTTTAACCGCGATCTAAAGCGCGGCGATTATAAAGATTTTACGATCACAAGTAGCGATAATTTTCGCTTCGTGCTCGATTTTAGCGCGTGGCAAAAGTCACAAAAAACGCGGCTTAAAGATAGCTTCGTTAGCGATGTGCGCGTCTCTCAATACAACGACAAGACCGTACGCATCGTACTTAGTAATCCGAAAGAATTCAACGCAAACGTAGAAATTAGCGGCAATATGATGATTTTAAGTACAGCTGAAGGCTTAAAAGCCGCAAAATCCGCGCGAGCAGAAAAAAACAAGGATCAAAAATCAGGGCGCAAGCACGGACGCGAGCAAGATAGCGAGCCGCAAATCAGCACGATAGAGGAATCAGGGGGCGCCAAATCGACCTCCGTGGCCGCCGGTAAAATTTATAAATCCACCAAGGGCAAACTCATCGTAATCGACCCCGGTCACGGCGG
>CAURMQ010000133.1:0-5181 GCA_963525765.1 uncultured Campylobacter sp. | reverse complement strand
TCCCAGCCGTTTTTATACGACACTCCTACGATCTCTGCGGCCTTTGTAATACTTTTAGTCTCATCTACGGCCTTAAGAAGCTTAATGTGCTTGGCTAGAAGCGATGTTTCCTCGCCAAGTAGGAATTCCAAAGCAAATTTTGCGTACATTTTCATCCTTTCTTAATTTACTTTCGCGTGATTTTATAATATATCCTCTGATATATTTCTTAAAGAGCTACGGGCTTTATTCTGCGATATAAAGAGGGAAATTCTATATGAAATTTTACCTTTATTGACAAAATTTCTTTAAATTTGTAAAATCGTCACTTTGATTTATAAAGAAGGGTCGCATTTGAAATTTATAAAAATTCTATTCTTAGCCGCGGCATTGGCACTCTGCGGTTGCTCGCAAAAGCAAGACGCGGCGCCTAGCGGCGATACAGATGGTTTTGACGAGGAGTTCGCCAAGCGCGAGGTTTTCGATCCGCTTAGCGGCTATAACCGCGTTATGACGAGCTTTAACGACGTGTTTTACTCATACATATTAACCCCCGTAGCCAGCGGCTACGATTACGTAATGCCCGATCCGATCCAGGGCGCGTTTTCAAATTTTTTCTATAATATTTTATATCCGATGAGGCTCGTAAACAACCTATTGCAGGGTAAATTTGAAAATTCTTGGGACGAGACGAAGCGATTTTTGATCAATTCGACCGTCGGCTTTGGCGGGCTTAACGATATGGCGGGCAAATACTACGGGATTCCGCGCCACGACGAGGATTTCGGGCAAACGCTAGGGTATTGGGGCGTGCCGGCAGGCCCGCATATCGTCTGGCCGATTTTGGGACAAAGCAATCTACGCGATACAGCAGGACTTGTAGGAGATTATTTTTCGAATCCGATAAATTATATTAAAGATGGCACCGTTCGAAACTCCGTCAATGGATTTAGAATATTTAACGACTACTCGCGCGATCCGAAATTTTATGAAAAAATGACCAAAGATGCGGTGGATCTATATCCATTTTTGCGGGATGCTTACGAGCAAAATCGCGAGAAATTAATAAAGGAATAAAAATGAAAATTTTAAAAGTTCTAGCGCTTTGCGGAGCGCTTTTGATTTCGGCGCACGCTATTAGCGATGCGGATATCGAGCCTGTGATGAGCCAAAAGGTCGCCGAGGCCGTAAATATTATGCGAAGCAGCACCCCGAAAGACGCAAAGCCTGCGAAAATTTTTGCACTTTTTGACGGCTATTTTGATTACAAGATGATGGCAAAGCTTTCACTTGCTAAACATTACGCGAGCCTTAGCCCCGCACAGATCGCGGAATTTAATAAAGCCTTCGAGGCGCATCTAAAGCGCTCCTTTATCGAAAAGCTTTCGCTTTATACCGATCAGGATATGAAGGTGCTAAGCAAACAAAGTCCGAGCGATAAGCGCCGCGTGCTAAAAACGCAGGTCATCGGCGAGCAAAAAAACTACGACATAGATTTTAAATTTTATCCTAACGGCTCTGATTGGCGCATCTACGATGTCGATATCGTGGGCGTCAGCCTAATTCAGACCTACCGCTCGCAGCTAGGCGACGTAACGCAAAGCTTGGGCTTTGACGAGCTTATAAAGCGGCTAAATTCCACCGTCATCAATAGCGGCGAATAGCAGCGCACCCAAAAGAGCGGTATTTGAAAAAAATTTTTCGCTTAATCGTCGCGTTTCCGAAAATCACGCTCGCGCTATTTACGGTGCTGGCGCTGTTTTTCGGATATTACTCCACAAAGCTTGAGATCGATGCTTCGAGCCAGACGCTTCTACTAGATAATGACAAAGACCTTCAAATTTGGCGCGAAGTATCCAAACGCTACGAAACGCCGAATTTCTTGGTGCTTGCATACACTCCCGCGGGCGATCTTTTAGCGCCCGAGACGATCCGCAAGATAGCGCAGATGGACGCAGCTTTTTCCAAGCTGGATTTTGTCGCTAGCGTCACGGACATCACGAATGTGCCGCTTTTGCTAAATAAAGGTGGCGGCATGAGCGAGCTGCTTAAACACATACCCACCCTTACCGACGCGGACGTAAATTTAACCGCGGCTAGGCGCGAGTTTGCCACAAGCCCCTTTTACGCATCAAATTTAGTAAGCGCCGATTTTCGCACTACCGCAATTTTAATAAATTTAAAACCGCAGACCCGCTACGAGGAGCTTTTGCGCCTAAGAGACGGAGCCAAAAGCGCTCTAAAGCAAGCGGAGCATGAGGGCAACCGCTCGGGGGCTCAAATTTCACAGCTTAAAGATGCACTTAAAGTTGCGGAGCAAAATTTTAAATCCTACCGCGACGAGCTGCGCGAAAAGGATCACCACGACATTGTGGCTTTGCGCGCGTTGATCGCGGGCTTTGAGAAGGAATTTGCGGGCGATCGGCTATTTTTGGGCGGATTAAATATGATCGCCGACGATATGGTAGGCTACGTCCGCTCGGATCTGGCGACCTACGGACTCGGCGCCTTGGTGCTTCTGCTGGCTTGCTTTTGGCTATTTTTTAGACAGGCGAAATTTATCCTGCTGCCGCTCATCATCTGCGCGTATTCGGTCGTGCTTGCAGCGGGATTATTCGGCTTTTTGAGCTTTGAGGTCACGGTGATTAGCTCAAATTTCATAGCGCTTCAGCTCATCATCACGGTTTCGGTCTGTATCCACTTAATCGTCGCATACCGCGAGTTTAGCGCGCGCTTTCACGCCTTTTCGCAGCGTCAGCTCGTTTATGCGGTGCTGCGCGAGCGCGCGATGCCCTGCTTTTTCGCGATCTTTACGACCGTTATCGGCTTTATGTCGCTAATTTTTTGCGATATAAAGCCCGTAATTTCTCTGGGAATTATGATGAGCGTAGGCATCAGTATCTCGCTAGTTACGGCATTTGGAGTATTCGGCGCGGTTATGTCGCTTCTAAGGCGCACGCACAATAACCGCAGCTTCGAGCAGCACTTTAAATTTACGCTTTGGTGCGCCGAAACGGCGCTACGCAGCAGAGGCGCGGTCTATGGCGTATGTGCTGCGGCGGTGATCTTCGGGCTTTACGGTATCTCACAGCTGCGCGTCGAAAACAGCTTCATCGGCTATTTCAAAAAAAGCACCGACATCCGCGCGGGTATGGAGGTCATCGACACAAATCTCGGCGGAACGATCCCGCTTGATATCGTCGTTAAATTTAAAAGCGCGAGCGGCGCAGATCCTGCTAGCGGGAGTGAAAATTCCGCAAGCGGCGGCGCAAATTTTAAGAGCGGCGAAAATTCCAATCCCGCGGGGCAAAATTCCACCGCACAAAATTCCACCGCCACAGCGCAAAATTCTATCGCAGGAAATTCCGCACCTCAAAGTTCTGTTGCCGCGGCGCAAAATTTAAATGATCAAAATTTTATCGCGCAAAGCTCCGTCGCGGTAGCACAGCCAAGCGGTGCCGTAAATTTAGATCAAACCCATGCCGCAAATTTAGAGCAGAATTCCACTGCAAGCGACGATTTTGGCGATTTTGAAGCTGAATACGCCACCAACGAAAACAAGCCGCAGTATTGGTTCACCTCCGAAAAGATGCGTATCATCGGCAAAATAGACGATTTTTTAAAGGATAAAAACGTCACGGGGCATGAGTTTATCGGCAACGTAAGCTCGCTCGCATCGCTTTTGAAGCTCGGCAAGCAGATCAATCAGGGGCGCGATCTGGACGATCTGAGCCTCGCGCTTATCTATTCAGAGCTGCCGCAAAACTATCGCGAGATGGTACTTTCGCCCTTTGTGAATGTCGAAGCGAACGAGGCGCACTTTAGCGTCCGCACGATAGATAGCGATCCGGGTCTTCGCAGGGCGCAGTTCCTAGCCGATCTTAAGCGCGATCTGAACTCCCTGCTCGCCAATGATAACGTCACGGTGCAGATCAGCGGCATAATGGTGCTTTACAACAATATGCTTCAAAGCCTGATGAGCTCGCAGATAGACACCCTGGGTATCACCGTGCTTGTGCTTTTCGTGCTTTTCGTGATCATCTTTCGCTCGTTTTCATACGCTCTTATCGCGATCGTCGTAAATTTAATCCCGCTTTGCGCCTGCTTCGGCATCATGGGGGTTGCGGGCATTCCGCTGGATATCATGAGTATTACGATAGCAGCGATTAGCATCGGTATCGGTGTGGACGATGTCATCCACTACATCTATCGCTACAAACGAGAGTTTGCGCGCCTTGGCGACGAGGCCTCGGCAATCCGCGCGAGCCACGCAAGTATCGGATACGCGATGTATTATACGTCGTTTGCGATCATTTTGGGCTTTAGCGTAATGATGATGAGTAATTTCTGGCCTACGATCTACTTCGGGATGTTAATATGTCTGGTGATGAGCCTGCTGCTTTTGGGCGCGCTCATAATCCTGCCGTCGCTAATAATGAGCCGAAAGGGCTTAAAATTTAGCCTCTTTAAAGCTAAATAAATTTTATCTCGCTATAATTCCCGCACTTGGAGAGGATGGCGACCTGGTGGCGTCTGCGGACTTCAAATCCGATAGGAGGGCGGTTGACCGTTTTCCGGGGGGTTCGATTCCCTCCCTCTCTCGCCGAATTCTTTTAAAAATTCCATCTTTAAATTTTATCTTTCACGCTTTTAGCCACGTACTTCGCGAATTTATCTCAATTTTCAGCTCTAAATTTATCCGTTATTAAACAGAGATGGGTAGCATTGCTCGTTATAACTTTTCTTCAAGGAGCGAGTATGAAATACGCATTAGGCGCTGCGCTTGCGGCATTTATTTTTGCAGGATGCGGCGATGACGATGTGGGGCTTGTGAAAAACTACACCCTGCCGGATTTCAAATCGATGAATATTGGTACGGCGATCGAGGGTTCAAAAATCTGCAAAAATATCACCTGGAGCAAAGAGGAAAAGGGCGGATTAAAGATGGTTAAGATGGTGTGCGACGTGGATGTAGAGCATAGGCTTAAATCATATAAACAAGAGATGTTGGACTCATCTTTAAAAAGAGTTATGACTTTTTATGAGGGCAAGGCTTACGACGCACAGGGTTTGCTTAAGCTGGCAAAAGAACACTGTAAATTAAACGAAGCTAAATTTCAAGAAACGCTTAAAAACCAAAGGCAAAATAGAATTTTTGAGGAGGAATGGAAGTCGGTCGATTGCGACGACAAATTAAAAGGG
>CAURMQ010000132.1:0-5238 GCA_963525765.1 uncultured Campylobacter sp. | reverse complement strand
CCGTTTGCGCCATAAAATTAGAATTTTGCGCCTCAAATGCGGAATCTTTCACGAGTGCAGAGCTTTGCACAGAAACAAAATTTCGCGATGCAGGAATGAAGCTTTGTCCTTTGGCAGAATTCGCAGGCGCAGGGCTTTGCGGCATAAAATTTTTACTCCTCGCATTTGCGCTCTCTTCGAAACTAGCAGCAAGCCCCACGCTCACGTCATCCTGCGCAGCATCATTTTGCAAAATTAAATTCTCGCGCGTCGTATCCCACGCGGTATCTGCGCAAAATTCCGCCCGAGCTGCGCCATAAAATTCTGCTTGCGAAACATCTTGAAATTCTGCCTGCGAAGTAAAGCCTTGCGCACTCTGAGCGCTGCGCGCAGGAAAATCTCGCTCGCCGCGCCTCGCATTTGTGGCATACGAGGTCTTTGCCAAGCTGCCGCCAGCCTCGGGCGAAACTGCGCCCGAATCTCCGCCGCAAAAGCTATCAAAATCGCAGGCGCCGTCAAACTCCGCATAGCCATCCGCCTCGCGGAGACGATCTGTGCGGGCTTTCTTTTTGGGCGTAGAAGGGAGCGTGAGCCTACCTGCAAGCTCGCGTCCACCGGAGTTTAAAATCCCAAAAATTCTAGCTCTAAAACGCTCGAACTGCTCGCCACTGAGCGAAATTTTGTCGTTTAGGCTCTGCACGCCGAAGTCTGCAGCGGTAAAATTTACGATCGCTCCGTCCCTACTCGCGACGCGCACGCGACCCTTGACCGAGCCTTTTAACTTAAAATCGCTGCCTGCGAGAATTTTTTTCATCAACTCCTTCGGATTGTAGGGCATTTTAGCGCTCGCCAAAAACCACTTCATTAAATTTAGCGACGAAGCTTAGCGGATTGACGCTCACGCCGTTGATCGCGATGCCGAAGTGCAGATGCGGGCCGCTGACTCTACCGCTCTCGCCCGAAAGCGCGATTTCATCGCCTTTGCGAACGTGATCGCCAAGCGCCACTTTGATCTCGCTTAGATGATAGTACTGCGAATAGATGCCGCCGCCGTGATCAATCACGACCGAACCGCCCGCGTAGTAGCGGTCTTTGGCGATGACTACGACGCCGTCATTGGCGGCGCGCACCGCAGTGCCTACCGCGGCACGATAATCGGTGCCGCTGTGATAGCTTTTAAGCTCGCCATTAAAGGTGCGGGCATTGCCGAACGCAGAGGTTATTTTGGAGTTTAAAGGCAGCTCAAACGGCGTGGAAAAAAGATAGCGTGGCGTGGTGATCGCATAGATCGCGTTGGCTTCGTCGAGCTCTTTTTTGATACGCGCGGCGGCTTCTTTGGGCGGTTTAACTTTACCTGGAGCGACACTTAGAGCCTCTTTTTTATACTCGCCCTTTTTCAAAGCGACGATCTGCTCGTGACTGCCGCTTTGATCTACTATCCGCAGTGCAAAATCTCCCTTAGCGCGGTAATTCGCTGCTAAAACGGCGATTTTATCGCTAGAATTTGGAGCCATGATGAGAGGAATTTGTTTTGAGCCAAAGCTCAACTCGGTCGTGCTTTGATCTAATTTTAAGATAATAACGTCGCCGTTTACTATGTCTAAAGCGAAAATTTTGATCGCCAAAAGTGCAAAAATAGCTAGAAATTTCATAAATTTTCCAAAATTCGTTATTTTTCATCAATTTTTTGTTAAAAATTAGCTAAAACAAATGAAATTGCTGTTATAATAACGAAAATTCAATTTTAAAAGGATTAAATGATGAAAAAGTTTTTGCTTCTAGCATCTGTTGCACTTTGCGGTCTTTTGCACGCGGACGTCGTGGCAAATCAAGAGGTTATAGCGGCGACTAACGTCGTTAGATCTTTCGTAGCGGCTAATAACTTCGGCACCGATGAGCGCTATCTAACCAGCGCCAAAGCCGTCGCAATCCTAACCGACGTAAAACGTTTAGCTGCGGGCGCATCGCTACAATACGGCGATGGAATTTTTAGCGTCAAAGGCGAGAACGGCGAGTGGAGTTCGCCGATTTTTATCAAATATAAAGGCTACGGCGTAGGCTTGCAAGCAGGCTATGAGACGAGCGACATCGTGATGATCTTCCATACTACGAAGTCATATCAAGACATTTTTACTGGCACAGACACCCTTGAGATCAATGTAGGTGCTGCGGCGGGCGGCGTAGGTAGAAGAACAGGTCGCGCAACCGATCTACCTGATATTTCTGCATGGATGGTAAGCCCGGGCGAGCAAACAGGTGTCTACCTAGGCGTATCGATCGACAACGGCAGAATAACTATCGACGATCAGCTAACTAACGACTTCTATGAGAGAATTTACGACTACGAGGATATCTTAAACGATTCTCCGCGCGCGAATAAATACGCAAAAAGATGGAAAGAAGTGATGAGGAAGTATTTTACAAACGGCGAGAAATACGGTGCTAGCAGCAGTGCGGCGATACCTGTAAATCACGTGCAGAAAAAATACCCTGATGGTAAGCCAATCATCTCAAACCGCTCTCCTAGAACTCATGCTAAGGCTACGCGAAGCAAAAAGGCTAAAAAAGCAAAATAAATTATCGAGCCAAGCCCCGCCTATGGGGCTTCTTGTTTTAGCTTTGCGTTGAGTTTATGCTAGAGCGCCTAGATGTGAAATCGAAGCGCATAGGTTATTTTTAAAAAGATTTATTAATTCTTTATTAAAGTATTTTATTTAATTTTTATGAGTTATTAGATATATAAAGACCAAATAAAATTTTATGAAATTTAACGAAATTTTTATAAAATTTAATCAGTTTTTTATATTTTTATCACTACAATTATAGTTCTTGTCTCGTTAGCTCAGTTGGTAGAGCATCTGACTCTTAATCAGGCGGCCGTAGGTTCGAATCCTACACGGGACACCAATAATCCTTTAAAATCATAGAATTCTAATCGGTGCTTTTTAATTAATACACTAAATTTATAATTACGATGCTTTTGTAAATGCAAATTGGGGCTACTCGATAGTAATAAATGACTTTTTCGATAATGTATCCGAGCGATAGGATTCGATGCATAGATAAAATTTAATAGTCACAGCCAAAAGCACAAAACAATCTATCTTTGATACCGCAATAGCCAAATGTCATCCTTACTCTTTAGTAAAATAGCATTGCTGATTTAGCGCCAATATATATTTTGCTAAGGTCCGCGCAATATGATCTTTCATATAAAAAACGCCTTAGTAGGGGGGTTTTATCAAATCAGTCTTTACATTCAGCCGTAACGCCCCAATATAGAAATAAATTATTTAAAATTTATCTATTTTCGGAATTGCAGGTTTTAAATTTATCATAAACCAATACTACAAAGGTAGAAAGCATAAGTCCTATTATTGCAGATATTGCTAAAATGATTAGTTTTTTAGGCTTTGCTGGGCGATCAGATAAAACTATATTAGAAATTATATGAGAAGTTTTAAAATTAAAATCAGAAAGCCTACTTCCTATAATGCTCTTTTCCTTCATTAAATCAGGAATTTGTACTAGAGTTATAGCACTAATTTCGTCACTTATTTTAGGTATATTGTCGTTTAAAATTTTGTCTTTTATATTCATTAACTCCATCAGTTTTAATTCGCCAGCATCGCTAAGCTTTTCTCTCTTATTCAGCATATCTATTTGATCGTCTATTTTGGCTATCTGAACGCCTTTTAAATATTCTATGCGTTCTTTTAAATTACGAATTTTATCATTTTTTAAATAACTTATCTGTGAATCAATACTTACCGATTGTTCGCGTACAGCCTTTTTATATTCATCTAAAACTATAGCATCTTCTTTGCTTAAATCTGCCACCATCTCATCTATCTGTTTTTTTAGTAATTCGTTTGATTTGGCAAACGCCGTTATAATAAATATATTGGCGCTATCTTTATCGGCGACGATACTATCAACCGTTACGTTCTTATCCTTAATATCCTTTAGTCCATCAATATATTTTGCTCTAAGCTCATGCATCCGAACGGATCTTTCGGTTATATACTGTGGCATACCAGTTTCATTATTATAATAGGCGGTTTCTACCGCCGCCGTTGCTTTATACCACGGAGTAGCAAATAGAATGTACAAAAGCCCAACAGCAATAAATCCGCAAGTTACTATACAAATTTGCTTTTTATATTTCCATATCTTTTTTGCCAAATCTAGCAAATCAATCTCATCATCTTCACAATAATTCTGTTGCATATTTCTTCTCCAAATTTAAAATTTAAATTGCACCCTCGCGAACAAGAACCACCTTAAAGGTTTTTATGATTATCACGATGTCGTTCCAGATTGACCAGTTTTTCATATACCACGTATCCATGCCCGCCCTGGTCGCAAAATCCACGTCGCTGCGCCCGCTCACCTGCCAAAGCCCAGTAATACCGGGCTTGACGGCGAGTATGAGATCAGCGTATTCGCCCATATCTTTGCGCTCGTATTGCGCGCACGGGCGAGGACCTACGATGCTCATTTCGCCCTTTAGGACGTTGATCAGCTGCGGAAGCTCATCTAGAGAGCTTCTGCGCAAAAAATCGCCCAGCTTCGTGATGCGTGGATCATGCTCATATTTGTGATATTTTTCAAAATACTCCACCTCTTGCGGATTTTGCTTGAGATACTGAGCTAAAATTTCATCCCCGTTCTCTTTCATCGAACGAAATTTCAGGCATCCAAACGGCTTGCCGCCAAATCCCATCCTTTGGTGCGAAAAAAATATGCGCCCCGTGGGCTCTTTTAGCTTCATCATCAACGCGATTACGCCAAAAATCGGCACCAGCAAAGGAAGTGCTAAGAAAATTAGCGCCAAATCAAGCCCGCGTTTAAGCGCTAAATTTAGAGGACTTTTCAGAGAATTTCGTATCGCAAAGAGGCTAGTACGCGATGCAAAAACGCTGTAAATATCTGCCTGCGTAAAATCGTATGAGCGCAGCACGGGGGTGAATAAAATTTCTTTGTTCTTTCTGATGTTATGTTCGATAAGCTCGTTCAAAGCCTCCGCACCAAGCCTGCTTCCGCCGATAAATAACACGTCGTAATCGCTGCCAAGAGCTCTAACATATCCTAAATACGCGCTTTCTAAGACGGCGCTCTCAAATTCCTCGCCCTCGCCTAAAATTTTCGCCCTCTTCTGCCATAATCCAAATTTAAAAAGCTTTCTTTTCGTTACGAGCTTAAAAAGCGGCAAAACCACCGCCATAAAGGCAAAGCTCAGAATAAAGCTGGCGCGCG
>CAURMQ010000131.1:0-5311 GCA_963525765.1 uncultured Campylobacter sp. | reverse complement strand
AGGTGAAAGCCTCCTGGGGTTCGAATCCCTATCTCCCGGCCATTTTAATCTAATCTGAAATTCCCTTTTAACTTCAAAAAATTCACATTTTATTTATACTAATTTTCATTTAATGCTCTTTAGGCTAAAATTTTATCTTGCAGCAAACGGCAGTTTGCGGCGGTGCCTTTATAGATGAGAAACAGAATAGCATACGGCGAAGATGCCAAGATTGCGCGTTAGTGGCTTGTTTGATCGCTACGCGCTAAAACAGCGCGTAGCGAGAATAGGGCGATGTAAAATTAAATGTTCGTCCGTCTCGCTATGAAAGCGTGTGGGCTCTGTTGCGGAATTTGGCTATAGAATTTCAAAGCTTAGTAGCCCGCCGCGCTTGGCGTAAAATTTTAAAATTTACCGATTCGCGCTTTTTAAATTTAGCCCTGGTGCAAGTAAATTTTAAAATTTGCGTCCGCGCCGCTATGCTGTCGCGCCGCCGCGCAGATAAATATCAATGCATTTGCCGATTTGGGCGATGCACAAAATGAGAGTAGCTGCTCGGTATGGGGCCAGAGCCGGTAAGCTTGCGAAGCGGACCGGGGTTGGCACAGCAAACAGGTGAGTAGCCAAGTTAAAAGTAAGCGAGCCTAAGAGATATCGCAGACTGACGGGTCGAAGCGAGCAAATCTAAAAAATAGCGCAGAATAGCGCAGGCGGGCAGCTTGATAGGGCGAAAGAGAAAAATCTGTCGAAATATCTACGAGGCGGAATTTTACTAGAAATAAATGAAAGGCTTAAATGCGAAAAATTTTACTATTTTTACTGCTTTGTGCGGGAGCTTTTGCGCTTGAGTGGGACGGAGCCGTCCTGCGGGGGGCGCTGCCAAACGGGCTTAAATACTATATTTTAGAAAATTCCGTGCCTAAAAATTCCGCCGTTTTCTATCTGATCGTGGATGCGGGCTCGATCGACGAGGACCCTAATGAGCGCGGGCTTGTGCACTTTATCGAGCATATGTCCTTTAACGGAAGTCGCGATTTTAGCAAAAACGAGCTTATCAAAAAGCTACAGAGCCTGGGCGTGAAATTCGGCGCCGACGTAAATGCGCAGACGGGCTACGACAGCACGATCTACACGCTTAACATTGCCGTTAGCGAAGAAAATTTAAAGGACGTTTTTAAAATTTTTGCTTCAATTGCGGACGGAGTGGAGTTTAATCCACTTGAGCTCGTAAAAGAAAGAGGCGTCATAATCGAGGAGGCGCGCAGTCGCGATACGCCTATCGCGAGGCTTTACGAGCGGATGGATGAGGAGCTTTACGGCGGCAGCGCGTATTTTGATCGCGCGCCGATCGGCGATATGGCGGTCGTAAAATCCGTAAGCGCGCAGCGGATCAAGGAGCTTTATCAAAAAATTTACCAGCCCAGGTTTATGAAATTTATAGCCGTGGGGGATTTTAAAAGGGATAAAATTTTAAAACTGCTAGAGCAAAATTTTTTGCCTCTTAAAAATACAAGCTCCTACGCCCGCCTGGATATGGGCATTCCGCCGAGACAGGGTTTGAAAATTTACAATTACGATACGAACGAAACGTCGCTAAATTCCGTTAAAATTTCATTTTGGGATGAATTCGCGCCCCCAAATAGCGAGGCGAATGAGAGAAAAATTTTAAAAACCGAGCTTATCTCAAGCCTTATTTCTACGATTTATGAGCGAGCGAAGGCTAGCGAAGGCGCGCTTCTGCGCGTTAATTTTTCCAGATCGAATTTGCAGTTTCAAAAAACGATCTATAACTTCGACGTCGCCGTTTTGGGCGGAGATTTTGACGGTGCGATCTCGCAAGCGCTCGGGCTAATCAAAGGCTTGCGAGATAACGGCTTTGATGCGCGCGATTTCGCCCTTGCGAAGGATGCTTTGATCAGCTCGCGGCACAGCGCCTTCGAGCGCAAAAAAAGCGCAAATTCCGCGTTTTTTGCAAGAGAGATTCTTCATGCCGTAAAATCAGGAGCTGTTCTGCCTAGCGCCGCAAAACAGCGGGATTTGGACATAAAGCTGCTGCGCGAGATCAGCCTGGAGGAACTAAATTTAGAATTTAGGCGCCTTACGGATCTGGGCGAGGTGCACGCAAGCGTCTTTAGCGGCTCCAGATATAATCTCAATGAAGCTAAATTTAAAAAGCTGCAAAGCGGCGCCAGGGCGATAAATACGCATGCTGCACATAAAAAGGTGCCGGGTAGCTTGGTTTCTAAAAACCTGCCGGAGGGCAAAATTTTAAGCAAAAGCTTTGAGCCGCGATTTAAATTTTATACCTACCTGCTTGAAAATAATGCGACCGTGATCTTAAAGCCGCTTAAGACGCGCAAGGATTTCATCTCGTTTGCCGCGGTAAGCAGAGGCGGAATGTCCAATCTGGCGCACCCCGGGCTCGGCAGTTTTGCAGCGATGCTTGCAAACGAAAGCGGCGCGGGCGAGTTTAACAATTATGAAATTTCGCAAATTTTAAGCGGGCGGCAGGTGAATTACCGCAAAAATATCTCCGCATTCTCGCACGGATTTTACGGAAGCTGCGGTTCGCAGGATCTCAAATGGCTGCTGGAAGCGATAAATTTGGAGTTTAGCTCTCCGCGCACGGACGAGAAAGCGCTGCAAAATTTAAAGATCAAATCGCTCGACGAGCTTGCGCGAAACGAGAAGCTGCCCGGGTATAAATTTAGCAGGGAATTTAGCGAGTTTTTCTACGGCGGCAATGCGCGAATGCGCCCTCTAAGCGCCGCGCAGATCAAAGCGCTTAACGCGGATGAGCTAAAAAAGATCGTCTATGATAAATTTAGCAACGCCGCGTCCTACACCTTCGTGCTTAGCGGCGATTTTGAGTTAAAAGACGCCGAAAGTCTCATAAAAAAGTATCTGGCGAACCTGCCCGCTCGCAATGAGCGCGAGGATTTTAAAGATGACGGAATTCGCAGCTTAAGCGGGCGGCACGTTTTTATGCGCAACTATCAAAACTCTCCTAGAAGCGACGTCGCGCTTACCGCGATAAATAGATCCGCTCCGCATTCGCTTGAAAATGCGATAAAAATTTCCGCCCTAGCTTCGGTACTTCAGGAAGCACTTAGAGAGCGCATAAGAGAGGATGAGGGGCGCACTTACGGCTTTTCGGTCGCTTCGAGTCTAAGCCGCATCCCGTACGAGCACTCGAGCCTTCATATTTCGTTTTCCTGCGCGCCGCAAAATACGGATCAAATTCTATCCGCAATTAGAGAAATTTTTGCAGAAATCGCAGGTGGCGGATCGGACGTAGCGCGACATCTTGAAAATTTTAAAAAATCTCAGATCATCACGGCTCGCACCGCTCGCGAAAGCCCCGAGTTTTGGAACGATGCGCTCGTAAAATACGCGCTTTGGAATGAGGAGATCGCCGATTTTAAGACCTTTGAAACGATCGTAAATTCCATCTCGCCGAAGGATATCGCGGAGGCGGCGCAGACCTATATTTTTGACACCGATGAAACCGTGAGGATAAACGCGCCGAAATTTTAACAGGCTAGGCGCATCTAAATTTTGCTCGTTAAATTTACTAGCCGCGTTTAAATTTAACGGCGCTTGCACGGCAAATTTCGGCGCCGCAAATTTATGTGCTTTAAAAATATACCCAAGAATAAAACTCAATTAAGCCCATCTGTACCGTGCATAGATTTTAGATAAATTTTATTTTGGAATAGATTTATCTCGCCGATATACTGCTATTTTGTTACATTTTTTCTATTGTTTGCATAAGTCGTATAATTGTTATCACTTTTATTGAAATTTAAAATATTATTGGCTAAATTTCCTCAGTCTTAATTTTTATTTTCAAAAAAGGAGAAAAGATGATTGTCGGTTTTTGGGCCTGTAAGCCATATAAAAGCGGCGCAGGCCGCAATTATTCCGCTTCCGTAAAAGGCGATGAATTTACTCAAAATCGCTGCGGGGTGGGGCTTGCACGTTCCTTAATAGTCGCGGCGTGCCTTTGCGGTCTAAGCATCGCGCAGGATTCGTCTGAAAATAACGCAAAAAGAAGCGTTGCTATCAAAGAAAGATCTGAGGCACGAAGCTCGTCTGCTGCGATAAATAGTTATAAATTTCCCGAAATAGTCGTCGTTGGCAACATCGACTCGAGCCTGACTAGCGTCGGCGATAGCTACGGCGGTACGCAAAAGATAAGCAGGACGATGATCGAGTCTATGCCTAGCGGCAACGGCGACTTCGTGCAGCTTTTGCGCACCAATCCAAACGTGCAATTCAGCTCCACAAACCGCCAGAGCACGACGCTTGGCGAGATCAGCCCCGCAAACATCAGCATCAACGGCGCGAAGTATTGGCAAAATAACTTTATGCTTGACGGCGCGAATATGAATAACGATCTCGATCCCGCTAGAAACCCCGGCGGCAATCCTACGCGCTTTTCGGCGTTTGATACGATGAATTCCGTCTCGCAAGGCATGGCGATCGATAGCGACTTTTTACGAAGCGTCGAGGTGCACGATAGCGGCGTCTCGGCAAAATACGGCGGATTTACCGGCGGCGTGGTAGAGGCTAAGACGCGAGATCCGCGCGCGGGCTTTCACGGCAAGTTTTCGATGCAGCACACCGAGGATAGCTGGACTAGATACCATATCTACGGCGATGAACAGAGCTTTGAAAACTCTGCTACGCCACTAAATCAGCCGAGATTCGATAAGTGGATCACGAGATTAAATTTAGAGGGCACCGTTACCGAGGATCTGGGCTTGATGTTCGGCTACACCAACACTAGAAGTAAAATTCCGCTCAAGGCCTACGACAGAAGATACAACGCCGATACGACCATCACCGAGCGAGTTCAGAGGCGAAATATTGACAACTACTTCCTAAAAGCGCTCTGGTATGCAAGCGACCGCCTAACTATTACGCCTAGCGTAACCTACGCGCCCGAGCGAAACAAGATGTTTAACGATCACGTCAAAGACTCCTACGCCGATATGAAATCGGGCGGTTTAAATTTAGCGCTTAAAACCGACTACGATGGCGATTTTGCAAAATTTGATCAAATTTTATCCTATAGCAAGCTAGAGAGCTCGCGCGATGCCGAAAATGAATACTTTAGGGCGTGGCAATACTCAAACGTCAAAAATTGGGGCAGTAAATTTTATCCAGCTTCAGCATTAGAAGGGGGTTACGGCGATCTTGATCAGACGCAAAAGAGCCTTTCATACAACGCGGATCTAGAGTTTAACGAATTCGATCTCGGCGGCAGCAAGCATAGATTTATCACGGGCTTTGAGTTTAAAAAGCAAGAGGCTAAATTTAACGTAAA
>CAURMQ010000130.1:0-5314 GCA_963525765.1 uncultured Campylobacter sp. | reverse complement strand
TGTTTGATTTGCGGTCCAGGCGGATTTTGTTCGGGTTTTTTGGGATCACGCTAAGAAGTGCGATTTGAGCGTTGCTAAGCTCGCGAAGGTCTTTTTTGAAGTAAAAATACGCCGCGGTCTTGACCCCCTCGATGTTGCCGCCGTATGGGGCGAGGTTGAAATACATTCCTAAAATTTCATCCTTGCTGAAGTGCCACTCCAGCTGAAAGGCGTTGAAAATTTCTATGATTTTGTTCTTGTAGCTGCGTTGTTTTGGGCGCATCATACGCGCTACCTGCATCGTAATCGTGGAGGCTCCGACGCGCTCAACGTTGCCCTCGCTTTTTTTAGTAAAATTTTGCGTAAAATTATACATAGCCGCGCGCAGGATCGAGGCTGGATTGACACCGAAATGGTAGTAAAAATAGCGATCTTCAAAGTAGATCGCGCTTTGTTTCAGCCGCGGCGGTATCTCGTCTGCGCTCGCGTAAAAGCGCCAAATTTGATCGTCGCTGATCTGCATATTTAAAATTTCGCCGTTTCGGTCATATAAAATTCTACTCTTCTGCTTGTTTAGCATATCTAAATTTAGCGGATAAAGCGCGTCTAGGATCAAAAACAGAGCGAATGCAAATGCGCAAAATAGCGCGATTTTTAACGTAAATTTTAGAAATTTCATCGCGCAATTATATCAAAGAATTTTAATGATTTTAGGCTATAATGGCGCCTTTTTGCAAAGGAATAATCTTGGACGCTCTAGCTAAGCTAAACACCGAACAATACGCCGCTGCAACCGCTCCTGCGGGGCACAATCTAGTAATCGCAAGCGCAGGCACGGGCAAAACCAGCACCATCGTCGCGCGCATCGCTCATCTGCTAAATCTCGGCACGAGCCCTAGAAAAATTTTGCTTCTTACTTTTACGAAAAAGGCCGCAAGCGAGATGATAGCGAGGCTGCAGCGGCATTTTGATAAAAAAATCACCTCCGCAATCGTCGCGGGCACCTTCCACGCCGTATCCTACGCCCTACTTCGAGAGCTCGGCAAAGGCGTGATCCTAAAACAGCCTGCCGAGCTAAAGACGCTGCTAAAAAGCCTCGTAGAAAGGCGCAAATTTTATCACGTAAGCGACGCGCGCCCCTACGGCGGGGCGTATCTGTACGACGTGTACTCGCTGTATCAAAACAAGGAGATGAGCGCGGATTTTGCGACGTGGTTTAGCAAAAACTACGAGGATCAGGCGGAATTTGCCGAAATTTACGCAGATATTTTGCGCGAGTTTGAAGAGGAAAAGGCGAAATTTAACTACGCCGATTTCAACGACGTTTTGCTAAAAATGCGCCATGAGCTGCGAAAGGGCGCGCCGCTGCGGTTTGATGAAATTTTAGTAGACGAGTATCAGGACACGAACTCGCTGCAAGGAAGCCTCATCGATGCCTTTGCGACGAAAAGCCTTTTTTGCGTCGGCGATTTCGATCAGAGCATTTATGCCTTCAACGGCGCAAACATCGACATCATCGGCAGCTTCGGCAAGCGCTTTGCGGACGCTAAAATTTACGCGCTGAATATCAACTACCGCTCAAGCTCGGCGATTTTGGCGCTTGCAAATCGCGTCATCGCGAACAATCCGCGCCTTTACGAAAAGAAGCTGATCGTAGGGCGCGAAGGCAAATTTAGCGCGCCTAGGCTGCATATTTACGACGATACGGCAGCACAATACGCCCACGTAGCCGCACAGATCGCGCAAAGCGACACCCCGCGCGAAAAGATCGCCGTCATCTTTCGCAATAATTCCAGCGCCGACGGCGTCGAGGTCGCGCTTAAGGAGCTCGGTATCGGCGCGAAGCGAAAAGGCGGCGTGAGCTTTTTTGAAAGCCGCGAGATCAAGGCCTTTACGGACATCTTCGCGATGATAATAAACCCCAAAGATATGATGGCATTTATGAGCACGTGCGAATATGCAAGAGGTGTCGGCAGCGCGCTAAGTAAGGAGCTTTTCGACGCGCTAATCGCGCTTGGGCACGGAAGCATTCACGCAGGGCTTTTGCGCCCCGACGAGAGCGTTAAAATTTTTGAAAAAAAGAGGAAAAACTATCAGCTCGGGCTTTTTGATGATATCGATATTATCGGCTCGGTATCGCGCTTTGAAGCTTTGGAATTTGACGAGTTTTTTCGCTCGCATCCGGTTCTAAAACACAATAAAATCACCGAAGGCGGCGCCGTATTTTTGCACGAAATTTATAAAATTTTTAAAAAAAGCGGCTCGGCTGCAAGGTCAGCTACTCTGATCTCGCAAATCAAAGGCTCGCGCCTTTTCGCACTTGTGGCGGATTTCATCGCGACGAAACGCGCGACGCTGAAAAACGGCAAGATAGACGAGGATCGCAAAAAGGACGAGACCGCTCGCATCTACGATAAATGCGGCATTTTAGAGCAGATCGCCGGTAAATACGCGGATCCGCAGAGCTTTTATAATTTCATAACTCTGGGCGCAAAGGAGATGAGCGAGGGCGAGGGGGTAAATCTGCTCAGCGTACACGCAAGCAAGGGGCTTGAGTTTTGCAGCGTCTATCTCATCGACCTGGCGCAAAACCGCTTCCCGAACCTCAAGCTAATGGCGATGGGCGGCAGCCTGGAGGAGGAGCGGCGGCTCTTTTACGTGGCGGTCACCAGAGCGCGCGACGAGCTGGTGCTAAGCTACGCGAAATTTGATAAGATCAGAAAGATTAATTATGAGCCGAGTTGCTTTTTAAAGGAAGCGGGACTGGTGAAGTAAGCGAAATTTGCTCGCTAAATTTTGAAATTTCATTTTAGCGCGGGCGGATCATTTGGGTAAGAATTTTACTCCTCGCGTATGCCTGACGCGCCGCCGCCCCGGCTTCTTTATCGGGTTGCTTGGTAAGAATTGGGCCGCACGATTTGTAAATTTTGCGATTTGTAAATTTTTACGGCGCGGACGACCTCGCGATATTTTGCAGCTCGCTAAATTTCGCAGGCGGTAACGGGGTTTGAAGCTGCGATTGAGAGGCGTGGTTGCCTGGGGCTTTTTTGCGAGCTGTGCGCGGGCTATGTGGCAGCGCGATCAGGGGTGGTTTGGAAGTGGTGATCTTTACGGCGCGGAGCTAAAATTTTATTTGATAAATTCCAAAAATACCGCAAATTCCGCGACGAGTTAAATTTACGAATGCGCCAAATTTACGGCGCTATAAATTTTAAATTTCACTACGTATTGCGCGCGCTGCAAAAAGTACGCGCCCTGCCAAATTTGCCGCAGCGCGAAATTCCGAGCCGCGGCAACCCGCATATTTGATAAATAGATTTCGTAGCGCAAATTGCATTGCTGGCAAATTTAATTTATTGCCGCATAAAATACTGTCGCGCAAATTTAACGCGGCGCAAAGTCCTTTGCCGCGCAAATCACAGCGTATTAAAAACCCTATCTCCCGCGTCTCCGAGACCCGGCACGATATATTTTTGCTCGTTTAGTCTCTCGTCGATCGCCGCGGTAAAAACCTCGACCTGTGGGTAGATCCCGCTAAATTTATGAAGCCCCTCGGGCGCTGCGATGATGGAGATAAATTTGATCTTTTTAACGCCGTTTTTCAGCAGAAATTTCACCGCATCGATCGCCGTGCCGCCGGTCGCAAACATCGGATCGATGATGATTGCGGTGCGCTCCGCGGCGTCGGCGGGCAGTTTGGCGTAAAAAAACTCCGCCTGCGCGGTCTTTTCGTCGCGCTGAAAGCCTAAAAATCCCACGCTAGCGTCCGGTATGAGTTTAAAAACGCTATTTAGCATTCCAAGCGCAGCGCGCAAAATCGGGCAGATCATGATCTTTGTGGCGAGCTTATGCGCGTAGGTTTGCGCTACGGGCGTATGCACGCTCACCTTGCGCAGCGCCAGATCGCGCGTGGCTTCGAACATCATCAGGTAGCTGATCTCATCGACGAGCATACGGAACTGAAACGGATCGGTCCCCCGATCGCGCAGGATCGTGAGCTTATGCTCGATCAGCGGGTGCTTGATCAGCCTTACGTTAGGCAGCTCGCACGCGGTTTGGTACGTACATTTTTGGCTTTGGCTCATTTTCTCTCCTTAAATTTACTGAATTTTGCGCCCTTAGGGGCATTTTGATCGTATGTTTTAGCGCGAGCTCTCGCGTCATGTCGCTGAAATTTCGCCGATAATGGCGGCACGATTTTAAATTTAGCTCATTTTAGCTCGCAATGCACGCGTTACGTTTAAATTTAGCTCGCGCGTGCCGCTATTGATTTAGCCGCCATTTAAACACGGCGCGCTTTTTATCGGTACGCTGGCGCTACTTTTCAGCAAGCGCCCGCGGCGTAAATTTCACTTCCGAAATTATCGTCTGAGGCGGCTTTAAATTTACTTAATGCTCGCGTTCATAAGCCAAATTTTAAAATTCCCCGTTATCTTGCGCGCCGATAAAATTTTAATTTTATGCACGCTGATTGCCCCGCAAACGAGCTAAAATAAATCGAGCATATCCTTAAATTTAGCTCGCCGCAAGCGGTTAAATTTGCCGTACCGAAGCGATCAAATTTAACCGCAAAGCCCCTACTCCTTCACCACGCGCAGGAACGAATACACGTCCTGGACTCCCGGCGCGTGCGTCGCGTACCAGATCGCGTGCTTTTCGTGCTCGATGTCCGTTACTACGCCGCTAAATACCACGTCGCAGCCCACGATCGCCACGCGCACCGCAGTGCCCGAAACGTCGGTGTCGGAAAAGAGATTTTTCTTTAAATTTGTAAAAATTTCAAACGAATTGCACGGATATTCGGGCTTTTTGACGCGCAGATAGGTATGCACGCGCCGCACGCCTTCGGTTTGCCGAGCTAAAGCAAGTAGCGGCTCGCGCATCGCCTCACTCTCAAGCAGCCCGATGAGATAGACCTCGCCGTAGAAGCACTCGACCTCTAAATCCCAGCTGCTAAGGCCTTTGGTAAATAGAATTTTGCTTTGGATTTTAGTCTGGATGAGCTTGTCGCTAGCGACCTCGCTCACGCTGCGGCGGTCGCGCGCTACGGAGTAGATGTCGTATACGCTAAGCGCATTGCCAGCGGGCGCCAGCGGAGCCGCGCACGAGCTAAATAGCGCCACGCAAGAGAGCAAAAACACCGACAAAAATGCCAGAAACAAAACCCTCAAACCCTCTCCAATCTCGTTTAATTTCTAATTATCTCAAGCCAGCTGCCGGCGCCGCTTTTTAAATTTAACCCCGCAGGCACCGTTTTATCGCAGCTTAAAATTTTGCGCTGCGAAATTTCACGGCTTAAAATTCCGAGCCGACGCGCCGCAAAATTTTACAACGT
>CAURMQ010000129.1:0-5346 GCA_963525765.1 uncultured Campylobacter sp. | reverse complement strand
TCCGCGCCTAAACGCAGATCAGGCGCTAGAGCTTGCGTTTTTGCTCGCCGATAATCTAAAAAAGGCGGAGTAGTTCGCCTTTCGTTGCGCGGGAATTCGGCCGCGGCTTGGAATTTAATCGTAGCTTGGGATATTTTACGTAAGTTCGCGCCGTGACCGCGCTTTGCGCTTAAAACGCTTGAAATTTAATCGTAGCTTGGCGCGAGCGATTTTAAATTTACGCGGTTCTAAATACAGGCGGCTTCGGGCGCAGTTTCGGAGCAGCTGAAATATAGACAATTAAAACTTATACTTCGTGCGAAAACATAAACCGCGTAAGCCACCGCTAAAATACGTGCAATTGAAAATTTTGCGGCGTCGCGCCGTGATAAAATTTCTTTTTGCAGAGACTTGCAAACTTTTTGGCGGCTAAATTTATCCTCACGGGCTTAAAATTTTAAATCCGCTCTGCATGGAATTTTAAAATTTTGCTTCGCCGTGAAATTTTAAAATTTAACGCCAAATCCATGGCTCGCAGAATTTCATCTTTAAAATTTCGTCGTGTAAATTTTGATCGCTCGCTTCTGTGTGTGCCGCCTATCTGTGTACGCTCAAGCTAGCGCCAGACTAAACAGTAAATGCAGCGACACAATTTCCCCCTTTGTCTTTTTGCACATAGTGGAGATCGCGGCTGCGTTATCGCGGTATTTTATTCGACATAGATACGGCGCAAAAGCTCTTGCTTGAGATGGGCGCGACGAATGCACGCCGCCGCGGCGTGCGTTCTACCAGCCCATAAACTTCCGTTTAATCTTTGATAATACATGTGTCGGATGAGAGCGACTTTGCGTCTACTTTAAATTTTAGAGCGCGATTTCGCAGCAAATTTTAAACTGAAAATCTATCTTTGTATTTCTAAATTTTAGGTTGAAATTCTACCTTTTGAGTCGCTCCGTCGCGTATCGTGTCGCTATAAAATTCCATGTTTTAAATTTAAAGCAAAATTCTGCGGGGCGGTGAAATTTCAAAATTCTGCAGCGCAAAATTTAAGCAAGGCTTTTGCTCGCACGATGATCACGCGATAAAATTCCTAGGACGAGCAACCCGGGCGAGATTTTAAAATTTAAAAATCCCGCACTCAAGAAAAAAGCGATAAAATTTTATCGCTTTTTAAAATTTTAGGCTCGCTTTTTGGATTTTTTTAACACCAGTGCGACTACGGCGATTGCGACGTTTGCGTCGTGCGTGATGCTAAGGCTTGTGGATTTGATATGAAATTTTTTACAGATTTTTTTACGGATTTTTAGATGCGGCGCGCCCAGAGCGTCTTTGTAAATTTTAGCGTCTTTAAAGCCGAACTCTGCGCCGATGCCGGTGCCTAGCGCCTTGCTAAGAGCCTCTTTGGCGGCATAGACGCCCGCGATACTTTCGTCGCGCAGCGCGGAGGAGCGTTCGGATTTTTTCAAAATGCGCTTTAGAAATTTCGCGCCGTATTTTGTGCGCAGCGCCGCGATCCTGCGCACCGCGGTTATGTCCGTGCCGATCTTTATCACGGTCTGGCGCCCCGCGGTTTAAATTTAATCACGGCTATAAGCTCTCTTTAATCTCGATGTCAATGATCTTATCGCCCTGTCTGATCGCGTCCAAAACTGCTAGGCTAGGCTGATCTACGATACGACCGAACACCGTGTGCACGCCGTCTAGGTGCGGCTGCGCGCTGTGGCAGACGAAAAACTGGCTGCCTCCCGTATCGCGCCCCGCGTGCGCCATCGATAGCGCGCCGCGCACGTGCTTGTGCTTTTGGCGGTCGCATTCGCACTTTATACGCCAGCCAGGACCTCCCGTGCCGGTGCCGCGCGGGCAGCCGCCTTGGATCACGAAATTTGGAATTACGCGGTGAAAATTTAGCCCCTTGTAAAACCCGCTGCGAGCAAGGCAAGCGAAATTCGTAACCGCCTGCGGGGCTTCGTCACCGAAAAGCTCCAGCTTCATATCGCCCTTTTCGGTTTTTATCACGGCGTATTTATCGCGTGCCAAAGCCGCTGCGTCGATGTCGTAAATTTTTAAGCTTTCCATTTTTTCTCCTATGCGATGTTGGTGTAAACTGCCTGCACGTCGTCATCATCCTCTAGCCGCTCGAGCAGCGCGTCTATGTCGCCAAGCTGCTCCTCGCTAAACTCGTGCTTTTCGTTAGCGACGAATTTTAAGCTTGCGCTGATGATCTCAAGCCCTATCTTTTCGATCCCCTCATTTAGAGTGCCGAAGCTTTCGTATTCGCCGTAGATTAGAAGCGTCTTTTCGAGCTCGCCCTTGTCGTTTTCAAACTCGTTGATCTCAAGCTCGCTAAGACCGAAGTCGATGAGCTCAAGCTCCAGCTCCTCGATGTCGCGGCTCGGCAGCTTGGTTTCAAAAACGGCCTTGTGCGAAAACATAAATTTCAAACTGCCGCTCGGCAAAAACTCGCCCTTAGCTTTGTTTAAAATTGACTTAACGTTTGCGACGGTGCGGGTCGGGTTGTCGGTGGCGCATTCGATTATTAAAAGCGCGCCGTGCGGCGCCTTGCCGTCGTAGAAGATCGTTTTGATATCGGCGCTATCTTTGCCGCTTGCGCGCTTGATAGCCGCGTCGATATTGTCTTTGGGCATATTTTGCGCCTTTGCCGTAGCGATCGCGGCGCGCAGCTTGGAGTTCATCAGCGGATCTTCGCCGCCCTCTTTCGCAGCCATCGTTATGGCCTTGCCCAGTTTTGGGAAAAGTTTGCTCATCTTTCCCCATCTAGCTTCTTTTGAAGCGCGTCTGTATTCAAAAGCTCGTCCCATAAAATTCCTTAAAGCTTAAATTTAAAAACGGGTGATTATAACGAAAAACCCTTAAATTTCAGGAGCGGGCGTTGAAATAAAATTTATTAAAAAGTAGTATAAGTTTTGAAATTTTAATCCAAAGGAGAGGCTCATGGCTTTGAAACAAAGCGTAAAATTTAAGGCGCAAAATATACACTGCGAAAACTGCGCGAGGACGATCAAAAACGCGCTCAAGGACGATTTCGGCGAGATCGAGGTGGACGTGGCTAGTGGAGTGGTGAGTTTAAGCTTAGATCCGCGCGACGAGGCTAAATTTAAAGAGGAGATGGACGATTTGGGCTTTAGCGTCGCAGAAAAGCTAGCCTGCGCGAACTGACGGATGCCAAGCAAAATCACTCTAAATATCGTCGGGATGAGCTGCGTAAACTGCTCCAATGCGATCGAGCGGGTAAGTCGCAAGATCGAGGGGGTGCAGGAAGCGCACGTAAATTTCTCAAACGGTAGTGGCGAGTTCGTACTTGCTGATCCGGCGCTTGAGGAGACGCTAAAAGCCAAGATCAAAAAGCTAGGCTACGACATCGCCGTGGATTACGAGGATTTGGAGCGCAAAAAGCGGAGCAATCTCAAAGCGGCGCTATTTAGGCTAATCCTCGCTCTCATTTTAGCCGTGGCGGTAATGGCGGTGGAGATGAGCGGGTTTTTAAGCTTCGTTCCAAAGGCGCTACTTTGCGCGGCGATGGCTTGCGTGAGCCTATTTTACTGCGGCAAGAACTTCTTTTATCACGCTTACGGCTCTCTGAAAAATAGAAGCTTCGATATGAACGTGCTCGTGGCGATGGGAAGCTTTTTTGCGTTTGCCTATTCGCTAACGGCCGCAGCGTGGGTCTATACGCACGGCGCGCAGAATGAATTTACCAATCTTTATTTCTCGTCCGCCTCGATGATAATCGCCTTTATTTCGCTCGGCAAATACCTTGAAGAGCGCAGTAAGATGAAGGCAAACGACTACATCAAAGGGCTAATCGATCTAAGCCCTAAAACCGCGCTTTTGATCAAAGACGATGGCACGATAGCCGAAGTGCGCGCAGAAGCGCTAAAGCCGGGCGATAAAGTGCTCGTAAAAAACGGCTCGCGCATCCCCTGCGACGGGCTTATCGTCGAGGGCGGCGCGCAGATCGACGCTTCGCTCATCAGCGGCGAGAGCTTGGCGGTTTATAAAGGCGTGGGCGATGAGGTAAACGCAGGCTGCGTCAGCACAGATGGCGTCATCTACGTGAAGGTGACGAAATTTTCGCATCAGACGCTGCTTGCCGAGATTAAAAATCTGCTAAACGAGGCGGGCAACAAAAAGATGCCGATCGCGCGCTTTGCGGATAAAATTTCAAATATCTTCGTGCCCGCGGTGATCTTGATCGCGCTTGCTAGCTTTATAGCGTGGATGGCGCTTGACGGGCGGCTTTCATACGCCGCATCTGCCGCTATCTGCGTGCTTATCATCTCCTGCCCGTGCGCGCTAGGTCTTGCGACGCCGATCGCGATCGTTTGTGCGATCTCAAACGCTGCAAAGGCTGGAATTTTAATCAAAAATCCCGAAATTTTAGAAATTTTAAAAGGCGCCGATGTCGCGGTTTTTGATAAAACAGGCACTCTTAGCAAGGGCGAAATTTCTGTAAGCTTCAGCGATCTGGGCGCCCAAGATCTCTACGCTCTGGCAAGCGCGCAAAAGCTTAGCGAGCATCCGATCTCAAAGGCGATCGTAAAATTTGCCGAGCTGAAATTCGGCGAAATTTCTAAATTTAACGGCAAGTTCGAAAGTATCGCGGGCAAGGGGATCGTCGCGAAAAATCCCACCGGCGAAATTCTTTGCGGCAGCGCGGGCTTTCTGCGCGAGCGCGGCGTGGATGCGGGCGTCGAAGTAGAAGCGGAGGAGCTTTTAGACAAGGGCTTCGGCGTCGTTTACTGCGCGATAGGCGGCTCGTACGCGGGCTTTATCGCATTTAGCGACGAGATCAGAGCCGAAGCGCGCGGCGTCGTGCAGGCGCTGCAAAAAAACGGCGTAAAAATCGTCATGCTAACGGGCGATAACGCCAAAACGGCAAATTTCGTCGCTCAAAACCTCGGCATCGACGAGGTAAGAAGCGGAGTGCTTCCAAGCGGCAAATACGAGTTCATCAAATCCCTGACGGACGAAGGCAAGCGGGTGCTTTTCGTGGGCGACGGCGTCAATGACGCGCCGAGCTTAAAAGCTGCTAGCATCGGCATCGCGATGAACGGCGGCAGCGACGTAGCCAAGGGCGCGGGCGACGTGATTTTTATAAAAAACGACCTTGAAAGCGTGCTGTATCTATTCCGCCTAGGCGGTGCTGCCATGCGGACGATTAGGCAAAACCTCTTCTGGGCGCTCTTTTACAACGCCGTGTGTATCCCGATCGCGGCAGGCGCGCTATATCCAGCGCTCGGCGTGCTTCTAAAGCCGATGTACGGCGCCGCGGCGATGTGCTTTAGCTCCGTAACGGTCGTGCTAAATTCCATCAGATTGAAATTCGCTAAATTTTAACGCGGCGGA
>CAURMQ010000128.1:0-5371 GCA_963525765.1 uncultured Campylobacter sp. | reverse complement strand
CAGATCGCAATTTAAATTTCGCAGATTTCGATCTGTTCGTAGGCGCGGGCTCTACGAGCTATTACGCGCTGAAATTTTACGCGCGCAGATACGCAAAGCCGAGTATAGCGCTGATGTATCCGAAGGGCTACCGCAAGGATTTTAGCGTCATCATCGCAGGCGCGCATGACCGCCCAAAGCCGCGCGCAAATCTTAAAATTTCGCCCGTCTCGCTTAGTTTTTCGCGCCCGCAGGGGCTGTACCGGCCGCAGCGCAAGGCGGTAGGATTTATCATCGGCGGACCGAATTCCTGCTTTGAGATGGGGGATGAAATTTTAAAGCAGATCGAGGGCGTAAGGGCGCAGTTTGCGGACTGCGAGTTTACGCTAACGACCTCTCCGCGCACGCCGTGGGCTACCGAGAGCGCGCTAGAAAAGCTTAGCTGGGATTACAGCGTGATTTATAGCCGCGAGCCAGTAAATCCGATCGGCGATTTTTTGGCGCAGTGCGAGTGGGTCTTTATTAGCGAGGACAGCGTCTCGATGATAAGCGAGGCTGCATCTAACGGGAGCGCAAGCGTAGCTATTTTGAGTTTAAAACGCAAAGACGCTCATAATAAATTTGACGATTTTATAAGTGCTCTCGTTTCTTCGGGATATGCTAGGCGATACAGCGAGGGCACGAAGCTGAAAAAGACTGCAAAGTACGATCTTGGGGCGTTTGTGAGGGAGATAAAAATATGAGGGTTGTGCAAATCCTGCCAGAGCTGAACGAAGGCGGCGTCGAGCGCGGCGTAGTCGAGCTAAATAGGGAGTTTGCGCGGCGCGGCATCGAAAATTTCGTTATCAGTAACGGCGGCAAATTGGCGCCAAAGATAGAAAACGAGGGCGGCGTGCACGTGCAGCTCGACGTTTGTTCTAAAGATATCCTAAGCGCTCCGGCGCGCGTTTTAAAGCTACGTAAAATTTTAAGCGAGATCGCTCCCGACATCGTGCATGTCCGCTCCCGCGTGCCGGCGTGGCTGGTTAAATTTGCCCATCCCAAAGCAAAGATCGTAAGCACCGTGCACGGGATAAATTCCGTAAATTTCTACAGCAAAATCATGACGGATGCGGACGCGATCATCTGTCCTAGCGGCTATGCGCGCGATCACGTGGTGCGAAGCTACGGCGTGGATGCGGCCAAGATCACTATTATTCCGCGCGGTATCGATCTAGTAAAATTTAATCCCAAAAATTTAGACGAGCGCTTTATTGCGGAATTTCGGCAAGATTTTAACCTCGCGCAGGATGATTTCATCGTCTCGGGCGTTGGGCGCATCACGCAGATTAAGGATTACAAAACCCTGATCCGCGCCGCGGCTTTGGCGAGGGAACAAAAGCTTAAAATTTTGATCGTAGGCGGCGTGGGAGCGGGCCGCGACGAGTATTTTTCCGAGCTAAAATCGCTTGTAGCTGAGCTTGAACTGGGCGAGCGCGTAATTTTTGCAGGCTCGCAGAGCAAGGTAGCCGAGATTTACTCGTTCTCGTCGGTCACGGTAAGCGCTTCGAGTAAGCCCGAGAGCTTCGGGCGTTCGATGGCTGAGGCGATAGCGCTCAACTGCCCGGTGATCGCGACCCGTCACGGCGGCGCGCTCGATATCATAAAAGAGGGCGAAAACGGCTATTTTTTTGACGTGGGCGATGCGCAGGCGCTGGCGGGGCTGTTTGCCTCCGCGCGCGAGCTGAAATTTGACGGCTACGGCTACGTTTCGCAAAACTTCAGCCTAGAGCAGATGGTAGAAAAAACGATAAAGGTTTATGAGAGTTTAATATGAAAAAATTTTTTTACGAAAACGGCGCGCCTAGCGGCTGGAGGATTACATTTTTAACGCTGCTGCTTCTTTGGTGCGCGTCGCTGTTTTTTAAAAACGCAGTCTATCAGATCTCCTTTGCAGCGCTAAGTCTGGCTACGATTTTGAGCTTTTTGGGTTATCGCGTAAGGATCGAGCGATGATCTATGCGGTGGTTTTGGCTTTTGCGGCACTTTTTGCGTGGTTTTGTCTGCGCTTTGCGTGGTGGGCGAAGGATCTGCCTTACGAGTATCCGCGCGTGCTGATGTATCATATGATCCGCGAGCATCTGCCAAAGCATGCCTCTAAATTTAACCGCCTACGCGTAACCCCCGCCGCGTTTGAAAAACAGCTTGCGTGGCTGAAGCGAAACGGCTTTACGAGCTACACTCTAAGTGAGCTTGCGAGTTTGAATGAGAAGCCTGTAAAGGCGGTTTGCATTACCTTCGACGACGGGTATCGCGATAATCTCACGGGCGCCCTGCCTCTTTTGCAAAAATACGGCTTTAAGGCGACGATTTTTATCGTGAACCGGCGCTTTGAGGGGAATTGGGCGACCGATAAGGATCTGAAAAAATCAAGCGACGAGCTAAATCGCGAACAGATGCTAAGCGACGATGAGGTTCGCGAGCTTTTGCGAAGCGGGCTCATCGAGATCGGCTCGCATACGCTCGATCACGCAAATTTGCCTAGCTTAGACGCGGCAGAGCAGCTGCGTCAGATGAGTGAATCAAAGCGCGAAATAGAGGCGAAATTTGAGATTTCTTGCAGCGCTTTTGCCTATCCGTTCGGCTTTTACGACGAGATTAGCGTGCGCTGCGCGCGCGAGGCGGGCTTTAGCTGCGCCGTTACGACGCAAAACGACGTGTTGCGCCCCCACTACTCAAATTTTGAAATTCCGCGCATCATGGTTAGCGGCAGGCAGGGGCTTTTTAGCTTCATTTTGAAGATGAAGAAGGGCAGAAATAGATGAAAATTGCCTATCTTTGCTGCTCCAGATTTTACGGCGGCGTCGAAAAGATCGTAATCGACTCGCTAAATGAGCTTTGCAAAAGCGAGCAGACGGCGCTTATCGTGCCTGCTAGATGCGAGTTTTTGCAGCGTTTGGATGCTCGCGTGCAAATTTATGAGTACAAAAGCCGCGACAAACGCTACAATCCGTTTTTGTTCGCTGAAATTTATCGGTTTTTACGCTCGGGCGGATTTGAAATTTTACATTCGCACGGCGCCAAAGCCACGCAGATCGGCTTCGTGGTTGAAAAATTTTTAAGCCTTAAGCTTGTCGCGACCAAGCACAACGACCGCAAAGCGCCCGTTTTCGATCGCGTGCGAAACGTCATCGCGGCCTCGCGCAAGGTCGCGACCACGATAAATCACGCCGCAAAGGTGATATATTTCGGCATAGAGCCGCGGCAGGAATTTGTAAATCATGAAATTCTCGCGCGCTGCAAGGACGCGGAGGGCGCTGCAAACATGGCGCCCAAGGAAGCAACGTGCGGCGACTCGGCCGGCGGCACGTTCGCGTCGCAAAATATGACTGGCATTGTGTTTGCGTCGCAAGATACGCCTTTGGATGCGGACGCATCGCAAAATAAGACCAGCAGCGTATTCGTATCGCAACAGGGCGCAAACGCAGCGGCGGAAAATTTTAAATTTAGCATCGTCGCGGTCGGCAGGCTCGATAAGATCAAGGGTTTTGATCTTTTGATCCGCGCCGCAAGCGAGCTGAAATTTGATTTCGAGCTTAAAATTTACGGTCAGGGCGGCGAGAGGCAAAATTTGCAAAATTTAATCGATTCGCTAAATTTGCAGGACCGCGTGCGGCTATGCGGCTTTTGCGATGACGTTGCGGCAACTCTTGCCGCGTCGCACCTGCACGTGATCAGCTCGCGCAAGGAGGGCTTTCCGGTGATTTTGATCGAAGGTATTTTTTATTCGCCCGTGCTGATATCTACCCGCGTGGGCGGAATTCCAGAGATTCTAGATGAAGAATTTTTATACAATGTCGAAAATTTAAGTGATAAAATTTATGAAATTTATACAGAATATGAAAAATTTGTTGGGGATTTTTGTAAAAAACATGTTGGATTTAGAGATATTTTAAGATTGCAAAATTATATTACTTTTCTTAAAAAATATTATGAAGAACTTGATTGAAATTTAAAAATTAGGGGGTTATACCAGTTATGAAATTAAATAATTTTAGAATTAAATCGGTCGATTTAAAATATGATATTATCACGATATCCATAAAATTCTTTATGGCAATGTTATTGATTTCTATACCTTTTAAAAATGCTTTCTACCAAGTGTCATGGGTAGGTTTAGATGTAATATTTTTATGTCATATTATATATAAAAAGAATTTTAATATAATATCTGATTTATTAAAGGATATTAATATTTTGCTGATTTCGTTTATAGGCATAGTTGTAGCTCAATTCATATCTAACTTTATTAATCCGGAATACTTAAATAGTAGAAGTTGGGAGACATCAATTTTGTTTACGTTCCGATACGGTATTTTATTTTTAGCTCTTTATTACTTTTATGTTATTAAAGCATTTAATATTACCGAGTTTATAATTTTTATAGTCATCTCGTTTGCTCTGCTTATTGTTACCGGAATTTGTAACGCCACAGATAGTAATAATGCGTTTTTAGATAAAGTACAAGGTGGTTTTACAGGGGGCTTTATAAGTCGTAATGTCTATGGAATGTTTATGGGATTTGCTTTTATTTTTTCATTTATTTTTATAGAAAAGCCTATTGCTAAATTGGTGTTTTGCGCAATTTTATCTATTTTTACTATATTTACGTTTTCTCGTTCCTCATGGGTAGCTGCTTTTTTTGCTACTTTATTCTATTGCATTGTGAATTTTAAGCGAAATAAAAATTTAATATTAATATTTGTCACACTAGTATTTCTTGTATTGGTTGTATTACTAAATATAGAAAGCCTATCAGAAAGGTTCGGTGATCTAATCCAAGGAAATTCATCGGGAAGATATGCTATCTGGAAATATAGCATTGATATGATAATGCAAAAACCTATATTTGGTTGGGGGATAGATGTATTTTTAAATCTTCCGGAAAGAGCTATTCGCATCGATCCAAGCTATAGCATGGCTCATAATATGATTTTAGAGATTATACTTTATACCGGATTTTTTGGTGCGATATTTTATTTTTTAGGCATAGTTTATAATATTTATAGTTCGTTTTGCTATAAAGAATTCAAAATTTCTACTATTTTTATATATTTTTTAGTAATTTTTCAATTTGATCATTCTCCATTTGTAAATAAACCTATTTTGAGCTATATAGCAGTTTTTTCTGCCCTGCTGTATGCAAGCCGAATAAATAACAATAGCAATAGTATGAGAAATAAATAGCCGTGTCAAAAGAGAGAAATAAAAGTCTAAAAATCGTGCATTGCGGCATTTTCAACGAATACGACGACGGTAGTTTTTTCTACGGCATGGAGCGCAAGATCAGCCACGGACTCGTTCGCGGCGGGCACTTCGTCTATGATTTTAGCTACCGCGATTGGGAGCGGAG
>CAURMQ010000127.1:0-5391 GCA_963525765.1 uncultured Campylobacter sp. | reverse complement strand
ATCCGAAGCGGCTATATTTTTTTGTGCCTCTGCTGCAGCTTCCGAAACGATGTCGCCGACGGATCTTTGGTTTGATCTGCGCGCCGAGCTGGCATTAGGTTTTCCTTGCCCGCCTTGCGCAAGTTTATCCTCTGAGCCCGCAAGGCTCTGCTCGCTAGATGTAAGTTCGCTCTGCGTTAAATCGGAGTTCGGCGCGCCTGAAATTGGCGGCTTTTTATCTGCGATCTTTGGTTTTTCGCCGCTAAATTCTATAAAAGTGGTGGCTAAATTTGAATTAGGCTTCGCTACAAAGCCCTCGCCTAGATTAATGGGCTTGTCGTCAACCATTTTGAAATTGAAAAATCCCTGATCGTCGTTAATGGAAATTTTAAGAACGCGGCCGTTTCGCAGCTCGAAGCCGACCTTTTGATCGAACTCAAACACGAGTCTGCCCTTTTTGACGAGGCTTATTGCGTTTTTAAAATTTCCCTTGATCTGCGTGCCTACGAGGTTGCTAAGTGCGGGCTTTGCGTTTTTTGGCGCTTGATCGTAGAATTCCGCTTCGCAAAGATAATTTTTGGGGGTTAGATAATCGGTCATCGCCTTAGTTATCTCGGCAAGCTCACTATTTTCAAGCTTGCCGTTGGAATTTATATCGTAGGTCTGCATTATGACGTCGGTAAAATTTTGAGAGAAAAGCCACGAAAAATGCAGACTCACGATCTTGCCGTCTTGTGCGACGGGAGTGATGCTAACGTGCGCAGTGGGCGTGTATAGGGCGCACAGAGCGCACGCAAATATCCGCGAGCTAAAGATCGCGGATAAAAGTAAAATTTTAATAAATTTCATCAACTACAAATTTTCTCCGAAAACGTCGATCGTCTTTTTCATCGTCTCGTACCAATCTAGCGGCAGCTGATCGATCTCTATCACCTTTGCGCCTGTTTGCGCGGCGATGGTTTGCGCTGCCTTTTTGGAAAACTGCGGTGCGACGAAAATCACCTTGATCTTTTCCTCTTTGGCTTCCTCGATTAGCTCGGCTAAATCCGCAGGCTTAGGCTCTTTGCCCTCCACTTCGACTGCGATCTGCTCCAAATCGTATCGGTGCGCGAAATAGCCCCAAGACGGATGATAAACCATAAATTTCTTTCCCTTGACGCCCGCTAATTTCTGCTTTGCGTAAGCGTCTAGCTCGTCCAGCTTTTTAGCAAATTTATCGAAATTTGCTTCATAAATTTTAGCATCCTTAGGATACTGTTTGGTTAATGCGTCTTTAATATTTTTAGCTTGAATTTTTACAAGCTGCGGATCGAGCCAGATATGTGGGTCTAAACCGCCGTGATGATGATGGTGCTCGTGCGCCTCGTGGTCTTTGTCACCATGCTCATGGTGCGCGTCATGATCGTGATCATCGTGATGCGCGCTATGATCATGTTCGTCGTGATGGTGGTGCTCTGCCATAGCCATTTTAGTGATGCCATCTTCTGTGCGGATTATCTTCATCTTCGGATACGATGCGGCAAGCTTTGGTAGCCAGACTTCATCAAATTCTATACCGACTGAAAAATACAGATCGCTATTTTCTAGCATTTTCATCTCCGAAGGCTTAGGCTCGTATGTGTGCGGATCAGCGCCTTTGCCGACCATCGTATTTACCTGCAGAGTATCGCCTGCGATCTGTTCAACAAAATACTTCGTAGGAAGTATGGTCGTGGTGACTGTAGGTTTGGCGAATGCTACGCAACTAGCTGCTAAAAGCGTGAAAATAAGCTTTTTCATAAAATTCCTTTCCAAAAAAATTGCGGAAGTATATCAAAAGCAACTTAGTTGCAACTTAATATAAATTTATCTAAATTTCGCTATCATCGCTTAAATTTTAAAAAAGGCGTAAAATGGATCCCAAAGATTTTTTAGCGAGTCACGATATCGCTCCTACGGCGCTTAGAGTGCAGATCGTGCAGATCCTAAGCGAGAAAAAATGTCCGGTAAGCTATGATGAACTAGTAGAACGAACGGGTGCGAATAAAACCACGATATATCGCAATATAGCGCTTTTGGAAGAGAAAAATTTGATAATTACCAGCGAAAATAATCATAAAAGCTTTTATGAGCTTACCGACGGCGCAAAAGCGTATTTTGTCTGCGAAAACTGCCATAAAATGGAGGAGATTTCGATGCCTACTTTGCCACAAAAAAATGTCAAAAGTGTGCTCGTGCGAGGATTGTGCGAGAAGTGCGGCGGCTGAGGCGGGAAATTTAATAAAAAGCGCTCAAAGAAACTTAGCTAAAACGCTAGGGCAAAATTTAACCGATTTTTAACGGATTTTTATAAAACAAACGATATAATCCGAGCGTTTCATATTTTAAAAGGGAAAATTTAGTGAATAAAAACGATACGATAAAAGCAATAGAGAAGTTTGTGAGTTCTCAAGAAATGACGATGTTTCGCCTGAAAAAGGGTATCTACGGCGATGCGATGAAAAACCTGGATCAGGTTTTTACGCCGTATAAGGAGTTTGCCGAGTTTTTCAAAAATCCCGCAAATAGGCTGCAGGAGCTGTTAGGCAACATCGCGTACGAATCGATTTTAAACTACACTGAAGCAGGGCTATCGCACTGCGAGAAGATCCACTCGATCTATTTTGTGGAATCCAAAGGATTTTTCAAAAGTGGGCTAAAGTATATCGAGCCTGATGCGACCGCGAGAGAAAGAGCCAAGAGTTATTACGACAAATTGCTGGAAAATAATGAGAAGCTTAACGAATATATCGATATCGGCTTGCAAAGGCTACATGGCTTAGAAGCGAAGGTTTTCGAGTAGACCAGGCTAGCTTTGGGATTTGATTTGCGCGGCGAAATTCTATCGCAAATCCTTAGCGCTTAAAATTCTATGATTAAATTTCATACCTTTTACAGATCCGCTTATATTATTTAATTCCGCGTTAGCGCCGCTTTTAATTGTGTATATAGTAAATAGGGTAACTTTAGAAATTCTGTGTCGGTAGGCATTATCCGATACGATCAAAGAAATAATCTAAATTTTTAAAGCTCAACGAAGCGGGTTAAAATAAGCAAGCTTAGCTAAATTCTTTGAAGAGATTAAAGCAGGCTCTAGCATAAACTAGCGCTTGGTCGGAGTCTGCGAATTTGAAATTTCGCAGTTAGCGCGAACGGGAATTTAAAATTCTAGCGCCACTTTAGATTTCTGCGAAATGCGGAATTTTAAAAGTAGGTACTGCGCCTGCAACAAGCAAAACGCAAGATTTGAAATTTGCTAGAAAATACTCACTGCGAAGTAAAATTTAAGAGCCAGGCTGCAGGGCGACGCAGCGTAAATTTTAATTTACTCTGCAGCGCAAAACGCATTCAGCAAGAGATATTTTTGGAAGCGGAAAGGGCGATAGAGAGCCGTAACGAATTATATTTGATTGCGCTAATACCGCATTGTTGGTATATGCAGTGATGTAGCGATACGTAAAAATTATTTAGCGGTGTCAATATGGTGAAGCGTGCGGTATAAATTTTTAACTCGTTTTGGCACGCTGTTTTAATATCTCTATCATGCGAGGCAAATTTAAGCGGCTAAACTTATTACGATTAAAAAATTCTAAATGTGGATTAAAGCTTGGCGGCGAAATTAGCCTTGCTAGCACTCCGCTGCATCTTAATTTCGCCGTCAAGCAACTTTATTTATCTGCCTTTTCGGCTTTATATTGCGCTAGCAGGGTGCCTAGCTCATCTTTTATGCGAAGCTTTTCCTTCTTCATCGCATCGATCTCCAGATCGCTCATATGCACTCTGCCGGCCTGCGCGTCGGCGATCTTGTGATCCAGCTCGTCGTGTTTCTCAAATAGCGAATCAAAACGCGCGTTTTTGCCTTTTAACTCAGTGATTAAATCTCTGTATTCATGAAACATACTTTACTCCTTTAAAAAATTTATTTAAGTATATCAATAAAGCGCTTAAAACCTAATTTTAGCTATCAAATTTAGACTGAATTTCACGCATGAGATTCCAAATTTTAAGAGGTAAAATTTTAGTATTTAAAAATTTAAAACAGGCAAATTTAAATGATAAAATTTTAGGGCAGAGCTTTAAAGCCCTGCCGCTATTCGCTATTTTCGAGACGAGATTTTTATTATGAAAGAGTAAGCTGTGAATCTTTATGATCTATAATCGGCGTTGATTTTTACGTAGTCGTAGCTAAGATCGCAGCCGTATGCACTAAACTCGCCGTCTCCGAGCCCCAAATCGCACCAGATCGTAAAGCTTTTTTGCTGCATTACGGCGTGAGCCGCAGCCTCGCGTGCGGCGACCAGCTCGCGATTTTGCGCGTCATAGAGCAGCACATCGTCGTATTTGATACGCAGCTTTTCTTCGTCGCATTCGATGCCGCAGGCGCCTATGGTCGAGGCTATGCGACCCCAATTCGGATCTTCGCCGAAGATCGCCGTTTTAACAAGCGGCGAATTGCTTAGCGCTTTTGCCGCCGTGCGGGCATCCTGGGCGTTTGCGGCGCCGCTTACTCTAAATCGCACCAGCTTGGTTGCGCCTTCGCCGTCTTTTACCAGCATTAGCGCAAGCTCGCGCGTCATGGCGTTTAGCGCGGAGGCGAAGGCATCCTTTTCATAGGTGCATTTGGCGCTGCTGCAGAGCATAATCGTATCGTTGGTGGAGGTGTCGCCGTCGACGCTTACGGTGTTGAAGCTCTGCTCCGCCGCCTTTTTTAGCAGCTCGTCCATATCCGCGCGCGGGATTTTTGCGTCGGTCAGGGCGAAGCAGAGCATGGTCGCAAGCGCGGGATTGATCATGCCCGCGCCCTTGCAAACGGCTGCGATGTGAAATTTCTCGCCGTTTTCTAAAGAAATTTCATACGCAAGCTCTTTTTTTATCGTGTCGGTAGTCATAATGGCGGTGGCTAGGGCGTTCGAGTTTCGTGCCGAGAGGTCAAAATTTTGCGCGGCGGCGATAATTTTTTCCTTTTTGAGGCGGTACCCGATGACGCCGGTGGAGCTCATAACGGGGTTTATCAGAGGGATTTTTTTGCCAAGCTCGCTAAAAATTTCATCGATATCGGCGATACCTTGCTCCCCGGTCATCGAGTTTGCGTTTTTAGAATTTACGAGGATAAAATTTGTTTTAAGCTCTCCGCTCGCGCGCTCTTGCGCCCTTTTGAAATGCCTAATCGGCGCGGCTTGAAATTTATTGCTCGTAAAGATCGCGCTTACGGCAAAGGGTTCGTCCGCGCGGATAAATCCCAGATCGTTTCCCTCTTTTTTAAAGCCCGAATTTACGCCGTCAAAATAAAAGCCCTCGACATTCTGCAAGCCGCCCTCGAGCTTAGCGATTTTAAACATATCTCATCTCCTGTGGCTTGTATTTGCTGCGGATGAGCTTTTTGGTGTTGCGGAT
>CAURMQ010000126.1:0-5483 GCA_963525765.1 uncultured Campylobacter sp. | reverse complement strand
AAATATAGCCGCGCATAAAGCATTATAGGGCACTGCAAAATCTCACAGCGCGTTGTAATGGCATAGGAGCGCCGAATGACGCTCCTATGGGGCTACATCATTCCGCCCATGCCACCCATGCCGCCCATATCAGGCATTGGAGGCATTGCAGGTTTCTCCTCTTTAATCTCGCTGACGGTCGCTTCGGTCGTTAGAAGCAGGCTTGCGACGGAGACCGCGTTTTGAAGCGCGATACGCTCAACCTTGACTGGATCGATGATACCTGCCTCAAACATATTGACGTACTCGCCGTTTGCGGCGTTGAAGCCAAATTTTTTATCTGAGCCCTGCTCGACCTTATTTGCTACGACACCCGCGTCAAATCCCGCATTCTCTGCGATCTGGCGAAGTGGAGCGAAAAGCGCACGCTTAACGATGTCCGCACCGATAAGCTCGTCGCCGCTTAGAGCTAGCTTTACGCTAAGTCCAGCTCTGATTAGCGCAGCGCCGCCGCCGATTACTATACCCTCGTCTACGGCTGCTTTGGTTGCGTTTAGAGCGTCGTCCACGCGGTCTTTTTTCTCTTTCATTTCGGTTTCGGTCGCAGCGCCCACCTTGATGACCGCAACGCCGCCACTAAGCTTAGCCATACGCTCTTGAAGTTTCTCTTTGTCGTAATCGCTCGTAGTCTCGGCGATTTGAGCTTTGATCTGTAAAACGCGCGCGTCGATATCTTTTTTCTTGCCCGCGCCGCCTACGATGGTGGTGTTGTCTTTGTCGATCACGATGCGCTCGGCTTGTCCGAGATCGGCCATAGAAGCGCTTTCCAGCGTTCTTCCAAGCTCCTCGCTGATGACGGTGCCGCCCGTTAAAATCGCGATATCTTCAAGCATCGCCTTTCTGCGATCGCCAAATCCAGGGGCTTTGACCGCGGATATATTTAGCACGCCGCGAAGTTTATTTACGACCAAGGTCGCAAGCGCCTCGCCCTCGATATCCTCGGCGATGATTAGAAGCGGTTTGCCGCTTTTTTGAACCTGCTCCAAAACCGGAAGTAGATCTTTTAAATTTGTAATTTTTTTGTCAAATAGAAGCACTAGTGGAGAAGCTAGCTCGACTAGCATTTTCTCGGCATTTGTAATGAAATATGGGCTTAGATAGCCGCGGTCAAACTGCATTCCCTCGACTACGTTTAACTCATCGTTAATAGATTTTGCCTCTTCAACGGTGATAACGCCGTCCTTGCCGACTCTTTCCATAGCGTCTGCGATCAGATCGCCCACCGCGCTGTCGTTATTAGCAGAGATCGTAGCAACCTGAGCGATCTCTTTTTTGCCGTTTACTTTTTTAGAGGATTTTTTTAGCTCCTCAATAACCTCAGCGCTAAATTTATCCATACCGCGCTTAACTTCGATCGGATTTGCGCCCGCAGTTACGTTGCGTAGGCCCTCTTTAAAGATCGCGTGAGCTAGCACGGTTGCTGTAGTAGTGCCATCTCCTGCTTGATCGTTGGTCTTACTCGCTACTTCGCGCACCAAAGAAGCACCCATATTCTCTAGCGTATCTTTTAGCTCAATCTCTTTAGCGACGGTTACGCCGTCTTTTGTGATCGCCGGAGCACCGAAGCTCTTTTGAATTAAGACATTGCGACCGCGAGGTCCCATCGTAACTTTTACAGCATCGTTTAGCTTCCTAACGCCCGCGTAGAGTTTGTTTCTTGCGTCGTCTGAAAAAATAATCTCTTTTGCCATTTTCAATCCTTTTTATTTAATTATGCCTAAAACATCTTCTAAATTTAAGATAAGGTATTTCTTATCGTCTAAGCTGATCTCGCTACCTGCGTATTTTGCAAATGCTACGGTATCGCCATTTTTGACGCCTTCACATTCGCTGCCGACGGCTACGATTTTGCCGGTCGAAGGCTTCTCTTTTGAAGCATTGTCGGGGATGATGATGCCCGAAGCGGTCTTTTTTGTTTCCTCCTCGCGCTCTATTAGAACGCGCTTGCCAAGTGGTTGAAATTTCATTTCAGTCCTTTCTTTGATTTGTGATTTCTAAAATTGGCACTCAATGTGTTTGAGTGCTAAGATTATATGCAAAATTTAAAATCTTGTCAATAGTTTATGAAAAATTTTTATAAAACTTTAGTGATTTAAACTCAAGTATTGAGATTTCAAACGTTAAATTTTAAGGGCTATAATACCCTCAAATTTTAAATTTTTAAGGGGACGAAATGAAAATTTTCGGCATAATCGCAGGAATTTTAATCCTGCTTATAGTAGGCGCAGGCTGCCTATTTTTCAGCGATTTTGGCAACAATCTCACCAAGCCTTACGTAGAAAATTTGATCAAAGAAAAAAGCGGACTTGACGTGAAACTTGAGAAATTCGATCTAAATTTCGGCGATCTGGACATCAGCGCCAACGTAAATGACGCTGCGAACGTAAACGTAAAGGGCAAATACTCGCTTTTTGCGCGCTCTTTCGATCTTAACTACGACGCAAACGCGCACGATCTAGCCAAGCTCGGCATCAAAATTGACGAAGGGCTGAGCCTTAAGGGGCAAATTTTAGGCGATCTTGACAAATTCGGCATCAACGGCAGCGGGCGGATTTTTGATAGCAACGTAAAATTTTTAGCAAATTTAAAAGACCTTAGTCCGCTTGATCTACAAATCGACGCTAAGGGCCTAAACGTCGAAAAAGCCCTTGCCGTGGTCTCTCTGCCGATCTACGTCAAAGGAAATATCGACGTGCTCTCGGACATCAAGGCTAGCAGCGGCGGCGCAGATGGCAACGCAAGCATCAAGAGTTCAAATTTGATCCTAAACGAATCTGCGTTTAAAGATATGAATATCTCCATCCCAAAAGGCGTGCAGATCACGCTAAACTCGGACATCACGGCGCAAAATGACGTCCTGCGAGCAGCAAGCAAGATCGATTCGACGCTAGGCAAGATCAGCGCCGAAAAATCGGAATTTGATCTGAAAAACAAAACTTTAAACTCCGATTTCAATCTGAATTTGCCCGATCTAGCGAAGCTCGAAAGCCTGCTCGGGCGTAAAATTTCGGGCGACGTTAAAGCAAACGGAAATTTAAAGACCGATTTTTCTACGCTTGAGCTTTCAAACTCGCAAATTTCGGCGTTTAAAGATGCGCTTAAAGCGGATGCCGAGGCCAAATTTGACCTGAAAAACAAAAACGGCGAGCTGTCCGCAAAGCTAAATGCAAACGATCTAGCCGCGCTGCAAAACATCCTGGGAGTGAAGCTGCAAGGCAAGGCAAACGGCGAGCTTAGCGCGGCTCTAGCGCAGAACGAACTTAAAAATCTAAGCTTAAATCTAAACGCGATGGGCGGCAACCTGAATGCGAGCGGAAATTTGAGCGATCTAAAGCTTAAGGTGAGCAATCTAAATCTAGCCGTCCTTTCGGCTCTTTTTTACGGTAGCGCCATCGGAAACGGCACGATAAACGGCGATGCGAAGTTAAATTTAAAAGATAGCATCAACGGCACGGCGCAAATTTCGCTTGCTAACGGCATGATTTTTAAGAAATTTTTAGACGGCGCGACGGGCAAGAACTTCCCGAATGATCTAAAAGCGGACGCGCAGGCGCAGACAAATATCAAAAACTCCGTCGCGACCTTTAGCGCAAGCGCGAACTCCGATCTGGCGCAGCTTCAGAGCTTAAACGGCACCTACGAGCTTAAAAACAAAGCGCTTAAGGCAAACTACGCGCTGCTGATCCCGAGCCTGCAGCGACTGGAGTTTTTTCTAAATCGCAGACTAAACGGCAAAATTGCCGCTACCGGCGAGCTTTCGCACGACGGCAAGAGCCTGTTTGCGACCATAAATTCCAAGGTCGCGGGCGGTGAGCTGAACGGACAGATCGCGGGCGATGAGGCAAGCTTTAAAATCCAAAATTTTATCGTCAAAGAGCTTACGACGCTTCTAAATATCGATCACGTCTACGACGGCACGGGCAATGCAAATCTTACGTATAATACTAGCTCGCACAGCGGAAAATTCGATGCAATCATCAATAACGGTCGCCTTCCTAGCGGCGGATTGATCGATAAAATCGGCAAAATTTTAGGTCGTGATCTAGGCGGTGAGGTCTATAACGACGCCAAAGTAAACGGCACGATCAAGCAGAATTTAATTAATTTCAACGCCGATATGAGCGCGCAAAAAAGCAAGCTAAACGTAACGGACGGCACGCTGGATAGTAAAACGGGCGCGATTTCGGTGCCAGTTAAGGCAAACGTCGAGAAAACCGACTTTGAGATAAACATCACCGGCACGATCAAAAATCCAAAATACGACGTGCGATCGGACTACCTCAAGGGCAAACTCGATAAGCAGATCGGCAAGGGCATCGATAAGCTTTTCGGCGTGAAAAAGGACGATAATAGCAGCAAAAACGACGCGAAAAAGGAGCAATCAGACGCGATTAAGGGGCTGATCAATGGGCTATTTTAGCCCATTCGCTCTCATTTGGCGTTTGGATTTTATGGATACTGCTAAACGAGCGCGAGATTTGAAATTTTAAAATTTTGAAACCTCGAGCAGTTTAAATTTTAAAATTTCGCGCTAGCCGGCGCAGACAAAGCCGCAAAATTTCAAAACTCGGCGCACGCTATTTATCTAAATTTTAAATCTCGTTTCGGTCTGTTTTTGATGACGATTTAAATTTATCGCCGTAAACTTATCCTGCTCGCGCCGCTATCCGCAATAAAATTTTATGCAGCGCAAGCCTAGCGTCTTTTAAGGTACTTCATATCAATACTGCGCACCGTGTTTTCAGGCTATCTGATGCTACTTAAAATTCGCGGCGCAATGTTTATTGCAGTTGGCGCCATGCTTGATAAAATTTGCCCGCCATAATCGCAAGAAAAATGAGCGTCAAGGCTCCAAATACCGTAGCCGTAAATTTATCATCCGTCGTAGCGTATTTGTCATATCTGAATTTCATCATATACTCGCGTTGCGGCGGATCGGCGCTTGCATTATAATCCAAAAATAAGACCTGATATACCGTGCCGCGACCCCGAAACGGAAACGGACGGCTTTGATACCAAGCTTTAACTCGCTTGCCTTCCAGCCATTCGTATGCGATTAGCGAAATAGAAGGCTTGATATTCACGCCTTGCCACTCGTCCGCTCCTGAGCGCTTAAAATTAGCTTCAACAATTGCCGCATTGAGCAAAATTTTATTTTTATAAAAGTAGGTTAAGTTATCCGTATAGCCATTTAAAAAGACTTTGATAAATTTGCGCTCATCCGTAAAAATCTGCATATATTCGCGCCCATCATCACTTCCGACATCCATGATTATTCCATTTGCGATTTTCAGATCATCTAAGCTTTTAGGATTCAAGCTAAAAAGAAATCCGTACCACATCGCCGCCAAATAAAATGCGATCATAAATAGATCGAACTTGCGATCTAAGTTATACCAAATTTCGCCGAGCTTCATCGATCATTACATTGTAAGTTTCGCTGC
>CAURMQ010000125.1:0-5512 GCA_963525765.1 uncultured Campylobacter sp. | reverse complement strand
TTGCACTCTTTTGTGATCTTAGGCTTTGTATAAAACGCGCTCAAATAGCCCTGCTCTGAGTTGTAATTTACGCCCTTGACGGTTTTATCGCCAACTACCGGTCCGGTGTTATCGTGCGGATCGTGGCAGGTTACGCAGCGCATACCCTTCTCGTAGTGAGCAGTAAAGTATGATTGAGAGCCCTCAGAGCCACATCCTGGTCCCATAGATTTAAATTTAGAGCTAAGAGATAGATCGGGATTTCCGTTGTTTAGCGGATTAGCACGAGCTAAATCAGGGCTATAGTTAAATCTTTGGTGGCAGCGTTCGCAGTTTGAGGTTCTAAAATTTGTAGCGCCGTCAAGGTGACCGCCCGCTCCATGGCACTCTTCACAGGTGATACCTTTGGAGATAGTGTGCTTTTGAAGCTCTTTTGCGTTACCCAAAGCAGCATAGAATTCTTTCTTAGTTTTAAAATCGAATTTGAATGGGTGGCAGACTTCGCAATACGAGCTGTTTGCTTGGAAAAACATCGATTTTTTATATTTCGCAGCATACGACGCAAGACCTCTTACGTAACCGCCGTTATCGCCGTATTCCTCAAGCGTGCCTGGGAATTCCGGAACGATCTTTTTAATCTTTTTGACCGTCTCATCGTCTAAATTTAACGCCCAAGTCCTTTGGAATTGGTTGCCGCCGGCTACGATTTGACCGGTGCCATCTCTTAGCAAGCCGCCCTCTACGTGATAGGTTCCGCGTAGAAGCCATGCATCTACGTAGCCGAATTTTGTCCTTAGGTGTCCCACGGTCGCATAAATTACGTCAGGGGTAATACCTTTTGGAAGGATCGACGCCGTATCCGGGCTAAATACCGGATCGGTTAGGTTGTTATTAACCTCCGGGTGCTCGCCCGGGAAGCGGATAGTAGTGGCGTGGCGCGATCTGCTCCATGTCTCATACTGCGCAGGGTGGCACTCGCCGCATTTTTCAGGACCTATGAATTTATTCGGAAATTGCAAAGAAGAGCCCGCAGGGATTCTATACATCATAGAGCTATAGCCCTTGCCGTCGTCTCTTTTACTCGCCTTTGAAAAGTCAAATCCATGACCTTCCGCAAGCCACTCCAAACCTCGGTCGTGTACATCCATCTTACCGACCGTCTTACCGCCGTATTTGGTAAAAATCGGGTGATTTTTAAATAGCCAGTCATACATCTCTCGCTCTTCTACGACGTAGTCCTGCAAGGATATGACGCCTCTGCTTTGCAACGTGCCCTTAGGATTTGCGATGACGTCGCGCGATTTTTGCGACATTTCCATCTCATGCCCCATGCCTTCGTCGGCACAGGCTCCTGCGGCAAAAATGCTAATACAGGCTAGCGCGCCTAGTAGCATCTTATTCCATTTTTTCATGGCTCCTCCTTTGAAAATCAAAATTTTAAATTAGCAAAGTTCTACGTTCGAAATAATATCAACAAAAAAGGGTGAAAAAGGGAGAAATTTAATGAAGTCTAAATTTAACGAAAAGATATCGTAAATATCGCGCCTTCGTCGGAATTCGCAGCGCTTATGCTCCCTCCGTTTTTTTCGATTATCATCTTGCTCATATATAGCCCAAGCCCGCTGCCCTGCTGTTTTGTCGTAAAGTGCGGCTCAAAAATTTTATCTAACTGCGCTTCATCGATGCGGCTTGCGTTATTTTCGATCGTGATTACCCGCTCGCCCTGCTTTAAAAACGAGCGGATTTTAATCTCGCGCCGTTTAAGCGGCACTTCCAAAAATGCTTCCTTCGCGTTGTTTATGATGTTTATTAGCACCTGGATGAGCTCGTTTACGTTGCCGTAAAGGGTGAAATTTTCCTCTACCTGCACGCTTATGTCGATGACGTGCTTTTTAAGCGAGGCGTTTAAAATTTTACGCGCCTGTTCGATCGCTTCGCCGGCGCTAAATTCTTTCTTTGGCATGTTCGGATTGAAGAAATTTTTAAAATCCTCGATCGTATCGCTCATAAATTTCACCTGCTCGCCCGCGTCTTTTATGCCACCTTCGAGCCTCTCTTTTGAAAGCTTGCCCCGCTCGCTATAAAGTTCTAAATTTATAAGCGTGGAGCTGATCTGCGATAGCGGCTGGCGCCACTGATGCGAGATATTGCCGATCATCTCGCCCATGAGCGCGAGGCGGCTTTGATTTATCAGTAAAAGCTGAGTTTGCATCTTTAAAGTCGCGTTTTTTTTGTGAATTTTATAGATACAAAATATACAGATCAAAAATACCACAAGCAAGCTTAGGCCGCTAACGACAAACTCTTTGGTGTGATAGAGCAGAATGCTTTTTATCGGAATTTTAAAGCTTATCATCGCGATCGTATCGCCTAGGCCGCCTTTGAAATTTCCCACATCGCCGTAGAGCTCTTGCATCTTTTTAGGTGCTGCGTTGATGCTGTGGCACTCGGTGCACGAAGGCTGGGAGTTTGTTATCGGCAGGCTCAAAAGATACGAGGCGCCACCTTTATCATAGATGACTCTGGAGTATTCTTTATATTTGTTTTCTTTAAAGCCCTCTAAAATTTCATTTTCAAACTCGCTTCCTTCGTGCTCGGGATTGAGCGGATCGGTAGCGACGAGCTTGTAGTCGTAGTTGATGTGATTTTTGGCGAGCTGAATTTTATAAATTTCGCGCGTTATGTAGGTCGAGGACATCAGCCTCGGATCGAAAAAATCCTCGCTTAGAAGCTTTTTTTCTTTAAGCTCGTTTATTAGCGGGCGCTGCACGGTCGAGACGTAATCGCGCACCGCATTCATCGTATCTAGGATATAAAACGCCTCGCGCCGCGTGTCCTTTAGCGCAAGCTCGCGGTAGAAGTTAAAAACCAAGGCCGTAATTACGATATATAGCAGCACGAAAAGCGCTACGATAAATTTAAATTTATACTTCAAAGAGATACCCCACCGCATATAAATTTTTGATCACGTCCTTGCCGATCTTGCGGCGTAGCTCTTTGACGATCGCCTTGATCGCCTCCTTGCTAGGCTGCTCGAACTCCCACATATAGTCGAATAGCTGCTCGTAGGTTACGGTTTGATTTTTGCGCGCTAAGAAGTACTCCAAAAGCTTGCTCTCGCTTTTGGAAAGATGACAGGCGCTGTCTTTGACGTAGATGATCTTTTTGGCAAAATCATACTTCAACTCACTGCTTATGCTAAATATCGGCGCGTGATTTATCAGCTCCGCAGCGACGTCTTGCAGCGCCTTTATAAAGGCGTTTTTGTCGTACGGCTTAGGCAGATATCTAGTGATCTTAAGCTCCACCGCCCGCCACAGATACTCCTGCTCAGTGTGGCTCGAAAGTATCACGATCGGCACCGAGATGCCGGCGGCACGGATCTTTTTAACGACCTCTAGCCCGTCCATATGCGGCACGCCGATATCAAAAACCAGTGCGTCGTACGAACCGCTCATCGCCTCATCAAGCGCCTCCAGCCCGTCCTTAACCCCCACTACTTCGCCAAAAAACAGCTGTAGCGATTCGATTATATTTTTTAAAATCCCGGGCTCGTCCTCTAGGCAAAGAACCCTTTTATTGGACAAAACGTCCAATAATTCGTAATCTTGCATACTCTATCCGCCTCCAAGCTTAGCGCATTTCATTCTTAATCATCTCTTAAAATATAACTCGCTTAAATTATATAAATTTAGCATTAAACTAACGTTAAAAATATACCAAAGCGGTTTGCACGCCAATTTAGACCTCAAACCGCATATGTGCGAGCTTTGTGCCTACATAAGTCGGCTTAAAAGATCACAAGAACGTAAAAAGGTGGGGCGATAAGCTTGATATTAAATTTTACCGCCTCGCAGGCGGCATATGAAAGGCGGTAAAATTTTATTTGAGAGGTACTTGCATATGCATTTCGCAGACAAAGGCAATCAAATCATAAAGATCTATCAGCTCCGCAGCTCGGCGGGATAGAATTTAAAATTTAGCCCAAGCCGGGCATGCTAAAGTTAATGTGAATGCTCCATCTTTGAGTGATCCATGCCGCCGTGATCCATGTTCTCCATCGAGCCATGATCCATATGCGAATGATCCATCCCCTCCATCGAACCCATATCGTGGCTCATCCCACTCATCGAGCCATGATCCATCATAGAATGTTCCATGCCACTCACACCTGGATCGGTCATTCCAAAAATCATCGCGACGTGTCCTAGCACCAAAAATACAATCAGCGCCAAGAAATGAAATTTAAGCCTAGCTCTAAATTCCGCTCCTTTTGCGATAACTCCGAGCTCCAAAAGTAGCAGCACTAGCGCAGGCAGCGCCGCCGCTACGTATGCCGCCAAAGCTAAAGTGTCCGCAGCGCCACGTAAATGAATAGCGGGCAAAATTTTAACCGCTACGTAAATGATTAATATCGTAAAATATGCGCCGAGAATGATGCTAAGGCATTTATTGATTTTTATAGCCAAAGAGCCCTTCTGCGCGCGGTACAAGCTAAAAAATTCGCTCGCTACTATCGCTTCTGCTAAGCCCATCGGCACCGCCATAAATAAAATCAAATTCCACGGCTGATTTGCCATCAAAAGTTCCATGTAATTCGTCATTGCCATGTTTTCTCCTTATTTTGGTTTAAAGGGCGTAATTCTAGCAGCTTTCGGTAAAAAATTTTAAAACAATAGATAAGATTAAGTGCGCCTTTAATCTTATCTTTCCGTAAAACGATTTGGGCTGCGTCTTAAAACTCGCTCACAAATATTAAATTTATCTCGCTTTACACGCCGCCTCTTCGTATCTAACGTGAAATTTAGAAAATTTATATTTGCAGATGCAGATACATTAAATTTATCCGAAACGCTTTAAATTCCGCAAAATTTCAGTTTTACAAAGATAAAATTACAAAATTTTTTTAAAAGGATTTAAAATGAAAAACTCCCTCTTGTTCGCCTGCGCAGCGTTATTTATATGCGCTTGCTCCGCTCCAGAGCAGCCAAAGCCAGGCGTTTCGCATTGCAGCGAGCCTAAAATGGACGAGGCGTCGCATCAGATGATTCAAATTTGCGGCGAAAGCGAGGATCCGCAGATAGAAAATATGCAGTGCAACGAAAACGGACTTTGCTTCGGCACCGCAAAAATCAGGTAGCCGAAGCCCCCGCAGACGCTAGCGCTAAATTTAACTATTTTATAGCCGAGCCGAACGCCCGCGTAGCGGTCTAAGCCACGCTTTAAAATTTCGCCCGCAATTTAAATTTAACTCCGCTTCACGCGCTGATGCATTTTATCTATCTTATTTTTTAGCTGCGCCCGCCAATCAATCGAGCTGCTCTTGGCGCGATAAAATTTTAAAATTTCATCGCCAAGCACGGCGCGTAATTAGGATTTAAAAGCAAACGCGGCTCAAATTCATAAGTTTAAAATTTTAAAGCGACATGCAATTTAAAATTTCAGGTTTCTCACATGCTAGCGGTGCGAAATTTTGCGCAAGCTCAAAATCCGCGCCAGGCAATTTTGTGCCGCTGCAAAATTTCTAGATCAC
>CAURMQ010000124.1:0-5569 GCA_963525765.1 uncultured Campylobacter sp. | reverse complement strand
CGAGGCGAGTTGAGTCCCGGCGAGTATCAAATTTAGCAAAGCAAATGCCCGCTACCCGCGGCTACGAGCCAAAATTTTAGGAGAGTGATTTTATTCGCGGAATCCACGCCTTTTAACGAGCCGATCGACAAAAGCTTAAAGTGAATCAAAACACGCTATGGACTGTTGCGACTAACTAATACGTGTATGCACTCGTTGTAGCCAGTGTTGATTGCTTACAAGGTATAAGCGTATTTAAACGCGCGCATCGGCTAGCTAATGTTGTCATCTATGGAGGCACGAATGGCGTTCGGCTCGCAGTCATCGGCGTAAAACTCATCGTGTCTTATTTGCGCAAGAGTGGTTAAATTTCGCAGCAAGCGGCAAAGTAGGGGGTGAAGTGCGTGTCGTGATCTTTGGATCGGGTCTGGGTTTTGTGAAGCAGTCTCTGTCGCGCTTGGAGAGTTTAAATTTTAAAATTTACTGCATCGCGTAGTATTTTGCAAAACATCGTACCGCCGCCGCGAAAAGATATGCCGAGCCTGCCGCTGTAAAAGTGTGATGATCGGTCATTACCGAGCAAAGTAGCGTAGCGAGCGCGCAAATAAAGTCGTTATAACCTAGAGAGGTAGGTCAAGGGCGGGTCTGCGTTTCATAAATATCTCGCGCGTGGGCTTACCTGCTGCATAGATGCAAAGCCTGCGCGAAACGTGCACTGCGGCAAAATAGTGCAAGACCGCTCTTGGTGTGATTGGGGCTGGATGTCGCGCGGGGTGCATCTGCGCGCATGAGAGAAAAGAGCGCTTATAGCGCGATTTGAGCTGCTACGAAATTTGATTTATCAAAAGAGATTTTTGAAGAAGGAGCAGAATTTATAAAATTTCGCTCCTTGATTTTGTGATGTTTAAAGCGTGTACATCGTTTCGCACAATGCAGGATTATTTTACGCCGACGATGATTTGAGTAGCTTTTATGATCGCGGTTACTTCGTCGCCGACTGCTAGCGCCAAATTTTTAACGGAGCTGTTTGTTACGATCGCGCTTAGATTCTCACCGCCTGCGGTTCTCACATCGATTTCAGCATTGATTGCGCCCTCTTTAACGGCGGTAATTTTGCCTTTTAGCTGGTTCGCAGCACTTAGGCGAAGATCATTTTCTCCCTTTGAAATGATGACATTCGGGGCTTTGAATAAAAATATCGCCTCTTTGCCTGCTTTTAGATCTAGACCTTTTTCGGAATCGGTCGTCACGGTCGCTTTTAGCACGTCGCCACCTCTGGTTTTAGCTGTGATTAGCGAATTTACCGCACCTGTTTTTACGTCGCCGATTACGACGTGAAGCTGATTTCTAGCACTTATTGCCATTGTTTCTCCTTGTGAAAAATTACGAGCAATGTTAGCGGCAAATCCTTAAATGAAATTTAAAAATGCTGCATGTAAGAAATTAATTTAATTTGTTGCGAATTTATATTAAGCCCACTTTTTAAATTCCTAGCTTGCATTATGAAAAATAGCGTTAAAAAATAGATGAAATTCTAAATTTGCATATTAAATCGAGTTATTTTCCTTGAAATTTTATTCGCTTTTTATAAAATTCTGCGTTTTTTAGAGCTCTGACGCAAAATTTAGCGTTTGTTTTGCGCATCTGCGAAGTGTACATCCAGATAAAATTTATCGCAAATCGCGCATGGCAAGGCTTTAAGAGCGCTCCGCTTAGGCCTTGTTCACTGAATTTTCGCCTCGCGCATCGGTTTTACGAGTGGATTTTGGTGATCGAGGCGGTTTTACATTTGCTTTAAAATATGGCGAGCAGTACGTTTTGTGCCAAAATTTCAATGTACCTTGCTTTGCAGAAAATCGCGCAGAATCATCGCGTGGTTGCAGTGCTCGTCCTTTGCGGCGTATAGTAGCGTGACGACCGGCTCGTTTTTAACCTTTTTCAAAAATTCAGCCACGGCGGGATTTTGCTCAAGTTCGGCTAGGTAAAGCTCCTTAAAATGGGCGAAATTCTCAGGCTTATGTGCGAAAAGCTTGCGTATTTCGGTGCTAGGCGTTATGTCTTTTGCCCACATATCAAGTTCCAGCGCGTCTTTTTTTACGCCGCGCGGCCACAGTCTGTCACATAGTACGCGAAATCCATCCTCTTCCTCTGCGCTCTCATAGACGCGCTTAATTTTAAATTTTGTCATAGTTTGCTCCTTTAAATTCGCTAATCTTTGATGAAATAATCGCCGTCGAAACTTACGAGCGAGTACTTACGCTCGCTTCCAAGCGCCTCTACTAGCTCAGGCACGCTAAGAAACGTGAGGCTGTCGGCGCCTATAAATTTGCAAATTTCATCCGTGCTCATATTTGCGGCGATCAGCTCGCGCACGCTCGGCGTGTCGATGCCGTAGCGCTCGGGATACTTTAGCTCGGGGCTTGCGATGCACATATGTACGCGCGCCGCGCCCGCATGGCGCAGAAGCTCGACGATCTTTTTGCTCGTGGTGCCGCGCACGATGCTGTCGTCGATCACCGCGACGCTCTTGCCGTGCAGTGCCGCGCCGATCGGATTTAGCTTGAGTTTGACCTTTAAATTTCGCACCTCTTGCGTCGGCTCGATGAAAGTGCGGCCGATGTAGTGGTTGCGCACGATTGCCATCTCAAAGGGGATTTTGCTCTCTTGCGCGAAACCCAGCGCCGCCGGCACGCCGCTATCGGGCACGGGCACGACGAAATCAGCCTTTAAACCCCCGCATTTTCGCGCGAGCGCAGCGCCTAGTTTTTTTCTGACCTCATATACGTTTTTGCCCTCTACGACGCTGTCTGGGCGCGCGAAGTAGATGTATTCAAACGCGCAAATTCTAGCCTCCGCGGCTTTTAAAATTTGAACCGAGCTAAACTCATCCTTGCCCTCTTCGAAAATCACCATCTCGCCGGGTTTCACGTCGCGGATGAACTCGGCTCCTACGAGATCAAACGCGCAGGTTTCGCTCGCGACGATGTAGCCGCCGTCTTTTAGCCTGCCGATGCTGAGCGGACGCACGCCGTAGCGATCGCGCACGGCAAACATCTTCGAGCGGCTTAAAATCAGAAGCGAATACGCGCCCACGCACTGCTGCAGCGCCTCGATGATACGGTCTTTTAGATGCTCCTGCTTGCTACGGGCGATGAGGTGCAGTATGTTTTCGGTGTCCATGCCGGACTGAAAAATCGCCCCCTCGCTTACGAGCTTGCGGCGAATTTCGTCTTTATTGATCAAATTTCCGTTATGAACGATCGAGATCTCCCCAAGAGCGTAGTTGCCCGCAACGGGCTGTGCGTCCTTAAGGCTGTCTGCGCCCGCGGTGCCGTAGCGGTTGTGGCCGATCGCGATGTTGCCCTTTAAAATTTCAAAACTCGCGGGGCTAAAAACCTCCGTCACGAGCCCTGTGGCTTTGATCGTTTTGATATGATGGTTGAAGCTCGAGCTGATGCCGCTTGCCTCCTGGCCGCGGTGCTGCATGGCAAAAAGCCCGTAATACGCGGTTTTAGCCGCACCTTCGGAATTTATGACTCCCACGATTGCGCACATTTTCTAACCTCTTAAATTTTATTTTTTAGAAATTTATCTATATTTTGTTTTATCATCGACGGCTCGCCGTCCGGCATGTAGCCGGCGCCTCATCAAATAGATCGGCTGAAATTTTAAACCTCTCGGCGATATTCGCTCTGTCTTTGGCGTAGCTGCCGAATAGCCCGACTTTGTAAATTCCAAAACTTTCAAGCTCGGGCTTTAGCTCACGTAAAAAATTTAAAATTTCATCTTTGGTTGGCATTTTTTCCTCTTAAATTTAGCCGCAAAGCCTAGATTCCTAAGCAGTCGTCGATGCCGTAAAGTCCGCTATTTTGGGGCGCTAGCCAAACTGCGGCCTTTATCGCGCCTCTGGCAAAGGTCGCGCGCGAAGTGGCCGTATGATTTAGCTCGACAAACTCGCCATCGCCGTAAAATCCCACGGTGTGGCACCCGACTATATCGCCTCCGCGCAGCGACATCACGGCGATCTCGTCCTTGTCGCGCTCGCCGATGAGCCCGTCGCGACCGCTTACGCGCACATCTTTTAAGCTTAGCCCGCGCGCGCTCGCGGCACTCTCCGCAAGACTTATCGCCGTGCCGCTCGGGGCGTCTTTTTTGTGGCGGTGGTGCATCTCTAAAATTTCACAGTCAAAATCGCGCAGGCTCCTGCTAGCAAGCGCTACGAGCTTGTTTAGTACCGCGACGCCCAGGCTCATATTCGTAGCGTGCAACACGGGCATCTTCGCGCCGCATTCGCGCAGTAGCCGCTCGCCCTCTTCGCCCAGAGCCGTCGTGCCGATGCAAAGCGGCTTTGGGTGCGAAAGCGCAAATTTCATTAAGTTTATCGCGCCGTCTCGGATCGTGAAGTCTATCACGACGTCGCAGCCGCTAAAAAGCTCGTCGTAGCTGCTCGTTACGGCGCAGCTCGGCGTATAATCAAGCGGCGTGACCGTGTAGATCACGCTTGCTCGCGCCTGATCAAAATTTTTCAGGCATTCGTAGATCATCGTGCCCATTCTGCCGCTTCCGCCGTGAATTCCTATATTTATCATCACCGTTCCTTAAATTTTTAATCCGCTTAGTATAGCCAAATTTTGCTTACACTACCTCTCTACGCCGAGACTTAGCGGGATAAAGCTGTTTTGTTTAAGCTCCGCTTCGCTGGGTTTTTTGATCTCTATGCGAGAAGCGCTTACGCCGCGCTGCATTAGTGCCGATTGCACGGCGGCCGCCCTGGCAAGGGCTAGCTCATCAAGACGCGAACGGGTAAATTTCTGCGCCCCTATCAGCTCCTCAATCGCCTCATCGCCGCCGGATTTGATACCGTATTTGATCTTAAGCGCCGCTATGGCTTCATCCGTGGAGAGACCTTGTTTATTAGACATCAGCGTGAGGGTATTTTGCAGCGAGCGCCTTTTAAACTCGTGAGTATCGAGCTTTTCGTTATACGCAGAGTTTAGAATGATCTTAAGTTCGGGCTTGGCTTTTGCGACCTTGGCTAAATCATCTATTTTAGAGTTTTCGCTGATTAAAATTTCGCTGCTCGCCGCCTCAAAATCGATACTTTCGAGCTTTTTCGTATCTACGCCCGCGATCTTTCCCATAAATCTAAACGGGCTTAACACGATATCCGAGAGCAGTTTTTTGACCGCGCCCCAAACGAGCGCGCCGTAGCTAAATTTCGGATCGCTCAGCGTGCCGCTTAGAGGCAGGCTAATATCGATCTGATCGTCGCTGTCCTTTAGGATCGATACCGCTAGCCCGATCGGAAGGCTCAGCGCATCCTTGCTCTGCACCTCTTTGCCGAGCTCGAAGCGGTCTAAATTCAGATCATTGCTTGCGTTTAGCTTGCCATCGTCGATTTTGTAGGCAAGTTTTAAATTTAACTTGCCGCCTGCGATTTCGTTGCCGATATATTTGGCGGTATAGGGCGATGCGGGCACAAGTGGGATCTCCTTTAAAACGACGTTTATATCGCTTTTGCGTTTAAAATCCAGCGGATAGGCGCGCGCCGTGATGCTCGCTAGCCCGTTTCCGCTTACGAGCGAGCTAA
>CAURMQ010000123.1:0-5597 GCA_963525765.1 uncultured Campylobacter sp. | reverse complement strand
GTGGGCAAGCGGCGCAGCCTTAGCACTCATCTGCTGCGTCATCTTTTTTGGCGGCGTCAAAGCGATCGCACGCGTAGCCGAAAAGGTCGTGCCACTAATGGCGATCTGCTACGTACTCGTTGGCCTCGTCATCATCGGCTCAAATTTCGATAAAATTCCATCCGTCATTGCGCTGATATTCAAAGCCGCGTTCGATCCATCGGCCGCCTGGGGCGGCGCTACGGGCGCTACGATCGCCACTGCGATGAGATACGGCATCGCGCGCGGGCTCTTTTCAAACGAAGCGGGCATGGGCTCGACGCCGCACGCACACGCCGCGGCGAACGTCAAACACCCCGTAGATCAAGCCGTGCTCGGTATAATGGGCGTTTTCGTCGATACATTCATCGTGCTTAACATCACCGTTTTCGTGGTGCTTAGCACCGACGTAGTCACCTTCGAAAACGGCAAAGCGGTATTTTCGGGCATCTCGCTGGTGCAGGAAGCCTTCGGGTCGCAAATTTTGGGTCGCAGCGGCGGCTACGGCTTCGTGGCGATCTGCCTGTTTTTCTTCGCATTTACCACGATTTTGGGCTGGTATTACTTCGCCGAGATTAACGTGCGATACCTCCTGGGCGCAAAATTCGTCAAGCTCTTGCAAATTTTAGTCGTCGCATTCGTATTCATAGGAAGCGTGCAAAAGATCGACCTCGTCTGGGGGCTAGCCGATATGTTTAACGGACTGATGGTGATCCCAAACCTAATCGCGATCATCCTACTTAGCCCCGTCGTCGTGCGGCTTTTGAGCGACTTTAACGACGGCAAAAGCTACGACGCAAACGACTACAAATAACACCGCGCGCTAAATTTCAAGCCCGCACTTGAAATTTAGCGCAAAATCGCCGCAAAATTTAGAATTTTAAAATTCTTTTCTAGCTAAAATTCTTGCCTAAAATTTTATGATCTAAGGAGAACGGATGCAAATTTTAAGGAGCGAAAAATGCCCGTTTTAAAGGCATTGCTGACCGGGCAACCGCGCGCTTACGGCGACGAGCGCGCTACGCAGCCTCTAAAAAGGCGCTGGGAGACGGCGATTTTTAAGCAAGCTAGAACGGGCGAAGTGCGCGCAAATGAGCTTGGATTCGAGGGTGACGCGGTAGCCGACACGCTGCATCACGGCGGCACGGAAAAGGCGATTTTTGCCAACTCGCTGCAAAATTATGCCGCGTGGGAGAGGTTTTTGGGGCTTAAAAATCTAGCCTACGGCGCAATGGGCGAAAACCTCACGATCAGCGGACTACACGAGCAAAACGTCTGCATTGGCGATGTGCACCGCATAGGCTCGCTGGTGCTACAAGTAAGCCAGCCGCGCAAGCCCTGCTACAAGCTCTCGATGCGCTGGGGTAATGCGGAGATGACGGCGGAGATCGCGCGCAGCGGACTTACCGGCTGGTACTACCGCGTGCTAGAGGCGGGCTCGTGCCACGCGGGCGACGAGATCTACGTCGTAGAGCGCGACCCCGCTACGATGAGCGTGATGGAGCTCAACCGTCTATTTTACGGCGAGCGTATCGATAAAGGGCTGTTAGCAAAATTTAACCTGCTTACGACGCTTACGCCAAAATGGCGCGAGGATATGCGCCGCAAGCTAGAAGGCAGCTACGACGACGGCTTTATGCGGCTATGAAATTTAGCCTCGAAGCGGCGTTTTAAAACAGCAAAGTAGCGCCGCGCCTTGTTGTTTTAAAACACAACTCTTGGCGCGGATTTCAAAATACTTTTTAAGCCGTCGATGCTAAGTTTCAAGACACTTCTTGGCTACTCAATATCGGCTTACAAAAAATACTTTCTTGATGCAAGCTGCAAATTCAGACTAAATTCCAAAGACGAAATTTTAATTTGATCCGCGCTGATCGCGCGCAAACGCGATCTGTTCTCTTGCCCTATTTTATGACATGATACAGCTACAAACGGAATTAAAGACGCAAATTTAACCGCGCTTAGAATTTAATCTTTTATGAAATCTAAATTTAGCCGCACATTCAAAGCCGCGCGCGCCGCTCTTTGTAAATTTTAAAATTTAAAAGCGGTAAATTTAATCTCCTTGCTACGCAGCGAATTTTTCCAAAATCAAAAAGCGAACTATTTTTTACTCTCGCAACACACTCATCTCGCACATTTAGCGGCGTGGCTCTTACGCTGCAAAAGCCTCCTCAAAACTTGTAACGCGCGCCAAATTAGACATGTCAGATGCTTCGCCAAGCGCCTTTCAAAGCCCATTTATAGCGCTTACTATAAGTAGAATTTTGCGCGGAATTTTGCGCGACGCGGTAACGATTACGACCTTTTAAGAGCACACACCGTAGCTCAAAAGCCTATTTCAGCTTTTTAAAACCGCGCGCTGTATGGCTCAAAGTCCGCTTCCGCGCTCAATCAACTACCGTGATCCCCGCATCTGCGCAGGCTTTTCGCGCCTTTTTAGATATGCCGATGCCGCTAGTCTCGATTTTTTTAAGATTTTTGAATTGTGCAAGCTCGGCGGCATCAATGTTTTTGATATCAAAAAGCTCATCCTCGCCGTCCCAATCAGGCGCGATTTGCAGATAAATTTCATTTCCGCCGTCAAGATAGAGCTCACTCACCCGCTCCGCCAAATTTACGGGGACCGAATAGTCCTTGAACCACTTTTTGGCTTGCGGCAGTGCGCCGAAGTCCGCGTACGGATCGATGCCGCGCTCTTCGCAGTACTCAAACACGTCAAATTTGGGCTGTAGCAGGGCTTTTTCATACATCAGCTCGTTCATCACGGCGATTTTGAAATTGAAATTTTTAAACGAGAGCGTCTCACCCGCCGCGCACGGAAGCTTAAATTTATCGCTCGGCCTCGGCTTTACCTTTTTTGTCTTTTGATTGATGCAGACGCGTCCTATCGGCATTTCCGCAGCTCGCACGATATCTGCTATCTCGTCGGTGTCGCGCTTAGCGAAGCGCTCGGCAAAGTCCATCGCGCCTATGCGCTCCTGCACGGCCTCTGCTAGAGCTAGAGAGACTTCGAATTTGCCGAGGCTAAGCTCCAAAAATATATATGCGCCGCGCAGCTCCTGCTCTGGCACGGCCTCAAGCGGCGGTCTGCCCTCAAGCGTGAATGCGCCGCCGTATAGCTCGCGCGGAACCTCGTGCTGCACGCCCCTTGCGACCTCAAGCATCAAAACTATCTCGGAAAGCCTCGGTTCTGCGAGCTCGTCTGCGCGCACGAAGGCGAAAATCCCCGCCTCATCCCAAAAATAGCGGCTTTTGCCCTCTCCGTCATCGATCACGCGCGGCTGATCTAGGGCTTCATTAAATTTAGCTAGATCAAACTCGCAGTTTACACCGCCAATAAAAACGCCGTCCGAGCGCACGTCGATGTCAAATTTATCATTTTTAAAAATGTCAAACAGCCCCATTTCGCCTCTCCTGATTTTGCGTTAAATTTCGTCTTAAAATTTTTCCAAAAACCCGTAAAAATCGTCCGCGAAAAGCCTATCCTCACCCTCTGCGTAGTCGCGCACATATACGGGGTATTCGCACGGCGCGTCGCCTACCTGCTCGCTCGTTATCTCTTTCGTCGCTCCACTTGCCGCCTCGCTCATTGTCGCGCCTGCAGCTTTGCACGTCGTTTCATCTGCTGCTTCGGCATTCATATCGCGCGCCGCATCCAGCGATCTCTCCGCGCGCGCTTCGTCACCAGATGCCCTATTTTCCGCACTGTCGGCTACCGTCGCGACCACTGTACCACGCGCTGCCGCGCCCGCAGTTTCGCCGCTCGTACTCTTCGCCGTCTTGCTGCGCGCCGTATTCGGCGAGCCGTCCGCTATACCGCTGCCGTCGCCTACGGGCGAAATTTTAAAATAATACTCCTCGTCCTCGAGCTACAAAAACACAAGCTCATCCGCGGTAAATAGCCCGTTTTTGAGATTTATCTCATACGTGTAGCAGATGCCCTCATCGGCACTATCCGCAAACTCGGGCGGCGCGATCGTTTTTAGTTCCGTCCCCGCCGCACTCACGCTAGCGTATCTTAGTAGCATCTGCTTGTAGCTCGTAGGCAGCGCGAAACCGAGCCGCCGCTGCGCCTGCGCGATCCATGCGGGCTCTATGTCGCTGCGCCCCGCTGCCGTGATATTTTTAGATTTTTGAATAAGCTTTTCTATCATTTTAATCCCATTTTGAGCGAGAAATTTTAACGCCTTAGCGCACCAAACGCGATGTTTGCATAAAACCACGGGCATTTGGCACGGCTTTGAAAATCTAAATTTAAAAGCGCTTGACTTCAGGACCAAAGCGAGTCGTTGAAATTTCAAGCGCCCGCGTCTAAATTTTAACTGCAAACGCGAACCGGCAGAGTTTTAGCGATCTAAATTTAGCGCTAAGCCCTAGCCAGCGCTATTACTTCGATCTCCACAAGCGCGTCTTTGGGGAGTTTGGCGACCTGCACCGTGCTGCGAGCCGGCTTGTGCTCGCCGAACGCCGCTGCGTATATCTCGTTCACCGCGGCAAAATCGCCCATATCAGCCAAAAAAATCGTCGTTTTGACGGCATCTTGCAGTGTCGCGCCCGCCTCTTTTAGGATCGCGGCGAGGTTTTGCAAAACCTGCCTGCTCTGCGCCTCCACGCCGCCCGCGACGAACTTGCCGTCCGGCTTAAGCGCAATCTGCCCCGAGGTAAAGATGAGTCCGCCTGCCTTGATCGCCTGAGAGTACGGCCCGATGGCCTGCGCCGCATCGGGAGTCGAGATGATCTGCATAGTAAATCCTTTGTGAAAAATTTCGCCCATTTTATCGCAAAATATTTTAGTATTGCTTTAGGCGGCGGAATTTCCCAAGCGGGCGGGCGTGGATGCGTCGGGTGCGATGAAATTTAATAGGTACGAGAGGTTGGCTAAATTTCGGCGGGCGAGGCGAAACAGATACGCGGCAATGCGACAAATTTGAATGGCATGGATAGGCAATCGCCTACGATATTAGAGCGAAACGGCGAGCGCAGCGGTGCGGTTAAATTTATCGCACAAATACAGCGAGCAATATGGCGGGAGGTAGTTAGCGCGAAATGGCGAGCCGTGACGGCGAAACGACAAAATTCAAAATAGCTGACGGGTGCAGAAAACGGCGCGTGAAAGTGCGGCTAAATTTAATCGCTGCGAGTGGATTTGGTAGTACGTACGGGCGGCACGGCGAAATGATCTATGGAGCGGTATTTTAAAATTTTGTGGGCATAAACATATAAAATTTCATAGCACGGGTACGATAGCATTGTGCACTCGGCAATACGACTACTCTATCGGCGGCGGGCAGACCGCATGAATGCATGGCGATACGACGAAATAGATATGGGTGGTGCGGTGGAATTTAACTGGCGCGAATGGGCGAAATTTCACTGAAGTCGTTACGGCAGTAAATTAAATTCCTTGCGGTAACAAGATCATCAATGTCTCGACCGGCAAAATCAAACCGCCCATGGTAGTGATACGGGCGGCGGGGCGGTAAAAGCAGCGCCAAAATCGCTACCATCGCAGCAGAAAGAACAGCGCCGTCATAAAAAAATCAGTGCGACACCGCGCAACGCAATTAAAATCCTCG
>CAURMQ010000122.1:0-5597 GCA_963525765.1 uncultured Campylobacter sp. | reverse complement strand
AGCTTCAGATCGTATAGCTTGCTTAAAATTTCGCTCTTTATGATCTGCTCGGCCTTGCCGTATGCGACCTCGCCGCCGCCTTTTACGAGCGCGACGTATCCGCCCAAAAGCAGCGCGAAGTCCGGATTGTGCGTGGCTAAAACGACGGTGTAGCCGTTTTTGAGAAGCTCTTTTGTGGCGCGGAGGAATTTGTATTGGTTGGCAAAGTCTAACGCCGAGGTGGGCTCGTCGAAGATCACGATCTTAGGCTCGCTGCAAAGGGCGCGTGCGATAGACGCCATCTGTCTCTGACCGCCGCTTAGGCGCGTGATGATCTTGTCTTTTAGGTGCCAAATTTCAAGCATTTTCATGTAGCGCTGCGCGAGCTTATAGTCGTTTTCGCTCGGCTGCGAAAAGATCCCGATATGCGCCGTGCGCCCCATCAGGACGTATTCAAAGACGCTGTAGTCGTACTCGCAGACCTCGCTTTGCGAGACGTAGCCGATGATCTCGGCGCGCCCTTTGGCGCTGAGGCTCGTCATATCCTTGCCGTCGATTGAAATTTTACCGCGCAGAGGCTCAAGCGTGCCGCTGATTAAATTTAAAAGCGTCGATTTGCCCGCGCCGTTTTGCCCCAAAATCGTCAGCATCGCGCCCGCTTCGAGGTTGAAATTCACGTCGCGCAGCGTCAGAGGGGCGGATTTTACGTAGCCGAAGTCTAAGCTCTCAACCCTAACCATTTAGCTTCCTTTTGTTTTTAAGCAGGATGAATATAAAAAATAGCGTACCGATAAAGCCCGTAAGCACACCTAACGGGATCTCGCTTTGATTTATGCTGCGCGCTACGTCGTCTACGATGAGCACGAAGATCGCGCTTAAAAATATGCTCGCGGGGATCGCCTTGGTGTTGCTAACGCCCACGATCATGCGCGTTAAATGCGGCATCAAAAGCCCCACCCATGCGACTATGCCGCTGATACACACGCTGCTTGCGGTTAGCAGCGTCGCGCAGACGATGATGATGCCCCGCTCCAGCACGACGTTTACGCCGAGCTTCGCCGCGGTCGCATCGCCCATAGATAGGACGTTTATTCGGTAGCTCATCAGCACCAAGATAGCGATACAAACCCCCATCACCGGCGCTATCATCGCTAGCACGGAGGGATCTACTTTCGCGAGGCTTCCTAGCTGCCAATACACGATGTCTGCAAGCTTCGTCTCGGGATCCGCCATAAATTTTAAAAATCCGATCAGCGCGCCCATTAGACCGCTTACGATGATGCCCGCAAGCACGAGCATTATGGTGGCGCTCGAACGCAGCGCGCGCGTGATCAGAAGCGTAATGCAAACCGCCGTAAGCCCGAAAACGAAGGCGAAAAGCTGGATCAAAAGGATATTTAGATCAAGCAGGATCGCAATCGCCGCGCCCACGCAAGCTCCGGCGCTCACGCCTAAGAGATCGGGCGAGACGAGCTGGTTTTTAAAGACGCCCTGATACGCCGTGCCGCTGATGCCCAACGCCGCACCCACGAGTACTGCGGCGATGATGCGTGGCAAGCGCACCTGCATGATGACGTTATGGACGTTTTGCGCTACCTCGCCGCCGCTAAGCGCTTTAAAAACCTCGTCGATGCTTAGGCCGAAGCGCCCTATACAAAGCGATATCGCAATCGTCGCAATCGTCGCCAGTATCAGCAGCACGAGCATAAATTTAAAATTTTTCATACCTTCCCTTGCTTTAAATTTTATCTTTTGCCTTAAATTTAATCTTTGAAATTTCGCTTCATCGAAACCCGCTTAAAATTTCACTTTAAATTCCACCTTCCGGCTCGTAGCGAAAGGCTTGCGGTAAAATTCCTTCGTGATAGCTCCAAGATCAATATTTCAAAAAAGATCCTGATGAAAATTTTAGCCGCCTGCAAGATTTGCAGTGACGTCCTCGCGCCCGTGTGGTCTTGGCCGAAAATGTTTGCAGGTGCAGCATAGACGCGCTTTTGTCGCACTGCCTCAAGCTGCGAAACGCAGGACTTGGCAGCAATGCCTCCGCCTCGCACGAGGCGCCTTCTACCGATGATGACGCAGAGACTGCGGCGGCTTTGATTTATGCATCTAAATCCTTAAACAAATATGGCATTTTAGCACATATCATATTAAATTTTTATGATTTCAACTTTCATACATGCGGGCGAGATCTAATGGCGTGCAGCTTTGTGCAATAAGGCTTTTAGCAAAATTTAGCTTGCGGATTTCAGATGAGAGCCTACGAAATTTACGCCAAGATGGAATTTTAAAATTTCATCCTTTCGCGAAAGATGCGCTTAAGCTCAATGGCGGAATTTTGCCTGGCTAAATTCCATCGATTTAGCAGCAGACGCAGCGCGCAGCGAAATTTTACGTAGAATTTGAAGATTTGATTTAGAATTCCACGAACGGATGCGGTGCGAAAATTTTATCTTTATTCGATCACGGTTTTGCTAGCCACTTAGTTGTAGAATTTTACTACTCGTTTAGCTGCGGGATTTTATTTGCCCGCAAGAGGTTAAATTTTATCATGAAATTTCGCATCGCTTAAAATGCGATGCGAAATGAATCCATCCGTCGCTACTGCCAGCCTAGAGCTTTACGCTTTAGGCGCATATCGCTTACCATTTTTAGCGCAAGCGCGACCGGATCGGTATCTACGTGCATCACAGAGCCAAGTGCCCGCCTGGTACCCTCTTTGAAAAAGTGTATGACGTTTGCGGAGCCGTGGATTTGATACTCGACGCAGTGATATGAGTCTATGCCCATCAGGCGAAATCCGAGCGAGGCATCGACGCCCTTTTCGTTCGCCCACTCGGGAGAGGTGAAGGCAAGCGGCAGCTCGTAGAGATTTTTGCCTAGCACTCCTGCGATACCTGCGAAAATTCCGCTGGAGCGGGTGTTGTCGATGCACTCACCCACGTGCCATACCGGCGGAAGCTCATCTTTTTCTAAAAACGTTCGCAGCGACGCGCCTGCTTTTTTATACGCGCTTTTTTGGCAAAAGCCCAGCTTCATTAACGGGAACGACGCGCAGCCGTTGGTCAGGATTAGGACGTTATTTTCGATTAGGGTTTGTGCGACATCTATGATAGCGCGCTCATAAGGCACTTTAGGATTGGTGCAGCCGACCATATTTACGATGCCTAAAATTTCACCGCTTTTTAGCGCGTGCGCTAACGGCTCCATGCCGCCGTAGTGTTTATGGACGAATTCTACCGAAAAGCCCACTTCGGCCTCGACTTCGTACGGCGGAATATATACCGGCAGCCCCTTGCGCTTTTCGTGAGATTGCAATGCGCGGTCTAGAATTTTACGTGCTAAATTCCTAGTCTCGGCGATATTGCTATGGTGATGATCGTAGCCTATATGCTCGGCTCCGGGAAGCCTAGCTGATGAGCTTGTGGTAACGACCTTGGTCTGGAAGCAGTTAGCTACATCCATGATCGCAGGATAGACATCTTGGACATCGGCTACCCACAGATCAAGTGCGCCCGTGCCTATGACGAGTTCGGCAGTTACGGCGTTTGAGAGCGGAACAACGCCCCAGTTGCGATACATCGCCGATAGCCCAGAACAGCACACGCCGTAAAATGCGATCCCCTGTGCGCCTATTGCGCGAGCCTTATCTTGGTACTCTTTAGAATTTCCGATCTCCACTATTAGGCTTACCAATGTCGGCAGATGTCCGTGCACTGCGATATTGACCCAGCCTTTTTTAAGCGCGCCCATATTGCTTTTGGAAGTTACGCGATCTCCTACGCCAAATAGCGCATCCGTAGCGATATTCGCAGCTACTACGCCGGTGAAGGTAAAAGCAAGCCCACAGCGCAAAAGATGCTGCATCACGCTGCGCCAGTCTCCGTCCGTGCCTACACCCGTTCGGTGATACGCCTCAAAGACTTCGTTATATGCACTAATCGGCAAGATATCTAGCTTTCGCCATACCTCTTGACGCTCCTTGGGTGCGAGCGCAGTGATAGTTTTATACTCGCCGCTACTTTGCGAAAGATCTGTCAAAAGCGTATCGGCAAGCTCGATCGCTACCTCTTTTAACTCTCTGCCTTCAGTTGGAATTCCAAAGGCTTTGGCGGTATTGATGATTTTGTATTCACCTATGATTGGTAGATCTAGCTTACCTTGTGCCGCCCATTTTAGCGACAGTAGAAGCTCTCTAGCATGTGCGCCGTGTTGAGCTACGCCCGCGGCTACTTGGCGCAGTAAGTTGCGCGACACGATGAGATCGGCGTCTGCACCGCAAGTGCCACGATCGGCCTTTTTAGTAATTTTGCAAGGTCCCATATTGCAGATCTTACAGCATACCCCGCTAAGTCCATAACTACACATCGGCATCTGTTTATCGAAGCGATCAAACGCCGTATCTACGCCGATCTGCTCCATCCTAAGCATCATTTCGCGCACGGCAGGATCAGGGGTTTTCTCAAGTACTTCTTGCTTTGTAGGGAAGGTCTTTTTGTATTCAAGCAGCGCCTTCATATAATCCGCCGTAAATTCCGCCTCGTGAAAATGCTCGAAAAGATTGCCATGCGCGTCTTTATGTGTGTGCGGGCTAGCCTCTGCGGGCACTAAAACTTTTGGGATGCCGTATTCGTCAAATCCGATAATCGCGCGGTGAGAGTGGGGTTTGTGATCATGGCAATGTTTGTCGTGCTCATGCGAGCCGATGGAGGAATCCTCGTCGCGCTCATGCGAAGACGCTGCAGAATTTGCTCCGTATTCGTGCAAATAGGCTGCGAGGTTCTCTTCTTGATCGTGTGAGTGGGTCGCAAGATCTTCGTCGTGTAGATGCGAATGGGCTGCGGAGTTATCATTATGCTCGTGTGAGTAAGAGATGTGATCGTTGCTACTTGGGCTCTTCGCAGGATTTGAGATGGAATTTGTCAAAGAATCAGCCGTGGAATTTATTGTAGAGTTTATCGCGGAATTTTTAGCGTTGCTTGCGCCTTGAGCGCTTGAGCGCGCCGCAGGGTTCGTGCTTGAAGTAGAGCTTGCGCTATCATCGTAGCCAGACGCGAAATTTTTGGCTTCGCAATCGCACTCGTCGCAGGAATTCCCACCTGCGGCGCGATTTTTAGAAATTTTGTCGCGAGCATGTGAGGCGGAAGTCGTAGAATTTGCGGCGGAATTTTTAGCAGTGCTTGCACTTTTATCAAAAACGGACGCGGTGGAGCTTTTGAGCGCGTCTGCGACGGAATTTTCTCCCGTATTCGCAGCGGAATTTTCATCCGTCGCAGTCTTCTTGCGTGAGCCTTTTTGTTTTGCGATTTTGTCGTTTGCCATGATGTCTCCTTAAAATTTATTTTAAAAATAAGCGAGAATGCAGCCCTCAATAAATATACTAAAAAACTACACTATCTAATTCTTATAGATAAAATTTAACGTGATTGTATTTTTTAATTGCTTTAAATTCCCTTAATAGCGCACTAAAATAAAAGATAAATTTTTATGAATAAAATATACTAAATAACTTAGTTTAAATTTCGCCAAGCGGCTCGATCATCTTAGATAATCGATTAGCTTGGCGGAGATTTCGCGAAACTGCAAAATTTTATGCCCCTTTTTCTCGCGCATGAAGT
>CAURMQ010000121.1:0-5616 GCA_963525765.1 uncultured Campylobacter sp. | reverse complement strand
CCCTGCCTGATCGCAAACGGCGGATCCAGATATACAAACACTCTGCGCGCGGGATCGGAGATGGAATTTTCTCTGAAATTTGCGGTATGGCTTTCGCTAGAATTTGCAGCAGAGCATTCGCCTAAACCGTTTGCGGTAGAGCTTTCGCCTAAACCGCAGGCAAAATTTTCACGGGAGTTGGCGGCGAAATTTTTTCTTGAACCGCGGGTTAAATTTACGTTTGGGCGCGAATTTTCTTCGCAGCTAACGCCAAAATTGCCGTCAGAATTCTCAGTATAATTTTTTCTTGAATCATAGATGAAATTTGCGCTTGAATATAAACTTTTTCTGCAGCTAGAATCAAAATTTTCGCCTAAATTCAAGCTTTTTTTCTCTTCGCAGCTCACGTCTAAGCCCGCACCGCGATTTGCGTTAAAATTAGAACTTACGCCGCATTTTGAGCTTAAATTTAAGTTGCGATTAGCTATCTCGGTGCCGCTTGCATCGTATTGCGAAACGAAACCAGTGTCAAACTTTTCGCTAAAGCTCGCGGCGTCCGTGGCTAGCGAATTCACGCGGTATTTTATATTAGAAGCGCCCGCACAATCGCCAATCTGGGCACAACCGCCAAAACCCTCCACGCCCGCGCAATCAGCATTTGTGCTGCTCTGTGCGCCATTTTGCGCGCTGTCAGGCACACTGCTTTGCGTGCCGCATTTAGCTAAATTTTTTACGCCGCTTTGCGTGCCACCTTCCGCTTCTATGCTTTGCGCGGCGCGATATCCGTTCTCGCCCTGCTCTACGCCGCTAAAGCTTTTGCGGCAGCCCTCTTTTTCGATACTTAAATTTTCGCAGCAGGCGGCGGCGCGGTTTTTGAAATTTTTATCGCTTAAATTTAACGAATTCGTACCCGAGCATCCGTTCGTGCCCGCTTGCAGCTCGTGAAAAATTTCGGGTAGTCGCTCGAAACAATCGCCCAAAATCGCATTTGCGCCGAGCCCAAAAAGATCGAAATTTTTCCGCATTATCTTATGCGCGGCGGCGTCCTTTTCGATCGCATAAACGTTTTTTGCGCCGTTGCTTAGCGCTTCAAGCGCCATCGCGCCGCTGCCGCCGAAGCACTCGATAAACGTCGCGCCGCGCAACTCCGCCCGCCACGTATCGAAAAACGAGCCTTTTACGATGCTTTTCGTGCTGCGCGTACTCGAAAGCGCGGGCAGAGCGAGCTTTTTGCCTTTGTAATTACCGCTTGAAATTTGCGTAAAGAGCGCGCCGTCAGGTTTGGAAAATTTAGCCATTTTGCCTTCTTAAAATTTCGATGATTTTTGCCTTAAACTCATCAAACAGCGCGCAAATTTCCTCTTCCGCCGCATCGTATCCGCTAAAATCCCGCTTTAGCGAACCTTGGAAATCCTCTAGCTTCGATAGCAGAGTATTTTTTGAAAACGGTAGTGTCAGATCTCCGCCCTCGACGATTAGAAATAGCGGTTTTGCCGAGCTTTGCGGCTCATCGCTTATCACAAAGTCGCAATCCTGCGCACTTTCAGCATGGTCTTTCAAAAACAGCTCCAGCGTCTTTTGTAAAATTTCGCAGTCGCAATCGATAAAAGCTTTCATCAAAGCCCCTTTTTAAATTTTATCATCTTAAACTTTTCGCCAAACTCAGCGCGCAGGTGATTGAACTGCAAAAGCGCGTTTAGGTAGCCCTTCTCGCCGCTTTTTTGCATAAAAAGCTCTAAAAGCTGGACCGCGCCGAAGTCTATCAAAGCCGCGATCTGTCTTTTAAAATCCGCCGTCACGGCGCCCGCGTCCTCAAACGCCGCGCGTAAAATTTCAAAATTTACGTCGTAGGTAAGATCGCTTTTGCCGTAAAAATCGCTCAAGTTTTGCACCTCGAAGAAGCCAAAAACTTCGTGATTTCGGTAAATTCGCAGGCTGAAATCGCCGCTAGAGCCCATCTGTCCGTAATCAAAGGCGATGAAATAAAACCGCTGCGCGCTGGCGCAAATTTCGCGCGCGAAGCGAAAGTATCCGATCGGGATTTCGCCGCGCGAGATACCGAATCTGCGCGCGATGGTCAAAATTTCACCTTCTTTTATGGGAGCAAATTTTGCCGCACCGCTTTTTATAAAAAGCATATTTTCGCCGTCCACCGCCTCGCATTTAAAGGCGTCGAAAAGCTCATTTGCCACAAAGATCGCATCTTTAAATTTCGCCTCGCGCGCGCTTGCAAAGTGCTTTAGCGCGATTTCGCCGCCAAAGCTCTCCGCAAAGCTCGCCCGCTGTAGCTCGCGCAGACGCTCGTGCGGCTCGATGATCGCAAAGCTAAATTTATCAAGCGCCGCCGCGCCGCCCAGCGTAAAGATAGCTTGCGCTATGTCGCAAAGCAGCCGCCCGTCGTGCGAGCCGATCTCTACGATAGCAATTTTAGCGCTATTTTGCGGTTTTTCTACAAGCGAGACATCTAAATTTAGCTCGCACGCCGCCGCAAAATTTTGCCGCGATGCGCCCGAGCTTGTCGCTGCGTCTAAGCTTAACGCTTGCGTCGCGCTAAAATCTGCGCTTAGGCGTAAAATTTCGCGCGCGATGCAGATCCCAAAGAAGCTCCCTACGCTCACGGCAGTGTAAAAATCGCCGCTCTTGCCGATTTTAGCGGCATTTGCGTAGTAGCTCTCGTTTAGCCAGCTCTCAAAAAAATCGCTGAATTTCACGCCCGCGCTATCTCGTCCAGGCTCTTGCGTAGGCGCGCAAAGCCCTCTTTGATCTCCGGTTTTTTGATATTTAATGCAGGCAAAAATCTAAGGGTGCATTTACCGGATTTTAGGATCAAAAGTCCGTTTTGCAGGGCCTTATTAAATATCTCGCCCAAGTTTTTTTCATCGCGCAACACAAGGCCTTGCATCAGACCGAGCCCTACGCGCTTTTCGATCAGGCTAGGATAGTCTGCGGCGATGGCGTCTAGTTTTTTGATAAATCTTTTTATAGTCTTATCAAGCTTGCCGCTCGCTTTTAAAAACTGAAGCTGCGAAAGCACCGCAAGCGCCGTAGAGGTCGCCAAAAAGTTACCGCCGAAGGTGCTGCCGTGCTCGCCCGGAGCGAAAATATTTTGCTGCGCCACGCACGCGCCGATCGGCACGCCGCCCGCAAGACCTTTGGCAAAAGTGATGATGTCGGGGCGGATGCCGTAAATTTGCGACGTTGCAAACTCGCCCGTGCGATATACGCCGCACTGTACCTCGTCGGTGATCAAAAGCAGCTTTTTCTCTTTCAAAACAGCCGCCAGCTTTTGTACGCTAGCCTTATCCAGGGGTTTAATGCCGCCCTCGCCCTGGACTAGCTCGATCATCACGGCGACGCTGTTTTCATCGATATGCGCGATGATCTCCTCGATATCGTCGAAAAATTTAAACCCGGGCATATAGGGCGCAAAAATTTCCGGATGAAATTTCTCCTGCCCGGTAGCTTGTAGCGTCGCTAGCGTGCGGCCGTGGAAGGAATTTCGCAGAGTTAGAATTTCAAATTTTTTATTAGGGAAGTTTACGGTGCCGTATTTGCGCGCCATTTTGATCGCCGCTTCGTTCGCCTCCGCACCCGAGTTGCAAAACACGGCGTAGCTGCGGTATCCTAAAAGCTCGCTAATCTTTTGAGCCAGGGCTTCTTGGGGCAGAATTCTATAGATATTTGAGCCGTGGATGATCTGCGCGGCTTGCGTGCCGATCGCTTCTAAGACGATCTCGTTTGCGTGCCCCAGGCAGTTTACGCCGATGCCCGCGCCAAAATCCACGTAGTCCTTGCCCGCTTCGTCATAGACTATCGAGCCCTCGCCTCTTACCAGCGCCACGTTTACGCGCGCAAAATTATCCATCAAATAGTTCATTGTTTGTACTCCACTTTAGGCAGATGCCAAGATTTGTAATAAGCCACCATGCGAAACGCAACCCCTAAAACCAGCAAAATAATCACCGAAAAGGCGCCGCTAAGCCCCAATCCATCAAGCACGAAATATATCAAGCCCACGCCCATGCTTATCGTGCCATAAAGCCCCGTATGCAAAAACCACGGCACTTCATTCAGCAGTACGTCGCGCAAAATGCCGCCGCCCACGCCGTTGCAAAATGCGATCAGCACCACGCCGAAAACGTTATGATTATAGCTTAGCGCAACCATCGCCCCTACGATCGAAAAGCTTACGACATCGATCGCATCGGTTAGAATAAATAAAAATTTACCCTCTAAATCGCGGTTTTCGTAAAGTTTGGCAAAAATGGCTACGGCGCTTACCGCGAGTACGATGGTTACGGGCGCATAGTGCGTGAACGAGTAGATCTCGCGGCTTACCAAGGTGTCGCGCATGATCCCACCACCAAGCGCGGTCAAAAACGCCGCGATAAAGATCCCAAGCCAATCGCAGCCCTTCTTCACGCCGAATAAAAACCCGCTAAGCGCCGCCGAAGCGATGCCTACGCACTCCGTAAGCTCCAAAATACTCATATCACAACCCGCTAAAATCCTTTTAAAAACGCATTTTACAACAACTAAATATAAATTTCGGTAAAGCGCGGCGGGCTGGAGAAATTTAGACGCGGCGGGATAAATTTCGGAACGTCGGATAAAATTTGAGCGCGGCGAATTGAAATCTACGCAGCAGAATTTTGTTAGGCAGGATTCTACGCGGCTAAAATACGGCGTCGCCAGGACGTAAATATAAAATTTAGACTTGAAATTTCTTGAAATTTATAAATGCCCGCGCGATAAAATTTCACAGAATTTTATCGCGACTAAAACATACGGCGTCGCGGTCTAGCGCAAATTTTAGTTTAAAATTTTCAGCACCTACGCGCTAAAAAGAATTTAACGCTACAAAATCGGCTCTATATTTACACTAACGGCACATAAATTTTGATTTGAAATTGCGCCCCTGTTTTTGGCGCTGTGTTTTGCCGCTATAAAATTTCATGCGATTTTACGGAGACCGAGCCCGCGGGGAATTTTACGTAAAATTTTAAAATTTAGCGGTCGAATTCTGCGTGGAATTTTACGCCGAGCTCCGCTATATTAGCGCAGCCTCTCTTTTAAAATCTTCCAAGTCCCGGGCATTGCCAGTAGGCCATTATGCCGCGCGTCTGGTATTTCATAAAATAGATCGCCCGCCTTAAGAAATCCCGCAAGATCGCGGCAGTGCTGCACGGGTATCAGCTCGTCGGCACTGCCGTGAATGAGCGTGATCTGCGTGCCGCGTGCCGCTTGCAAAAATTCCGCAGTCGGAATCTTGTAGCGGATCAAAAATTTCGGCACGAAGGGGATTTTTTCGTGCGCGAGCCGCTCGAAGCTAAAATATGGCGCGAGCAAAATCAACCGCGCCGCGTCCCACTTCGCAGCCTGCTGTGCCGCGATGCCGCTTCCGATCGAGTAGCCGATCATCACGAGCTTTCTTGGCGGATGCTGCGCTAAAACGTAGCGGCTCATCGCATCGGCGCTCGCAAAAAGCTGCTGCTGCGATGAAATTTTGCCGTCCGATTTGCCGTAGCCCGGGTAATCGAAAATATAAAAATCGTATCCCAAAGCCGCAAAATCCGCGCCGTATGCGCCCCAGCCGCTCACGTCGCCGAAGTTGCCGTGAAAGAACAAAATCGCGCC
>CAURMQ010000120.1:0-5617 GCA_963525765.1 uncultured Campylobacter sp. | reverse complement strand
AGCAGTGCTAATCCATGCTCTAACCGAATGCGGCGAGGTCGTGGATTTTAGCGGTAGTGAGTGCGTCCTTCCGCTAACGCACAAAGCCCTAAAAAAGGCGATCGAGGCTTTAAAATTTCTACAGCCAGACGCCAAAGAAGGCGCGCACAAAAATCTGCAGGTGCTGCTTGCGGTTAAAGAGGCGATGAAATCGGACGAGCACGCGAGCTTTTGCGCCACCTTCGTCTTCGAGGATGCCGCGCCAAAAAGCGTCGAGAGCGTCTATCTCAAGCTTTACGCGCTTTCGCTAAATCTCTGCGAGCCGCGCACGCTCAATTTAGACGGCGCATTTAGCGTGCTTCCGAATGTCGCGTGGGATGAAAACGCCCGGCCGATCGAGCTTTGGTGGCTGCGAGAAAACGAAATCTCTTTAAAAATGCAGGGCCGCTATCCGCGTATCATCAGCGTCGATAAATTTCCGCGCTACCTAAGCCACGTCGTGCCGCCGCAAAACGTGCGGATTTTAGACGATGCGAAGGTGCGTTTGGGTGCGCATATCTCCGCGGGTACGACCGTGATGCCGGGTGCTGCGTATGTGAATTTCAACGCAGGCACGACCGGCAGCGTTATGATCGAGGGGCGCGTCAGTAGCTCGGTCGTCGTGGGCGAGGGCAGCGACATAGGCGGCGGCGCGTCGATTTTGGGCGTGCTAAGCGGCACCAACGGCAATGCTGTGAGCATCGGCAAGCACTGCTTGCTGGGCGCAAACTCCGTAACGGGCATTCCGCTAGGCGACCGCTGCATCGTGGATGCCGGTATTGCGGTACTTGAGGGCACGAAGGTTTTCATCGCGCAAAAGGATCGCGAGGCGCTAGCGGCGCTAAATGCGGGCTTTGCGTTCGATCGTGAAATTTATAAAGGGCTTGAGCTTGCCGGTCTTAGCGGTCTGCACTTCCGACAAAATAGCCAAAGCGGGCAGATTACGGCAAGCATTAGCAAGCGTGCGATCAAACTCAACGCGGAACTGCATTAAATTTATAAATTTAAACGGCGGGCGCGGATTGGCTGGAGCTTTTCAAAGCTGCGTTAAATCTATAACTTAAACGGCGAGTTTGAAAAAGATACGGACGATCTCGCCGCACGCCGCTTTGAGCGAGCGCATGCGATCCGTCGCAAAATTTCTACTCATAGAATTTTGCGCGGAATTTAAAGAATTTTTGCCGCGATTTAGAAAATTTATAGCGGTGATTTATGGAATTTACGCCGCTATTTTAACGCAAGTAATTTTGGCGGTTTGCGGATTTGCGCCGCGCAAATAGGTCTTTAAATTTCAAAAATAGATTGAATTTAAAATTTTAATATGATAAATTTCAAATAAAACTAGGAGGTAAAATGAAAAAATTTATACTCGCTATATTCGGCATATTTGTCTGCACGGCGGCGTTTGCGGGAGATGCCGATGCCGAGCGCTGCAAGGCTTTGGCGGACGCCGTAAATGAGCACAGTCACCCCGAGACTAAAAATATAGAGTTGAGCGCGACTACATGCGAGGGCGATAAATTTGTAATTCCCACGATTCTAAAAAATGAAATTTGGGACAAAGTAGATCCCAAAATCAAGCAAAATTTTGAAAGCATTTTGCGCGCCAACAGGCAAAAGGACGTCTGCGCGATGATGAAAGCGAGCGGTCTAAAGCGCATAGGCGTACGAGAATTTCTGCAAAGCGGCGAAAAAATCGCCGATCTGACCTACACGCGCAGCGATTGCGGCTTGGAATAAAATTTCAAAGGAAATAAATAATGGAAGTGCCTCAAGCGGCGTATAGCAGAGATAAAATCATCGTTCGCACCGGTGCGATCGGTATCGTTTCAAATGTAATTTTAGCGGCATTTAAGGGTGTCGTGGGGCTGATCTCAGGCTCGATCGCGATCGTGCTTGATGCCGTAAATAACCTAAGCGACGCGCTTTCATCCGTAATTACGATCGTGGGCGTGCATCTTGCTAGCAAGCAGCCCGATCGCGCGCACCCTTTCGGGCACGGCAGGATCGAGTATCTAAGCGCGATCGTAATCGCCGTCATCATCCTCTACACCGGCGGCGTCTCGCTAGTAGAATCGATCAAAAAGATCATTCATCCGCAGGCGGCGAATTATAATGCGGTTTCGCTCGTCATCATCGCCGTAGCGGTCGCGGCGAAATTTAGCCTGGGGCTCTATACGCAAAAGACGGGCGAGCGCGTGAACTCGGACTCGCTCATCGCTAGCGGAGTTGACGCCAAATACGACGCGCTCGTATCGCTAGCCACCCTCGTAGCGGCTTTGATTTCGCTTATTTTCGGACTGAGCTTGGAAGCGTATCTGGGCGCGATAATTTCGGCTCTTTTGATCAAAACGGCGTATGAAATTCTGCGCGATACGATCAGCAAGCTTTTGGGCTCGCGCCCGAGCTTGGAGCTTACGAATGAAATTTACGACGTCGTGCGCGGCTTTGAGGGCGTCATCGGCGCGTATGATCTGATGTTTCATGACTACGGGCCCGATAAGATGGTCGGTAGCATCCATATCGAGGTCGCAAGCGATACGACCGCAGCGCAGATCGACGCTCTTACGCGCCGCATCCAAAACGCCGTTTTTGCGAAATTTAATATCATCCTAGACACCGTAGGAATTTACGCGTTTAATAAAAACGATCCGCGCGCCGCCGAGATCCGCGAGCATATCAAGCAGATGGCGCTTTCGCACGAGTTCGTTTCGCAGATACACGGATTTTATCTCGACGAGAGCAAGCGCTCGATTAGCTTCGACGTTATCGTCGATTTCGCAGCGCCCGATATGGAGGCGACGTTTCGCGCGGTCTGCAAGCAGGTGCGCGCGGCGTATCCGAACTACACGCTCATCATCACTCGCGATAGCGATTACAGCGGCTAAAATTTAAATTGCTCTAGCGGTTTAAATTTAATCGTGCCCACCCGCGCGCCTTCGGCGAAATTTCAGAATTTTAAGCTACAATAGGAGAAATTTATCGCGGTTTGCCGCGGCGTAAAAGCTGCAATAAACCGCGAGATGAAATTTGCGCGCAAAACCAGGCAGAAGCCCGCGCGCAAGGCAACGCAAAGAGAAATTTAAAAGGAAAAATATGGTTGAAATCAAAGATCTAACGATGCGCTTTGGCAAACAGCTGCTTTTTGAAAACGTAAATTTGAGCCTCGATAAGGGCAGACGCTACGGCCTCATCGGCGCAAACGGCGCGGGCAAATCGACGCTACTTAAAATTTTAAGCGGGCGGATCGAAGCAAGCAGCGGCGAAATTTTAATACAAAGCGGGCTTAAAATCGGCGTTTTAGGGCAGGATCAATTCGCCTTCGAAAGCTTCAGCGTCAAAGACGCCGTGCTTTACGGCAACAAGCGCCTTTATGACGCCGTGCGTGAAAAGACGCAGCTTTACGAAGCGGGCGAGTTTAACGACGAGATAAACGAGCGCCTAGGCGAGCTTGAGATGATCTGCGCCGAGGAGGATCCCGCCTACGAATACGAAACGCGGATCGAGAAAATTTTAAGCTCGCTGGGGCTAAACGACTTCGATAAAAAGATGAGCGAGATCGAGACGAGCGATAAATTTAAGGTTCTGCTCGCGCAGGTGCTCTTCCCGCGCCCCGACGTGCTGTTTTTGGACGAGCCTACGAACAACCTCGATATCGACGCTATTTCGTGGCTTGAGTTTGAGCTAAATCGCCACACGGGCACGCTCGTAGTCATCAGCCACGACCGCCACTTCTTAAACCGCGTCTGCACGGACATCCTCGACGTTGATTTTAGGCGGGTGCGCGAATTTAGCGGCAATTACGACGACTGGTTCATCGCATCCAATCTCATCGCTAAGCAGGCGCAGTTTGAGCGCGAGAAAAAACTCAAAGAAAAGGCGGAGCTTGAAAAATTTATCGCTCGCTTCAGCGCCAACGCAAGCAAGGCAAAGCAGGCCACGAGCCGTCAAAAACAGCTCGATAAACTCGATCTTAGCGAGCTTGCGACCTCTTCGCGCAGAGAGCCTAGCATTTTATTTAAGCCCGCGCGCGAGATCGGTAATGAAATTTTAGAGCTAAGCGGCGTGGATATGAGCTTCGGCGAGGTTCAAATTCTGAAAAATTTTAACCTCAAGCTCGCTCGCGGCGATAAGATCGCGATTATCGGGCGAAACGGCGTGGGCAAAAGCACGCTTTGCAAGATCATCATGGGCGAGCTCGCGCCGCAGCGCGGCAAGGTGCACATGGGCGCTACGATCGAGCCTGGGTACTTCGCGCAGGATACGAATAATAAAATTTCAGGCGAGCTCAAGCTCTACGAATATCTACAAAGCCCGCAGAATAGGGATCTGGATGAAATTCGCAAATGCCTTGGACGTATGCTTTTTAGCGGCGCGGAGCAGGAGAAAAGCGTGGGCAGCCTAAGCGGCGGCGAGAAACACCGCGTGATGCTAAGCAAGCTAATGCTGCAACGCCCGAACCTGCTGGTGCTTGATGAGCCCAACAACCACCTCGATCTCGAGGCGATCATCGCGCTTGGCGAGGCGCTGTATAACTTCGCGGGCTGCGCGATCTGCGTGAGCCACGACCGCGAGCTCATCGACGCGTTTGCAAATAGAATTTTACACCTCAAAGGAGGCGGCGAAATCGTCGATTTTAGGGGCACTTACGAGGAGTATCGCGAGAGCTTGGGAGCGAGCGATGATTGAGATCTGTGTAAACGGCGAGCCGCTGCAACTGGCGCAGGATATGAGCGTGAGCGAGTTTTTGCGCCGGCGCGGACACGATCTGCGCCTAGTAGCGCTCGAGCGCGACGGCGAAATTTTAAAAAAAGAGGCGTGGGAGCGCACGCAGATCTCAAGCGGCAAAAAATATGAGATCGTAGAATTCGTAGGCGGCGGCTGAGGTCGGAACTTTGGGTTATGTTAAAATTGCGGCGACCGAGTTTTAAATCCGCGCAGAAGTTGCTAAATTAATCGGTACGACGACACATCGGCTAGAGCTTAAAATTTGCACGCGTATCGTTAAAATTTTAAACGATACGGCGATATGACGGCGGCTAAATTTGGAAGCAAAGCCGCTGAGATTTTAAGTAGTACAGCGGCACTGAGACGCGGCAGTACGGCGAATATGGCGATGTTTGGATTTTTTGAATTTATGGGACAGGCTGTTGCGCGACTTTGGATTTATATCGGCGCTGACTAAGCGCGAAATTTTAAATTTTGCGGTATAGCTTTTAGTATAGAACTTTAAAGATCTATGTGACCCCTCTCGGTAGTGTCGCAGAACAATGTGGGGCTATAAAATTTGTAAATTTAAATGACATATAGTATAATAACGATATCGAAACGCCATACTTAAAGCAATCTCACACATTCATAAAAAATTTGTTGTACAAAGGAGTAAATATGTTAGACCTAGAAGTCAAAACATGGGATTATACCATGGACGGGAATGATTTTGAGATCATGATGGATGCCGCTAAGGATATGGAAAGTTGTATTTATTCGAGAATTTACGATTTGGTAGAAAGCGGCGGTCCGGATCTATCTCAAGACGAGGATTATCTAGAACTAAGAAATCTTACGGATAGAATTTATAGAGAAAAGGATAAAACTA
>CAURMQ010000119.1:0-5736 GCA_963525765.1 uncultured Campylobacter sp. | reverse complement strand
GCGCTCGGATACTACGCGGATTACGGCAGCAGCGGCAAATGGTGCGAGAGCGAAATTTTTACTCACATTGACGCGCCCATCAGCGAAATTTACGGCAAAGAATTCGGCGTCATCGGGCTTGGACAGATCGGCGTAAAGCTCGCCCGCATCGCCGCCGCGTTCGGCGCGAACGTGAGATACTACTCCACTAGCGGCGCGAACGACAACGGCGAGTTTGCCAGAGTGAGCCTGGACGCGCTTTTGAGGGCATGCGACATCATCTCGATCCACGCTCCACTAAATGAAAGAACAGCGGGATTGATCGGCGAGGCGGAGCTTGCAAAGATGAAAGAGGGAGCGATCTTGATGAATTTCGGCCGCGGCGGCATCGTGGATGAGGACGCGCTGGCTCGCGCCGTGGACGAACGAGGCCTGCGCACGGCGCTTGACGTGCTGCAAACAGAGCCGATGAGGGCTGATCATCCGCTGCTGCGCGTGAAAAATCGCCGCAACGTCGTCATCACGCCTCACATCGCATGGGCGAGCACAGAGGCTCGCAAACGGCTGATAAAAATGATCGCGCAAAATATTAGGGATTTTATGAACGGCAAATAAGCGCGGTTGAAACGCCGGAGCAAATTTAACAAAATCAAGATGCGGCACAAGGTCCACAAAGACTCTGCACGCAGTATTTCAAAGCGCTACACATAAAATTTTATTAACTGAAAAGAAGCGATACCGCTTCGGATAAAATTTTAAATTTACGCCGCGAATAAGCTATTTCTCCGCTTTGAATTCATAGATTTATCTTTTCTTGCAAATTCTTTTTATGCTCATCCAAAATCCCGTAATTATAAAAAATAACACAGAAATCGCCGCTACGCAGAATAAGAACTTGCCTGCCTCGCCAAAGATATAGCCCGAATGCACGCTCAAAACGGCTTTATGTATAGCAAAAGGGCGCGGCATGGTGCTTTTCGCATCATCATAGCGAGCATGCCGCAAGATGCCCTTTTTAACGTTTACACTCATCGTGTTCATATGCTCTTCGCCCTCTTCGCCTTTATCGAAATAAAAGATCATAAAATTTTCTCCATCTTTTTGGGCGATGATGTTAAAGAATTCGTAGTTTTTACCGCGTTCACGCTTAAAAATATCAAATGCCGTCTGCAAATTTAAAATTTTATCTTCATCCTCAAGCGAAAATCCTCGCACTTCGGTAAAACTCGTTTTTCTAAAAATTTCCTTTTCCCCTAGCGCTCTGTTGGTGATTTTGGCTATCCAATCATACGACCAATAAAGCCCGCTAGCGCTTATCGTAAGTAAAACGGGTAGCAGCAAAACTCCGACCGCGCCATGCAAGCTATATAAAAACGTGTAACCTCTCGCTTTAAAATTTATCCTAAATGCGCGTAAAATCTTTCCTCTAAAGCTAGGATAATAGATCACCACGCCTGAAATTAAGACTAAAATAAACATAATTGTGCTAAACGCCACGATATTTTTGCCTATTAGCCGCAGAGTTTCGTTTTTACTTAACCCAAATCCCAGATTAGTATGTAGATTTAACGCTACGCCGATAAACGTATCGCCTATGTTTTCCGAAGTAATTTCGCCGTTATAAGGATCTATAAAATATGATTTAAACTCGCCGCTAGAATCTGTGCCAGAAAGCCTAATCGCTTCGTTTTTATTTTGAGGAATTCTATAATAACTGAGCGTAAAACCGGGCTTGGCTTTTCTGAAAATATTTAAAATTTCGGCGGGTTCGAGGGCGTCTTTTCCGCTCGGACTCACGAAAGATTTGCTTTGATTTAACGCATCTATAATCTCATCATGATACGAGATAATAGCGCCGCTAAGGGCTATGATTAAGATCGGCACGCAGCATATAAGCGTCAAAACAAGATGGACGTTGAACCAAAATTTTTTCCTTTTTAGAATCGCCATTAATTTCCTTAAATTTTAAATCCGCGGACGAAATTTTATGCGCCGCGAATTTAAAAGTTCACGTTAAATCCAACCTGCGCCTTCATCCCGTCTACGACCATCATTTGGTAATTTCCTGAGCGCGTTAGTACGAATTCGTTGAATATGTTATAAAGCGTAAAATTTAAACTTGCGTCTTTTGTAACTTTATAGCTCGCGCCCAGATCAAAAAGCGTGTATGAGCGGATATCCTCATCGTAGCTTAGGCTATCGCGCGTCCTACTATAATAATTTATTTGCGACCATAAGTTTAGCTTGGAGCTTACGTCGTAATCAAATCCTAGCTTTACCGAATGGATTGGAAAATTATTTAAGGTTTTACCCTTCTCGCTACCCGTTTTTTGCTCGGATTTCGTATAGGCGTAGTTTGCATGCAGCTTCAAATTATCTAAAATTTGATAATCGCTACTTAGCTCTAGACCCCTAACCTCGGCTTCTCCGATATTTATAGTGTCCCAAATACCGCGCCTGTAAGTTTTGCCGTTATACACGCAAGGATTTCCCGGTCTTGGACGGCAAATCAATTTGGTAGAAATCCCATCTTTGATTTTGGTATAAAACGCGGTAGCGCTAAAGTTAAATTTATCGTTATCGTCGTAAGAAAACCCGCCTTCGTAGCTTATGCTGCTTTCGGGCTTTAGAGAGCTTCTGCCGATCTGCGCTCCCTGGCCTCCTGCAAATGGCAAGGCAAGGCCCTCGCTACGCTGCTTAATATCCGGAGTTGAATATCCCGTCGAAACGCCGCCTTTAATAGAAAAGCTTTCGTTTAAACGATAAACGGCATAAGCGCGCGGCGATATATGGCCGCCGTAGTCTTTATCGCGGTTATATCTGATTCCGCCGGTTAGCGTTAAATCATCAGTTAGATAAAAATCATCCTCGCCGTAGATCGAATAATCCCATCTTTTGACATTTGCCTCATCTGCGGTAGTGGCGGCTTCGTTTAATCTCTCGCTTCGGTATTGCACACCCAAACTCAAAGCATTTGAATCGAAAAAATATGAGCCTTTAGAATTTAGCGTAGTCGTTCTAAGACGCAGATCCTGGGCGCCGCTTTCTTTCATGCTATCGTAATTTGCGTAGCTATCTATCATAAACTTATCGTATTTTCCCTGGTGAGACAGGCTTGCAGTGTAGCCTTTCATATCCTCTTTCGCAATATCGTTATTGCCTTCCGAGGTTGTTCGCGTACGCCCGTATGTACGCCTAAATTTATTATTTACTTTACGATAATCAAGCGCTACCTCATCGTTTTGCGTTACGTTATACATTAGTTTTGCGCCTATATTCGTCTCTTCATTATTTCTATTCGCATAAGGCTCTTTGTCCTCTATCTTTTCAAAAAATCTGCCGTAAAGTGCGATACCTAGCACGTCCGGGACGATAGCTCCGTTTAGATAAAAACCCGTTTGATAATCACCTTTTATTTGCGATTTTTTAGCGAAAGTATAGTATCCGTTTACATTGCCGCTAGGCTCATTTGAAAAGCCCTTGGTGATGATATTTATTACTCCGCCCATAGCGTCGCTGCCGTAAAGCGAGCTCATAGGACCGCGGATGACCTCTATGCGCTCTATCGCATTTGCGGGAGGCAAGAAATTCTGGCTACTGCCAATACTTCTTAATCCTTTATAAGCGCTATCGCTGGTCGCGGGCTTGCCGTCGATTAAAATTTTCGTATATTTTTGAGACAGACCTCTTAGGCTTATGCCTTTTCTCGATGCAGCGCCTAGCGTTGCGGTAAAGGCACTCGGCAAGTCCTCTACCATTGCGGAGATATCTTGGTAGTTGCGCTTTTGTATCTCTTTTTGTGTAAGAACGGAGATAGAAGCGGGTGCGTCTTGGATATTTTGCCGATAGCCCGTAGCACTGACTACGGTAATTTCACCCAAATTTACGCTTTTGTCCTGTTTTTCTATCTCGCTCGATATTCCAGCTGTCGCTATAGCAGCAATCAGCGATAATTTATATATTGCGCGCACAAACGCCCCTTTTCTTATTAAAATTTAAACTCATTTTACTATAATAAGATACGCATTATCAAGAAATACTAAACGGTAGAGGGATTTTTTTAAACGCTAAAGGGATAAGATGAGTAAAGAGATAAGTTTAGATGATTTTTTACAAAAAATATCTAACGACATTGAGCCGTCCAAGCAATGCAGGTATAACAAAACCGAGCTTAAAAGCGAAAGTATAAAATTTGACTTTAGCTCTTTTTATACGGGCGGAGAGATAGGATATTATAGCAGCGATATAATTTGCAGAGATTTCCTTTTGCATCGCCACGAACGGGGCAGCCGCTATTCATTTTTATTTTTCAATACGGGCGAAAATCCTATCTGCTTCAGATCGGATAAAGATCAGTTCGTCTTGAATAAAGGTGAGTTTTGGCTCGGAACTATGCAAAGCAAATTGCGTGGCGTTCACGAGCTTGAAAATAAACACTATAAAAGCTCATGCATAGCGCTTAGCACCGCTTTTGCGAATGAACTAGGAATTTTAAAAAATTTGAATTTAGATCAAGCAGTTTGCATGAAGAAATTTAAAACAAGCGCCGTGCAAAATATCATCCTCAAAGAGCTCGAAAATGCCGCGATATACGACGGCAAAATGCTCGAAATTTTTATGGAAAGTAAAATTTTAGAGATGCTTTATAGAAGTTTTCATAAATTTAATGAACCCGAAAATGCGCTTAATCTTGATGAAAATCGCATAAAAACAGTTCAAAAAGCAAAGAAAATATTACTCGAAAATATGCAAAATCCACCTAGCATTAAAGAACTCGCTCATCTTTGCGCCACGAACGAATTTGCACTAAAAAGGGATTTTAAAGCATATTTTGGCACGAGCGTTTATGCAATGCTGACAAATGAGCGGCTTGGAATTGCAAAAGAGCTATTAAGTCTAGATCAAATCAGCGTAAACGAAGCTGCTAAAATGGTCGGATACAATAATTTATCGCATTTTTCTAAAATTTTTAGGGCTAAATTTAATATATTGCCGATGCAACTGAAAAAGGATATAAAATTTTACTACTCGGATTAGAATTTCTTGCGACCGACTATCTTTTATAAGTCGCGCCCTTTCACAACCGCATATCAAAACATCATAAAATTTTATATCGCAACCGGGATCCGTAAAAATACGGAATTTAAATTATAAATGCCACCGAAGCCTTGGCAGCAAAAGCTAGCTGCGATAAAATATCGCAGCTGCGCGTATGTTCGGACGTCAAAGGGCGCCTTAAAATTTTAAATACGTCTAAATTTAAAACAGGCTATAAACCTCATCGAGTGTGAAGTGCTTTTTATCGATCTTACCGCCGTAGTATGGCTTGATATCCTCGTCAAAAGCCTTATGGAAAAATTTCGCTTTATACATTTTTACCAGGCTGCTATTAACCGCATCAAGCAGCTCGGTATTGCCCTTAGATAGGGCGACGGCGATATAATCTATCTTCCCAAGGTTGATGATTTTTGCATCCAGCGCGGCATCGTTTCTAGCATATCCGAGTACGATGGTATTATCGTCGGCAAAGCCTATGCCCTCGCCAGCCTTTAACCTAGCGACGCACTCATTCGCGTCGGTACATGTCGCAATCTCATAGCCCGCGTTTTTGAAGTGCTCCTCGGCAGTTGTGCCTTTAACGCTTAGAATTTTTTTATGCGCGATCTGATCGATTCTTGAAATATTATCGTCCTTGCGGCTTAGCACGCCAATTTGCACTGAATAATACGGGTAAGAAAAATCGACTTTCTGAACGCG
>CAURMQ010000118.1:0-5739 GCA_963525765.1 uncultured Campylobacter sp. | reverse complement strand
GCGAGCTTAGAAAAATAAGCTTCTGCTGCGACGGATTTTTAAAAAAGCTAGGCACCAAGCGTTCCTTGAGATAAAATTTCAAGTTGAAATTTTACGGCGTTTTGGTAAATGCTCGGAAATTCCGCACTTCGTATCTCACAAATCGCAGCAAAATTTTTGTGAAATTTTAAAATTCCGCGCGTATTCATCTTAGCTTCATCTTGGAATTTTAAAATTGCGCCATCCAAAATAAAATTTGGAAATAAAATCAAAAGGATTAAAGATGAAAAATCTTAAAGCTTTAGGCGCGCTCGCCGCTACATTCGCCCTTGTAGGCGCATTAAACGCAGGAAACTTTAGCGAAAAAGATGCTAAAGTTTCATTCGATCAAGCGATAGGGATCGCACAGCAAAACTTTGGTGACGCGACTATAAAAAGCGTAGAAATCGACGATGAGCACGGAAGGCTCGTCTATGAGATAGAGTCGCATAAAGAAGGTAGCGAAAACGAGATCAAAATCGACGCTCAAAGCGGCGAAATTTTAAAGACTCAAACGCAAAAGAAGCTAAAGCCTAGTAAAATTGATTATTCGCAGGTCAAAATCAGTGCCACAGACGCTCGCGCCAAAGCACTTAGCGTAAACACCGGCTGGGATTTTCGCGAGGTTGATTTAGAAAGCAACGGCGGTAAGCCTGCATACGAAGTGAAACTGCGCCAGGGCATGAGCAAAAAAGAGGTGCTAATCGACGCTGCTACGGGCGAGCAGATCTTGCAGCGTCAAAAATAAGCAAAGGCGTGAGATGAAAAATCAAAGCTTAAAGGGTGGAGCAGATAACTCCGCCCAAACTAACGAGGCTTTGGATGCTAGGGATTTTAGCTTAAACAAAAACGCTGACTATGGCGCCCAAAATGCAGACGCAGCTAAAAATTTAGATGAAAATGCGCAGGATTTTTCGGCAAATTTAGCAAGCAAAATAAGCGAGCGGAATCTCGCGTCATGCGAGCAAAATTCTAAAGATTTTTCCAGCGTGGAATGTTGCGAAAATCAAAAAATTTCTGCGGATGCGAAAGATTATAAGGACGAGCGGAATTCTTTGCAGACGCAAGACTTATCAAGTGTACGAAATTTCACTAGCGAGCAAAATTTCGCCGATACGCAAAATTTTTCAGATACAAGTAATTTCGCAAGCGCGCGAGATTCTGCCAGCGCAGCAAGCTGCGCGGAGGTTTGTAATTCTTGCAAGCCAGTGCTTTGCAGCCACTGCAAACGCGAAATCGCTAAGCAAAATTTCAAGCTTGGCTGCGTAGGATTTGGGCTTTTTGCGCTAAATATCGCAGCAGGCGCGCTAAATTTTTTAGGGCGGTTAGGAAGCGTAGCGGATAAAAAGGCAAGCGAGATTAGAGCTAGACAAAAGGCATCTGCGAATTAGCGCGGCCCCAATGCTACTGAAATTTAGTGGTGCATAAAGCGAGCAGGTTTACACATCCAAGGCGCCGCAAAATTTATGCATTTTTAGTTAAAATGGCGGATTAGAATTAGCAAAATTTTAAAGGAGCACTTTGAAAATTTTACTTGTCGAGGATGAAAAAGATCTAAATCAAATCATCGCAAAATGTCTGAAAAAGGACGGCTACAGCGTAGATTGCGCCTTTTGCGGCAAGGAAGCGCTAGAGTTTTTGGATGTCGCGAAATATGACGCTATCGTGCTTGATGCGATGATGCCCGTGATGGACGGCTTTGAATTTTTGAAGGCGGCGCGGGCGCGCGGACTGGGCACGCCGGTTTTATTTTTAACTGCGCGGGACGCCAAAGAAGATATCGTCGCAGGGCTTGATCTGGGCGCAGACGATTATATGGTTAAGCCCTTTGATTTTCGTGAGCTTTTGGCGCGGCTTCGCGCAATTATCAGGCGCAAAAACGCTACTGCGGATAACGAAATTATCATAGGGCAAGTGCGCTTAAATCTAAGCAAAAAATCGGTCGTCTGCGCGGGCGAGGTAGTGGAGCTAACGGGTAAGGAATATAGAATTTTAGAGCTTTTAATGCTAAATCGCGGTGCGATTTTGAGTCGAGAACAAATCGGCGAGAGCATTTGGGATTTTAGCGACGAAACAAGCTCAAATGTTATCGATGTTTTAATCAAAAATATCCGCAAAAAGCTAGGCGAGCATGGCGATATAATAGAAACGAAGCGAGGGCTTGGCTATGTCGTGGCAAAATAGCAAGATTTGGATTAAAATTTCGGCGATTGCGAAGCAGATTTTTGCCGCTACGGCGCTTTTCATATTAAAATTCGTGCGAAATTTTAAACAAAATTTTACGCATAATTTTGCGTGTTTAAAGAAAAGCCGCAAGAAAAATCCCACGCAAAATATCGAGTTAAACCGGGCTCTAAATTCTACTCAAAGCCAGGCGTCAAATTTTAAACGGAATTCCACGCAAAATACGGCATCAAATTTTGCGCCGAATTTTTCTGCTACAAGCGCAACGCCTGATCTAGCGCAAAATTCTAATAGCGTTCTCGCGCAAAGTCAAGAACAAAATTTCGCGTCTAAAATCTCGATAAGAAATTTTACTCAAGCCTTAGTCCTTGCATTCTCAACTGCTAAAGAGAATTTTATCTCGCGCGCGCTACCTATCAGCCTACGCGTGACGCTTTATTACAGCGTATTTATTTTGGTGCTTGCAGGCGCTATTATCGGCATTTGCGGCTATATTTTAGACGAAGTATCAGGAAACTCCGTCAGCCAAAAAAAGCTTGCCCGCTTGGTGCAAAAAGCCGCGCGCGATGACAAGCTAAAAAGCTTTGATGACGGTGTATTTTTCTACGAGCATGACGGACAAGGCGGCGTGATCGCAGGGTTTGTGCCTAAAGGCTTCGAGCCTGCGTTGCCGCTCTCGCCTCAAGGCGCGCGCGAGGTGGAGCTTGATGACGACGAGTTTTTCTATTACGACGCGCAGATCAAAGGGCGCAGCGTATGGATACGCGGCGTCATCGCAGTTGGCGAGTTTGAGCTTGCGATGAAGCGCGTGATGCTGATAGCTCTTATTCTCTCGCCGCTATTTGTGGCGCTCATCATCTACGGCGGCTACGCGATCATAAAAAGAGCGTTTAAGCCCGTGCGCACTATGTCGCGTACAGCTAGCGAGATCGGAGCTAGCGGCGATTTTACGCGACGAATAGAACTACCGCGAGGCAAGGATGAGCTAAGCGCGCTCGCAGCTACGTTTAATGAAATGCTAGCATCGCTGCAAAACGCATTTGAGCGCGAGCGGCAGCTAAGCACCGATCTTTCGCATGAGCTGCGCACACCTGTTGCTGTCATACTGGCTCAAAGCGACTACGCCCTAGCCTACGAACAAGACGCGAGCGAGGCGAAGGAGAGTTTCGCGGTCATCAACAATCAAGCGCGTAAAATTTCGGCGTTAATAGAGCAGATTTTAGAGCTTGCCCGCTTGCAGCGTAGCGTGTGTTTGGCACCCGTAAGCTTAAGTAAAATCGCAAACGAGTGTGCGCAAGACTTTCAACTTTTGTGCGCACAAAAAGGGCTAAGCTTTAGCTCGCAGATAGCCGAGGGCGTGCGCGTAAACGGCGATGAGTTGCTTTTGATCAGGCTGATTAACAATCTTTTAAGCAATGCTTTAAAATTTACGCGCAGCAGCGTCGCTTTAGAGCTTTGCGTCAGTGCAGACGCGTGCGAACTTAGCATAAGCGACGATGGAGAGGGCATCGAGCCTGCTTTGCAAACTAAAATCTGGGACAAGCTCTATCAAATCGAGCGTTCCAGAAATCGCGAGCAAAATAGTGGCGCAGGACTCGGGCTAGCCATCGCCTCACAAATCGCAAAGATCCATAATGCGCAGATTTCACTACGTAGCGAGGTAGGACGCGGAAGCAAATTTAGCGTAAATTTTAAGAAGGTTTAGGCGGTTTTGTGGGCTTGGTGGCATAAAGAAATGCTGGGTGGCGAAATTCTTAAAATTTTTATCGCCTATCGTTGCTTAAAATTTAACGACTATAGCCGTAATAGGGGCGATGGTGTAATTTTAAAATTAGGCCGGCGTCGCCAATAATATCGGATGATTTTTGCGATAGTCGTGCGCTTTTAAATTTAAATGGGCCAAATTTTAAAATTTAGTTTTACCGCGAAATTCCGCGGCGAATTAATAAGACAAGGCGCGGCATTTTGCCCTTAGGCGAAGTGATAAGGCAAGCGCTTTAGAGCTTAAGTGGGCCGGCGCGGGTAATTTAAGAATTTTGAGGTATGCGGCAAAATAAGCCTTTGCTGAAATTTCACGGCGCAGTATTACAGGATAAACCTTTGCTAAAATTCTAAGACGCTACATTCGGCTCTAGGGAATTTAAATTTAGGAGTATCTAGCGACCGAGTAAAAATTTAAATACGGAGCAAAAAAGACATACTGAGATTTAAGACCGCCTACATAAGCGAAATTTTGTCTTTTTGCCCGCTTCGTCCTCGTAGCTTACGGCGATATAATCAAAGCCGTTTGCCTTAACCTCCTGTTACGCGAGGCAGCCCCGCCGTTTATTAGTATGACCCTACTACCGCGCTCGTCGGTCTCGTAGTTGTAGTGGGTGCTATAGCCAAATTTTACGCGGATCTTGCACAGCGGTAGGTTAAATTTCACGAGCTCGCGGCGAGTTACTTTTTTCTGCGCCATATTCGTTGTAAGACATCGCGCTTTAGCCGTACGCAGTGCTATCAAAAAGTAAAATTTCCGCCCGTTTTCATGTATTTGATTGCTAGCTTGTATGGTATGAGCTCGTCCTCATAAGTCCGCAGGGATGGAATTTTCTAAATTTTTCGCCCTGCCTAGGATCGTAATCGCTCTGCGCTCGCATATATTTACGCACCTGTAGCAAAGCGTGCACTCATCGCCGAATTGCGCCTTTTTGCAAGCGAGCTTTATGTTTCGCATCGGGCAGGGTTTGACGCAAGCCCCGCAGCCGCTGCATCGCGATGGATCGAGGCTCGGCTTGTGCTTGGCAAAGGGGCTTTTATCCCAAATTTTCATCCAAAGTCGCTGTCCTAAAAACCCTGCGATACGACAAAGCGCGCCCAGCCCCTCTTGCGGCGGACGGCCTGCGCTAAGCGCCTCCGCAACGCGTCTGACTTTAGCGTCCGCCTCTTTGATTATGCGCTCGTTTTTCGCTTGCGAGTAGCTAAAAATCGCCACGTCGAGGATGAACGCGGGCATTTTGATATGAGCGCCGCCCGTTATGTTTGCACCGAATTGTTTTAAAACTCTAGCCGCGCACCCTGCCCCATCGCCGCTGAAAATCTCCATCGTAGCGAGGATGAATACGTTTTTGCCGCTAAAGCTCGCGCCGTTTCGGTAGAGGAAGTCGCGCACGATACGCGGCAGGTCGCTAAAATAGACGGGATACGCCAAAATGACGTCGTTGTGGTGTTTTAAAAGCTCGCCGCAGGCCTCGCTCTCGATCGAGACGCAGACGCCGCCGAGATGAGCGATGAGCCTATCTGCGCAATGCTTCGTGTTGCCCGTAGCGCTAAAATAGATCGCTATCATGCATGTCTCCTAAACTATGCGAATTTCGGTGAAATTTAACCCTTACCGAATGGATAAAATTTTATGCACCTTTTGCATAAAATTTTAAAATTTAGACGTGACGGCGAAATTTAAATATGCCGTCGCACCCTAAAAAAGCAAAATCAATTCAGATATTTTCTGCCGCCACCATTCCAAAAACCATACAATCAGCCATGCTCATAGTA
>CAURMQ010000117.1:0-5754 GCA_963525765.1 uncultured Campylobacter sp. | reverse complement strand
TTCGGGCACGGCAGCCCCTTTGCGGAGATGACGGCGCCGTCGTAGCCGCCTCGCATAGGCTTGATCTTAGGCTCGATATTTAGGCTTTTAAAAGCCTGCTTCGCAAGGCGAATTGCTGGCGCGTCGTCGTTTTTCAAAAAGTTATAGACGTTTTTATAGCGGTCGTTTAGCGAAATTTCGATCCGATCGCCCCAGATCGCGCGAAGCCCGTCCGCAGTTTTTTGCAAAAATTCCATGCGCTGCTCGTATCTTTTCTCGTCAAATTCCCTCACGTCGATCTTTAGGACGGTCTTTGCGCTGTTGCCGCTAAGCTCCTTGACCCAAAAATAGCCCTCCTTGCCATCGGTGTATTCGGGCGCCTCGCCCGCGGGCAGCAGCGAGATAAACTTGTGCGCCAAAAGCAAGGAATTTACGAGCTTGCCCTTGGCGTTCATCGGATGAGCGGACTGGCCTTTGAAGGTAACGACGCAATCGCCCGCGTTCCAGTTCTCGTAGATAAACTCGCCGATGCCGCAGCAATCAAGGCAGTAGCCGAAGTCTGCGCCTATCTCGCTTATGTCCAGCGCCTTTGCGCCCCGCAAGCCCTGCTCCTCGTCTGGCACGAAGCAGGCGATTATCTCGCCGTGTTTGATCTGCGGATTTTGGACAAAAAATTCCAGTGCATTTACGATTGCAGCGATCGCCGCCTTATCGTCGGCGCCTAGCAAGCTGGTGCCGTCCGTTACGATGATCTCATCTCCTTTATAATCCTGCAGCTCCTCATTTTCGCTCTCTTTAAGATAGATCCCAAGCTCTTTATTCAGGCAGATATCGCCGCCTTCATATCTTACGATCTGAGCTTTGGTGTCGCCGCTCTGCTCGGCGCTGGTATCGAGGTGGGCAAAAAACGCCACGCTCGGAGCGGGCGCGTCTAAATTTGAGGGAATTTTAGCGATCAAAATCGACTTCTCGCTAAGGCTGATATTTTTTATGCCCAGAGCTTCTAGCTCGCCTTTTATGAGGCCTGCGAGCTCAAGCTCCTTGGGATTTGATGGCATTATGCCCGCAGCGCCCGCGGCTCTATTCGTGGTGGTGTTAATTTTGGTGTAGTTTAAAAACCTCTGCACGATATCCATATTAAGCTCCTTTTACAGAATGAAAAATGCGATGACGCAGACGGAGAGAAACATACCTAAAGCCGTTCTTTTAGCGATCTGAATAGGGCTTACCATCGCAAGTCCCGCGCAAACGATACAAGCGCCTGCGATCGGCGATGCACTCCTGCCTAGCGCGCCGCTTATCGCAACCGCCATACCGAGCTTATCTTGTTCAAAGCCCAGTGCGTCGGCGTGCACGGTCACGGCGGTGTTAAACGCCATCGCCGCCGCGTCTCCCGAGCCCGTCACGATGCCCATAAAAAACGGCACGAAAGTTCCGCCGAATTTTACGTAGCCCTGCTCGCCCTTCAGCCACTCGATTACGAAATCGATCGCCCCGCACGCGCTAAGACCCGCGACGAAGACGCCCGCTGCGATGATGATGCCCATGATATCGGCATACGCGCTACCCATGCCCTTGAAAAATTCTTTCGTGATCTTTTGAGGGTTGGTCATAGTAATGACGATGGTGACGATAGCGCCCAGTAGCATCGCCTCGGCGACGCCCATCTTGGTCCATTTAAGAAAGGAGATCGTGTTGAGCTTAGACGTACCGCCGATGATTAAGATCACCAAAGGCACTAGCGGCATAAGCGCGTGTAAGACGTTTAGCTTCTGGGGCTGCGCGTCTAAATTTGAACTATCGCCGGAACTTGCCGCAACGGAATTTGCGCTGCCCTCTCTTTGCGCTAGATAATTTACCCCCTTGGTGTAGTCTTTGCAAACTATCGCCGTTATGCTAATTACGATCAAAACTACGATCAAAGCGGTAATCGCGCTAGAAAACTGCACAGCTATGACATCTTGAACCGTATAGGAGGGGTTGTGCGCCTTTACCATATCGGTTACGAATACATTGTGCGCCGAGCCAGGGCTTAAGACGCCGCCGAAAGTGCCCGCAAATACCGCAGCTCCCGCCATCTCCGGTTTAACGCCCGCAGCCATCATCACGGGAATCAGCGTAGCGCCGACCGCAGCCGAGCAGCCCGCAGCGGAGGGGATAGCGATATTGATAAAATATGTAAGCGCCACGACGATAGGGATCAATAAAAACCCGATATTGCCAAGAGGCCTGGTGAGTAAATTTACAAGGGCGCGGTCGCAGCCGGTAAATTTCATCACGAAGGCAAAACCCATACTGGCGCAGATCGCCTTAATAAGACCTGCTTTAGTCATATACGAGGTAAAGGCGCCCAGCCCGTCCAGCGGCTTTAGACAAAGCACGCACAGCACCAAACCCACGCCGATAAGCACGGTTTTAGTATCCTTTTTAATGATCAGTAAAGCGACGACTGCGACGATACCCGCAAGCGCCAAAAATAGCCTAAACGTCTGCACGATAACTCCTTTTAAATTTTAAATTTACTTCCCACGGCGATGCGCGAGATCTCTTTTTTATACTCGAATTTCAGCACGTCCGCATGCCCCATCACTTCGCACTCGTTTCCGTTTATCAAAAACGCGCTGCCCTCGGGCATAGCATAGACGCTGTCGTTTTGATTGACGATCAAAAACTCCTCCAGCCGCTCCTCCCTGCTCTCGCCGTTGTGGTTTGAAATTTTACCGCTTATGAAGTGCGGATTGATCTGGTGCGGAAAGATCCCCAGAGCTACCGGCGAGGGCGGAAAGACGATCGGCATGTCGTTGGTAGTCATCATCGTCTTGCCCGCGACGTTTGCGCCCGCAGACCAGCCGAAATACGGCGTACCGCCGTCCACGACGTCTTTGATCGCACCCAAAAGATCAAATTTATAAAGCTCATTTAGCAGCACGAAGGTATTGCCGCCGCCGATGCAGATCGATTTGGCATTTTTAACGGCGGCTTTCATATCGGCAAAGCGATGGATCGATCTGATATTATTACTCTCCAGGCAATCCGCGACCTTCTGCTCGTATTGCTCGTTCGTGCGCCTAACGCCCGCAAACGGAATGAATAAAATTTCATCCTCCCAAAGACCTCCTAAAAATTCCTTGATCCACCCCTTGCAGTGGTTCAGATAGCCGCTGTCTTTGTAACTGGAAGCGCTTAGAAGCAGTGCTCTTTTCATGCCGCTTTCCTTAAATTTTGCCGTTTAGCTTATACGCGCAGCGCAGATACACGTCCACTCCAGCAAGCAGCGAGTCCTCGTCGAAGTCGAATTTGGCGTTGTGATGCCCTGCCGCAAGCGTCGTGCCGATCATCAGATATCCGCTCTTACCGCCCGCATCTTGCACCGAGCGCATAAAGTGCGCGAAATCCTCGCATGCGCCAAAATTTAGCTCCCTTACGATCTTGTCGTTATCGATAAACGGCGATGCCTTCGCCGCATCCTCGTAAAGCTGCGTGCTATCCTCATCGCTATCGCCGCCTGCGGTGCCGCCCGTGACCTTCACGTCGTAGCTGACGCCGTAAATTTTAGAAACGCCCTCCACTATGTCCATGCATTTAGCCTTCATAAACTCATTCAGCTCCGTGCTCTCGCCGCGCGTCTCGCACGCGAGATAGCCGTTAGGCGCGATGACGTTGCGTCCTTCACCCGCGCGCAGCACGCCTACGTTGATACGCGTGACGCCGTCTGCGTGCCTCGTGATGCCGTGCATATCAAGCGCCATTTCGGCTGCGGCGAGCAGAGCGTTGGCTCCGTTTTGCGGCGCGCCCGCGGCGTGAGCGGACTTACCTTGTAAGCTTACGTCAAATTTAGTGGTCGCAAGCAGCTTTTTGGTACCGCAGATGATGCCTCTCATAGTGGTAGCCTGAAAGCCGATATGACCGCCCAGCAAGTAATCCACGCCCTTGGTGACGCCCGCAGCTTCCATACCTACGGCGCCTCTGGTGCCCTCCTCGGCGGTTTGAAAGATAAATCTAAATTTACCGCTAAAATCGTCTAGGCTCTGCGCGATCAGCTTCGCTAGAGCAAGTCCCATCGTGATATGCCCGTCGTGCCCGCACGCGTGCGTGATGCCGCTAATGTCGGAGCGAAAGCCCTCCTTAAAAGGGCGGTGATCCGCGTCCGTGCTCTCTGTCACGTCTACGCCGTCTATGTCAAATCTAAAAGCGACCGTCTTGCCCGCGCGCCCCGTGTCTATTTCGGCCACGAGACCCGTTAGCCCATCCTCCATCGCATCAAGAAATTTTATCTGATCTGCATTTAGCAGCCCTTCGGCGCGCTGTTTCGCCTTCTCGCAGGCATCCTTGCTACCTACGCCCTGCCTCGCTTCAGCTTTCACCACTTCGCGACCGAGCTTTATCTCATAGCCCAAGCGCCGCATACGATCTGCGATAACCGCGGTCGTAAAAAAGGTAAACCAGCCCGTCTCGGGATGCGAGTGAAAAAACCTGCGATCCCCGATCATCTCGCTTTTTAGCGCCTCTACTTTTTGTGCGATAGCATCCATTTTTTCTCCTTTATTTTTTGGCTAAGCTTAACATCGCCGCAGCTAGAACCTTCGTAGCGGCAAACGCGTCGTGCCAGTTTATACTCTCATTTACGTTGTGGCTGATGCCGTCTTTGCACGGCACGAAAAGCATCCCCACGCGATCCGCAAGCTCCGTCATATTCATCGCGTCGTGTCCCGCGCCGCTAGGAAGCCTCAGGCTTGGAATTTTAAGCTCGCCGGCGCAGCTTTCAAGCAGAGCTATCATCTCCTCGCTTAGCTTTACGGGGCGATCCTTGATGAGATTTTTTAGTTCAAATCTGCACCCTCTGCGAGCGCAAATTTCATCTATCGCCGCACAAATTTTATCGTCCGCCGCCCCAAGCGCTTCCTCGTCTATATCGCGTATATCAAGACCTAGCGTGCAGGAGCCCGGGATCACGTTTAGCACGCCGGGTATCGCATTTGCATAGCCCGTCGTCGCGACCGTGGTTTTGCCCTCCTTGGCGATCTTCTCCGCGCTTAAAATGATCTCGCTAGCGCAAGCCAGGGCATCGCAGCGCATATCCATCGGTGTAGCGCCGCTGTGATCGGCTCTACCCTCGATCCGCAGCTCGTATCGCACTGGCGCGGCGATACCTGTGACGATGCCCACGGGGATGCCGCGTCGCTGCAATACCGGCCCCTGCTCGATATGAAGCTCGATATAGCTATGAAAGCTGGATTTTGGCAGGACGCAGTTTTTTAAATTTGCGGGATTTAGCCAGAAACCCTGCATCGCATCAAACAGCGAAATTCCATCCCGATCCTTTAGCTCGCCCAGCCGCTGCCGCGATAGCTTGCCGCTAATTATCTTGCTGCCTACGGTCGCCATTTTAAAGCGGCTCGATTCCTCGCAAACAAAGACGATGAGCTCCAGCGGTCGCGCAAGCCTCTCTCCGCTATCTCGCACTGCGCGGATCGCCTCCAAAGCGGCCATGACGCCTAGCGTGCCGTCATAAAAGCCGCCCTGCGGTACGCTATCGATATGCGAGCCCGCGCTGACGGACGGCAAATCGGGATTGCTGACGCTGCTAAATTTAGCGAAAATATTGCCCGTATCGTCGATCTTGATCTTGAAATTTTCTTTTTGAAGTAGCGATATGAGGAAGTCGCGCGCCTCTTTATCCTCGCGCGAAAATGCGAGCCGCGTAAGTCCGCCGCCCGCCAAAGCCCCAAAGCGGCTTATCTGCTCAAACTCGCTTTTAAGGCGCTGCATGTTTAT
>CAURMQ010000116.1:0-5786 GCA_963525765.1 uncultured Campylobacter sp. | reverse complement strand
TTATGCACGCAGCTGCGCTGCGCCAAGCTCCCGCTCGCGCCTTCAACTTTGACCGCTAAATCCAGCTTATACGCAAAAAACGGCAGATTTGCTTCAGACAAAAACTCCTCCTCCGCGCTCTTTGCGATGAGCGGGACGATGACCTCAAACTCCTCGCGCTCCAGCCCATCTATTTCGGGCGCATCGGCTCTGAAGCTATCCGCGTCAAAGTCGTCAAGATAGAGCCTGATGTGCGCTTTGCGGCACTCCACGCCCAAAAAATCAAAATACCCCTCTTGCACGCGACACCCCGGATACGGCGCTTCGCCCTTGTACTGCGAGCCGAACTTGCCAGCGATCAGGCGCTTTAGCGCGTCTGAAATTTTGCCCGCTAGCGAAATTTGAGCTTCGTTCATTGATGAGCCTTTAAATTTGAGTTAAATTTAGCGGCAAGGCGCCGCGACTAAATTTAGATCCGATTTTAGCTTCGATTCGGCAAACGCGCCTAGCTCAAAGCCAAAAATTTCCTAACCGTTATACAAAGTATCGTGACGATAAGCGCGATCATCCAGCGCTTTTGAGCCTTTTTGCCGATCTTGTGCGAGGTTTTGACGCCCGCGCAAACGCCCGCTAGCGAGCCGACACCTAGCAACGCGCCGATCTTGTAGTACACGAGCCCGTGCGCGGAAAGGCTCAGAAAGCCCGCGCTTGAGGAAAATATCACGAAAAATAGCCCCGTACTGACGGCCTTTTTGATGTCGTAGTTTAAAAAGCTGATCAAAATAGGCATCACGAATACCGCGCCGCCGATACCCACGCTGATCGCCACGGCGCCGACGAACAGCCCCACGATAAAGAGCAAAATTTTGGATTCGTTAGCCTCGCCGGTGGGCTCGGTCGGGGTTTTGAAGAGTTTGATTAAATTTATGATCTGCACTAAAATGAGCGTGCCGAGTAGAAATTTTGAGGAGAAATAGCTTACGATAAAGCCGCTACTAAGCGCGCCGCAAAAGCCTCCGAGCCCCAGCACCAGCGCCGGCGCGACATCGAGCATTTTGCTTTTAAAATTTACGAACGAGCCGAAAATCGAGCTGAAGATCATCTGCATGATACTGATGCCGATGGCGTACTTGACGTCGTAGCCGAAGAGCATCATCACGGGCACCACGACGGTGCCGCCGCCGATGCCGAAAAATCCGCTGATAAAGCCTACGCAGGCGCCGATTAAAATGTATTCAAAAAACATCCGTATTCCTTATTTCAGCCCCTTTGGTCTCGCCGAATTCCGCTTTTTGCGACTCGTCATTAAAATTTACCGCTTGCAAGCGTTTAAATTTAGGCGCGAAATTTAGCAAATTTAAAGCTTATAGCCGTTTTGCTTCGCGCATCCATTCGCGGTATTGCTCGCGCGAAATTTTTATATTTTCATATCGCAAGGTATCCGCGCGAAAGCATTTCAGGCTCAGTTCATTACTCTCAAAGCCCGCGAAATCAGCCTGCTCGTAGATGTCGTAACCGCCCCATATGCAGTCTAAGACACCTACATATCTCTGCTCTTCGCTCATCGGCTCGGCAAAGCTCACCAAATGCACGCCGTTTGGAGCCGCCCAGTAGCAACCGTCCACCGCCAGCGCGTCCCAACCTCGCAAATAGTGCACGCCGCCCCAAATGAAGCTCTCCTTGCCGTCTAGCCAGGCGTCCGGCACGAAGCGCATGATCTGCGCTGAGGCTAGATCAAGCACGCTGTAGCCGTATAGATCCTGGCGAAAAACAAGGTAAAATTTGCCGTCTGCGTGGCGGATCAGGCTAAAAAATTCCGCCCTATCGTCTATACAGCGCCAGCTTATTATCTGCATTTTGCGAGCATCAAACAGCGTGTATTCGCCGCCGCTAAAGCTTGCCGCGCCGAGCCTATATGCGTCTTTTACGATCTCATATCCGCCGCTTAAATTTATCGTTTGACGTCTGGTAAAATTTTGCCCCTCAAAAAGAGCTTCCGCCTGCTTGATGCGCGCTTGGTACTGCGCGGAATTTACGGCGTTTGCCATCGTGCGCTCCTTAAAATTTTATGCAAGCGGGTTAAATTTTGCACTGCCGCCAACAGCTCGCGCTTCTTAAATTTCATCCGAACCAAATAAACTTAATCTCGCAGGGCGGCAAAATTTGACCGATAAACGGCAAGCTCAATCATTTGGCGGCAAACCTACAACTACTAAGTGCAATTCGCGTGAACGCTATACACCCGCGCCTAAATTTTGCCCTCGACTTGCGAATTTCATAAAATTTATCCGCAGTTTCGGCATTCTGCGGATATCTTGCAATACTGCGCCGCCTTTAAATACTCGCGCACGAGAGCGTGAAATTTTATAAGCGTTTAAAATTTCGAGGTATTTAAATTCCACGATATTTAAAATTCCGCGACGTTTTAAAATTCCACGAAAATCCTAAATTTAGCGAGTATTTGAAATTTCGCAACCTTTAAAATTCCACTAGCGCCTTAAATTTTATCCAAGTGCAGGCAGCCAAACCGCTCGGACGGGCAGGCCGCTCAAATTTGCTCACCCGCGCGGTGCCGCTAGCTATCACTCAAAATTTACTCCCCAGAATTTTGTTCCTATCAAGAGCGCAATAATCTCGCCACCAGCTATTACTCAAATTTGCCCTCGTCCACAGCGCCGTTAGCGTATAAATTTAAAATTTTACTCGCCCGAGGCGCCGCAAATATTACTCGGATTTATTCCCCTCCTTGGCGCCTGAAATTTTATCCAGCACCTTTTTGCCGACCTCGCTTTGATTTAGCGCTTCAAGCATCGCGGCTAGCTGCGTGCCGCCCTTAGCGCTTAAAATTTCGCCGAATTTGCTCATCCCCTCGCCCACGCTGCCTTCGTTTGCGATGATCTTAAGATCCGCCGCGCTTAGCGCCTTGGCCTGCTCTAGGCCGATGTCGCGGTTCGCTTCGATCTGTTTGATCGAAATGAGATAGGTCTGGTATCCCTGATTTTCGCCGATCTCGCGTGCAAGCTCGATCTGTGCGTTTACCGGCGCGAGCTCCTTCAGCCTAAGCGCCTCGGCCTCGGCAGAGCCTATCTTTAGCGTACCCTGCGCCTCTTTGTCCTTCATCTCCAAAAGCGCCGCGGCGGCGAGAAACTGCTTCTCTTTATCGCCCTGCGCTACTAAAATTTGATTTTCTTTGATCGCTTCGGCGTCGCGGATCTTGGCGTTTTTGCGCGCTTCGGCGTCGATCTCGATCCTGCGCTGCTCCTGCTCGGCTTTTACGATCTCCACTTGCTTTTTGATCTCGGCCTGCTTGACGTCGTTTACCCGCACGACCTCCATCGCCTTTTCCTGCGTGATCTTTTGCTGATCCTTGATGAGCTGCTCGGCCTGCTCCTTTGAGATCGCGACCTCTCGCTCGTTTTCGACGGTTTTAAGACCCACCATCTTATTTGCTTCCTGCTGGCGCACTTCGGTTGCCTGCGCGGCTTCGATCTCGGCGATCTGAGCAAGCTTGGTGTTATTTGCGACTTCGACGCGGCTTTCCTTTTCGATCTGGGATTTTTTCTTCTCCATGATGTTTAAGATGACCTTGCTGCCGCTGCTATCTCGGATATCCATCAGCTCGATGTTTTTAACGGGCTCGATACCCCAGTTTTGCAGCTGCGTCTTTACCGCCTTGGTAAAATCATCTCCGAGTTCGGAGCGTATCTGCAAGATGTCCTCAAGCACGCGGCTCGAAAGGATCGAACGGATCGAGCCTTGGATGATATTTCTAAGCTGATTGTTAAGATCCTCAAAATTATTGACACGTTGCGCAGCTAAATTTGAATCCATAATCCTAAAAAACGCCGTGATATCGACGACGAAAGGAAGCCTGCCTAGATCATACGCCTCGTAATCCTCGATCTTGATGCTAAAAACAGAGACCGGCAAAACGATCTTCGTAACGCCCAGCACCGGCACCCAACTCGGGAATTCATAGTAGCTATTGCCGTTACCGGTATCTTTGCCGTAACTCGTCGTCTTGCGCGCGCTTTGGACGATATGCACTTCATTCGTCTCCACTATGCGCCTGAAAAACAGAGGCACGATGATAAAAAGCGCGATTAAAACCCCGGCGGCGGCGCCTATTAAATACAAAATTTCATCCATTTTCTCTCCTTTAAAAATGCTAAATTTAAAATGGATTATATAAAAATTTACTTTGAAAAATAATAAATAATCGCGGCGGCGGCGGCTAAAATTTACGCAATTTTAATGAGATTTTATGTAATATCGCAGCGTATATTTCAATACCTTTTAGGAGAAAAAATGAAAAAATTTTTACTACTGCTTTTGGGGGGCGCGCTTTTTGCGAGCGCAGTAGAGCTTAGAACTATCAAGGATATGGACGGAGCTGAGGTCAAAATCCCCGCAAAAGTTGAGCGTATCGCGGCACTCTGGCACTCGAACAATCAAATTTTACTGGCTCTGGGCGGAGCGGATAAGATCGTCGCTACCACCGATAACATCAGCAAAAACGCATGGTTTCTTAAAATTTATCCGCGCCTGGCTCAGATTCCCGTGCTGCTAAAAAATAACGATGTAAATTTGGAGGAGCTAATGAGCCATAACCCCGACGTAGTCATCGTCCCAACCGCACTGGCAGGCGAAAATTTAGCTAAGCAGGGCTTTACTGTTTTAAAGGCGAGCTTTAGCGATTACGAGCAGATGAGGCGTAGCATCAGGATGTGTGGCGATATGCTAGGCGGCGACGCACCGCAAAGAGCGAAGGATCTGATCGCAAATCTCGATAAAAATATCGCTTTGGTTAGCGGCCGCACCGCAAATTTAAGTCCCGATAAGCGCCCGCGCGTCCTTCACATCGTAGGCGGAAGCGATCTTTTAAAGATCGACGGCAAGGGCACGCTGATCGACTCGTGGATAGAGCTGGCCGGCGGAACGAATGCGATCACCGCCACAAAAGGTCCGATGAAAACCATCACTGCCGAGGAGATCATCGCTAGCAACCCGCAGATCATAATCGTGGGCGGCGATCACAACGAAGATGCGGTAGAGAAGATCAAATCAAGCCCGGTTTACAGCGGCACGGATGCGGTCAAAAACGGACGCGTTTACGGCAATCCGCGCGGGGTTTTCAACTGGGATCGATACGGCGCGGATACGGTACTTCAAATTTTATGGGCGGCGAAAACTATCCAGCCTGAGCTCTTTGCCGACATCGACGTAAAGGCCGAAACGAAGGCGTTTTATAAAAAATTTATGAATTACGAACTAAGCGACGAGGAATTTGGCTATATTTTAAAAGGACTTAGCCCGGAGGGCAAATAAGACGCGGCACCGAACAAGCGATAGATCGACTTCAAACGTCTCACCAAGTAGGCGACGCCCGTGCCGAACAGTTTCATCGTGTAGTAGGCGGCGAATACATCAGCACAGAATGTTTCATCTTGCGACGCACATCGGTGCCGAGCAGGTCGCCCGTCCTATCTTAACACTGGATAGACAAATCGTCTAGTCATACGAGCGGGCGTCGTCGTATCGTCAAAACAAGCGGCGCTATCGCATTTTTGGCGCGTTGAAGTGCGGATGCCGCCCGCATAAAGTGCAGATCCCATCGGCGCTTGGCGCGTCGATACCCGAATGAGCGGCGTCGATGCCGCATAGCCCCAACCGAAGCGGCACCCCTAACGCGCGGCGCACCGAGCAAAGAGCGCGCCGAATAAGCGGTGCGAGGCGGAGTAAAATTTAAACCCGCGGCGGGTGAAAAAGGACAAAGCAACGACAAGCAAACAAGGGCAAAACAAAGC
>CAURMQ010000115.1:0-5804 GCA_963525765.1 uncultured Campylobacter sp. | reverse complement strand
CAAGGTGCAGATAGCCCGCACATATGGCTTGCTAAATTTAGCGGTGGAGTTTTACTTGGAATTCTATTGCTATAAAATTTTTAAGGCTTAGTTCTAAATTTACTGCTCGCAGAGTTTCAACTTTAAAATTTTATGGGCGGCGCTACGAGCAAGGCATAAATTTTGATTTTAAAATTTTATGGCGCGGAATTTAGCGCGGAAGCAAAGCGCGAAGCTGTTTGAGGAGACAAATTGGAATATGAGATCACGGGCGAGGTTCGAAATCTCCGCGTCCACGCTGCAAGAGGAAATAGCAAAATTTGGGTATTTTTCGAGATAGACGGCGTGAAACTGCGCGGCGAGTTTAACGATATCCCCGTAGAGGAGGGCGAGCCTGCGCGCGCGTATTTCATCCGCGGAGGATATGCGGGCAGCTACGTGATCACTCGAGTTCAGGTGGTGCGCAAACCAAGCCCTTTGCGCCGCAAGCTGGGGATCGCGACCGCCGTGTGCACGCTCGGCTTCGGCGCGGCGCTGTGGATTGTAGGCTTTGGGATTTTAAACGTCGGCGGGAGGGGCTCTCTAATTAATTTTGTCTGTATTGCCGCGGCAGGATTTGGGGTGCTAAAAGAGGGCGCGGACAATCTGAGAGCGTGGCTAAATCAGCGTACGTCCGAGTAGATCGCCGCCGCGACGTAAATTTCATAGATTTACAAATCCGCCGAATAAATTTACTCACGCCCGCCGTATCTTTGCGACATAAATTTTGCTAAAATTCGCTCCGAGCGCGAAATCCGCCGCGCAAATTTAGAAAAAGGTAAAATTTTGAATATAAACGAAGCGATAGTTGCCACCGCCAAAAAGCAAAAAGAGTGTCGGCTAGCATTTGCAAAGTATCTATTTTTGGGAATTTTATTTATAATTATACTGCCCGTAGGCGGCGGGTTTGCCGTAGGGCATCTTTTTGAAAATCGCCTTGCACCGCTATTTTTCATCATTATCTATATTCCGTTTTTTCTCGCCGCGCTAATGGCTAATGCTAGCCGAGTGACCAGCGAGCTGGGGGATTACAAAGCGTTTTATAAAGACGTTTTCGTCCGCGCCGCCATCCGCGGGGTAGATCCAAATTTTAACTACGATCCGTTTGCCGGCATCAGCCGTAAAGAATTTCGCAAAATCGGCATCTATTCGCCAGGTGAGTTTCGCGCCGAAGATCAAATCAGCGGCATTTATAACGGCGTCAAATTTAACCTCAGTGAAGCGATCCGCATTCCAAACGGCGCGACGCTGGAGCTAAGCGACTCGGCGGCGTTAAATTTACTCTCCGCGATAGTTTTTGCGTGGTCGACGATGAAGGATATGCAGGCGTTCAGCGGCTCGGTTTTGGTCTGCGAGTTTTACAAGAAATTTAGCGGGCAAACGATAGTCGCGAGCCGCACGCTAAACACTAGATTTTTAGGCGAAAAAGAGCAGATGGACGACGTGTTTTTTAGTAAAGAATTTCGGGTCTTTGCGGACGATAAAGTAGAGGCGAGGTATCTTTTGACGCCCGCGTTTATGCAGCGCCTGCGAGAGCTAAAGGAAAAATTTGCGGGGAAAATGGGGGTGAGCGCGGCGTTTATGGACGATAAGCTTTATCTATTTTTAAACGGAGCGAAAAACAAGTTTGAGACGACGCTCTTTTCGCCGCCGCCTAGTCTCGAGGACGCCGCGCTGATAAAAAAGGAAATTTCAGAGCTTTTATCTATCATAGACGAGCTAAATTTAAACCCAGATTTAAGCGGGGCGGCGATTTTGGCTGATTAAACGCGTTGCGGCTACTCAATGGCTAAAATTTACTTGCGCTGCGCCAGGATCGCCGCTATTCTCCGCTGCCGACCGAGATCCGCTACGGCTCGGATCGCTCATTTTCGCTACCGACCGGGGCGCGCTTAAGTAGCTCCTGTTCGCGAGCGAATAATCTGCAAAATTTCTCCCAGTCGTGCAGATAGACGAGCCTGTGCTCTTTGCCGCTTTCGTCTATGTATATGCCCTGCGTCGAGCCAAGACTCATCTTTTGCCAGTAGCCGAAAAACGGCAATGCCTCGATGTCTTCTTGCAGCACGCCTCGCATCATGCCGTTATCGTAAATTTTTAGATCGTAGCAAGTCTTTTTCATTTTAACCTTTCTAAATTTTACCGCGACGGAATTTTATCGCGGTGGAATTCTTAAATTTGCATTGCGATAAAATTCCGTCTTTTAGAATTTTGTGCGCCGCGAAATTTACCGCGAATTCCGCGTCTTTAAATTTTGCGGCGTCAATCCTCGATAAAATTCTGTAGAATTTCACCGCAAGTAAAATTTAGCCTGCCAGCACCTTTAGCTGCTCGGCGCTTAGCCCGTCAACCAAAATATAGCTCGCATCGATGAAGCGGTAGTTTTGCTTCGGCAGCCGCGCGATAAACTCGCCGTATTTCAGCTCGGCGATGACGCGGTAGTTACATGCGTCGTTTTCGTCGCCCTCTATGCCTATGAGCGCGATCTGCCAGCGCGCGACGTCGCTATTTTTTAGCATCTCCGCGTTTTGCCACTCCACAAACGGTTTGTAGGGCAGTATAGTAGGTAGGTCTCGCGTGAGCGCGTATGAGCCCATTATCGTGCCGTCATCTCCATTTCGGTAAAACCTCTGATGTGCGCTGTAAGCGTCGAGGTATTGCACTTCGGTTAACCGCTTGCTAAACTCGGCAGCGGGGTTGTATGAGGCTAAAATTTCATCCATCATCGCGCGGTTTATCGCAAAAGGCCTCTGCACCCCATAGCAAAAATTTACTTCCGTATCGCCGCTTAAGTGTTGATCTATCGAATGTAGCCCCGCCGCTATATCGCGCTCGTAGTCGAATTCCTCTATCCTATCGTGAGTGTAAATTTCGCCGTTTTCATCCGTGATCTCGCTTCCTAGCTGCTTAGATAGCGCCTGCAGATACGAGATCGCCAAAACCCAATCAAAGACCGTCGCGGGCGTATTTACGCGCACGGCGTAGCTTTGCTGCTCCTCGTTGTAACTAAGCTCCATTCCGCGCCCGCTCTTGCCCCGCACGCCCAAAATCAAACACTCATACTCACTCAAAGGCGATTTAAAAAACGCCCTCTCGTCAAAGTCCTCGGCGCTCTCGTCTATGCCAAATACCGATAGATCGGGCAGCAGATCCAATGCCTTGCTAACGCTCATGGCGTCCGAATAGCCCATAAATAGCGGTCGCTTTTTATTTTTAACGCGGAATTCTACGCTCATCGTTTTCTCCTTTGTTAAATTAGCAAAATTATAGTGAAATTTTACCCGCCGCGGCGAGCTAAATTTGCGCTCGCAAGCCCGCATTGCTGGTTGCACGAGCGTGCGCCGCAGCCGTCACAAAGCTACACTCCCAATCGCGAAAGCTTACGCGCCGACCACGTCTTTTAGGCTCTGTGCGCACAAACCAGCATCATTTAGCTCGCGCAAAATTTCATCCATTAGCTCCTCTTTGAAAACATCCAGTATCATCGCGCCGGCGTCCAGCTCAGCATAGCGCAGGGCGGGCTCGCTGAAGTTTTTAAGCTCTTTAAACCGCCGCTCGCCCCGCCTGGCAAATCCGAGTCGAACCTCGTTCGGGCTAAGGCTCAGCACGCCGCCCTCGCGAGCGAAATTATACACGCTAAAGCCGTAAAGCTGCGGATCGGTGGCTTTAGCTCGCACGCCCAAAATTTCCTCCAGCCGCGCCTTCGTGCCGTCTAGATCGAGCCTCGTTTGCAGCGCGATCTTGCCGCCCGTGTCGAGCCGCAAAAGCGCCAAAAACGAAGCGAAATCCTGCGCGATGATGCTTTGCTCATCGCATTCGACGTCGATGTAGGCGACCGCAGGCTGTTCGCTCGCACGGTAGTCCAGGCACAGGTACCAGTGACCGTCGCCGCTGAAGGGTACCAGCCCGTCAAGCTCGAAGCTCACGCACTCGCGCTCCTCGCCCCAGCTAAAGCGCGTAAGCGACGGATACGCCTCGCCGATGCCGCTGATGGCGTCCAGCGGGTAGCCCTCTAGCTCGTAGCGCAGGTAGCCGCCGTTTTGCACGCCCAGCATCATGGCTAGCTCGCGCGGCAGGGCGCGTCCTAGCTCCTCTTCCGCGGTTCGCAGCGCCTCGGGCGTGAGCGGGTCTTGTAGATAGGGCAGGTAGATCGGCCTGCGCCAGATGTTTGCAAGCTCGTTTGCGTTCATTTTCGCTCCTTTAAATTTGCGGGTTAAAATTTCAAGCGCGCCTTAAATTTCAAGCTCGAAACCGAAATCTCGGGCTATAAATTTTAAAATTTTGCTGCGCCGAATTTTCGCGGCCTGCTCGCCGTATTCGGCTCGCCTGCAACTATACGGCTCGTCTTTCGGCGGTTTAAATTTAATCTCGATCGGAGCGCGCCGCCGTTTAAATTTAATCCGCACCGAGCGGGCTCAAAGCCGCGCGCCGATAAAATTCCATCGCAAATTACTCGGCCCGAGCGTCCGTCTGAAGCGGCGGAATTTTGCGGGCGAGCTAAAGCCTTTCGCGCGCCTAATCGAAATCATAATACAGGCTCCACGCGCCGCTTTGCGGGTTTTTAGCAAACATCAAGCTGCTGCCGTCTATGACGTTAAAGCCCGCCTTTTCGTCTGAAGAGACCTGAAAAACGAACTGATAGCCCTCGCCGAAGCTCACTCCCGACTGGCAAAAGGAGGGGTAGCCGCCGAATTTCGTGCAGTTGTGATACTCCAGCCCAGCCGTGACGTCGGAATAATAGAGCCCGACCGACCTTTTAAGCTCTAAAATTTCATGCACGACGTCAGGCTCCAGCCCGCCGCCGTCCCAGCCCGCGACGTCGTCCGCGGCAAATTTTGGCTGCAAAAGAAAGGGCCTTATCTGCGAGCGAGGATTTGTAAGCTCCTTTATGACGAGCTCCTCCTCGTTTTTATACTCGCGGACCTTCCACAGGCCGTCCATCTGCTCAGGGGATTTGCCGATGAGATCCTGCGAGATGAAGACCGCAATAAGCTTGACGCCGTCCAAGACCTGTGGCACGTAGGGCAGTGCGGGCAGGTAAAACTGCGCCAGAGGGAGCATCGGGGCGCCGTTTTGATCCACAGGCAGCTCCTCATCCGCCGCGCAGGCAAGTACGCGGCCGATCCAGCACTCATCGATCGTGCCTCGCGGCCTCACGCCGCCCGTCTGAAAATAGGTGATTTCGCGCGCGATCTTGCGCTGCAGTTCCTTAATCTTTTCTTGCAGATCCGTTTGCATTTGCGTCCTTTTCGGTTGGAATTTTAGCGCTTTTGTGAAATTATAGCGTAAATTTTACCCGCCGTCGTGAGCTAAATTTGCGTTTGCCGTTTGCGATGGCTTGCGTATTTTGCGCACGCCCGCGCGCCTATTTTGTGCTCGTGCATCGTGAGCCCGGACTTTCGGTGCCAAACTTACGAAAAGTAAGCTTAAAGCTTTTTGAGAGTAAAATTTAAACAGACCGACATAGGCGGTAAATTTAATCAAAAGGAGCGAAAATGACGAAAGATCAGTGCTGCGTTTTAAAGCATTTGACGGCGGGCGAAACGGACGGTTTTGAAAAGATAGGCGAGCTTGATGACGGCGAGTTTTTGGATGCGCTTATCGCAAAAGGACTTGTTTGGATGCTTGACTGGGCCGGCGAGGACGAGACGGGAGAACTGGGCAAATTTATCAGCTCTAGGCTAGGTGCGTTGCAAAGCGGCGTGTCACTAGAGTGCGATAAAATTTACGCAAAGCTCGAAAAAGAAGCAAAAAAAGAGGGTTTCGAGCGCGGCGATGCGAGCCTATTT
>CAURMQ010000114.1:0-5844 GCA_963525765.1 uncultured Campylobacter sp. | reverse complement strand
AATCGAGAAAATCCACCAAAGCAGCCCTTGCTTTTTCGGCTCGAAGTACGAGATCGCGAAGATGCATGAAATTTACGGCGGGAAAAACTGATGGCTGATACCGAGGTCGCCGCGCCGCGCGACGTTTACGACGAAATTTTGGATAAAAGCTTAGCCGCGCTACAGGCATGCCAAGCCGAGCACAACCTCACCAGCTGCCTGGAGTGTGAAAAGCTGCTAGATTGCGCGGTACGCGACAAATACGTCAAGGCGGTCTATGAGAGCATGTCGCACGGCGCGACGGGGGATTTTTCGTTTTAAAACGTACTTTTGCGGCGTGATGGGGATTTTTGACGGACTTTGGCATAAATGCACCCCGTCGCCTTCCTCTTGCAGGCGCATAATTTTTATGAAGCGAGCTTTGCGCGCAAGATTTCTGCAAACCAAGCTGCGGCGCGAAATTCGCTTTGCGGTGCAAATTTAATACGGCGCCGCACAGGTTCTTGCTTTGCAGTGTAAAATTTGTCCCACTGCGAAACGATAAAATTTACGGCGCGTTTAACCTCGCGGCAGGGTCTGCTTTGCGGCGCATCTGCTTTGCGGGCCAGGTTTTGCGGCAGCCGATAAAATTTAAAATGAGGGCGTAGCTAAATTACAGGCGTGCGGCTAAATTTCAAGCAAGCGACTGATTAAATTTCAGACGCTGCGGCTGGATTTTAAAATTTGCGGATAAAATTTTAAGACGCGAAATTTCGCTTCTCAAAATTTTATCTGAGATCGTGAGCCGTTTATGAGCGCAAATATGCAAAATTACGCAAAGTAAAATTTTGGCGGGTTAAATTTTATCGCCGCGATCTTTAAATTTACGCGACTAAAACTTGCCGACTTGCGCGAGCTTCCGTTCGTCACCGATCTTTTGCTAGTTTAAATTTTGCCTTGCAAAATTTAAACTAGCAAACTTAGCGGCGCAGGCGAGACGGCGGATTTTGCCTCGCAAAATTCTAGCCGCAAATTTAAATCGCGATCCGAGCATTAAAATTTAAAAGCTAAATTTGAAGTCTAGTGAGCGGGTCCGTCGCACGAATACTCGTATAAATTTCAAAGCATGAGCATGCAATGCTCGCGTTGAAATTTTGCGGCCGAGTGCGGAAGCGCTCGTTAAAATTTAAAAGCCGAAGCGTATGTGACCGCTCACGTTAAAATTTTAGAGCCAGAGCACATTACGACAGCGATCACGTAAAATTTAAAACCGATCGGCGGGCGCGCGGAATTTTAGAATTGATCCATTCGCGAAGCTGTGCGTCATCGATCTATTCGCAAAGCCGCGCCCATAGATTTTTCGCAGAGCCGCGCGCCGAAATTTTAGAGTAGATCTGAGGAGTATAAGCAGAGGAATGCAGTCGTTCATACAAGGGGTTTTGATGGGGCTGGGCGTTAGCGTGCCGATCGGTCCGGTAAACGTGCTGATAATGTCCTACGCACTGCGAAGCTACACCAAGGCGCTGTGCCTGGGCCTCGGCGCCATGAGCGCGGATATGCTATATCTGGCGCTCTCGGCGTTCGGCATATCGCAGTTAGCCAAAATCCCGATCGTTTTTGCCTGCATATCGGTATTTGGCGCGTACTTTTTGCTCTACACGGCGTACAAGATCTGGCATGGCGCGACTAGCTCGGTGCAACCTGCAAGCGTCGAGGCTTGCTCATGCGCGGCGCTTTACGGCAAAGGCTTTTTAATAAATTTACTAAATCCATACGTCATTATGTTTTGGCTTAGCGTCTCTGCCGGCACCGCGCGAGCAGATTTTGCGCTTGCCCTTGCAGGGCTTGTAAGCGGAATTTTAGCTTGGATCACGCTTTTTCCGCTTGCTATATATCTAGCTCGCAGCAAGCTTCCAAACATAGTAGTGCTGGCATTTGCATATATCTCGGCGTTTATTTTGGTATTTTTCGCACTAAAGCTTTTATACGCTATAATTTTTGCTAAAATTTAAACCAAAGGAAGGCTTATGAAACCGATTGAAATTCTAAAAGAGCTCATCAAATTCCGCTCGCTCACACCTAGCGACGACGGAGCTTTCAACTACGTCTCAATGCTGCTGGCGGACTTTAGCGAGGATAGATTCGAGCTAAACGGCGTAACTAACGCGATTTTTACCAAGCGCTTCGGACAGGGTCCGCACCTATGCTTTGCCGGGCACATCGACGTCGTGCCGCCGGGCGAGGGCTGGGCGAGCGATCCGTTTAAGCCGGTGGAAGCGGAGGGCTTTTTATACGGGCGCGGCGCGCAGGATATGAAAAGCGGCATCGCAGCGGCAATCTGCGCGCTAGCGGCGGCACGCGATTTTAAGGGCACGCTAAGCCTGCTGCTAACCAGCGATGAGGAGGGTGACGGCATCTACGGTACGCGCGAAATGCTCTCTAAATTGCGCGAGCAAGGTGCCCTACCCGACTTCGCAATCGTTGCGGAGCCTACATGCGAAGTGCGCTTCGGCGATACCATTAAGATTGGCCGTCGCGGCTCGATTAATGGCATCCTCACGCTCACGGGCATCGGCGGGCACGCAGCCTACCCAGATAAATGCATCAATCCTGTCCACATTTTAGCGCCGGTGCTAGCAAGCCTCGCGGGGCATGATCTGGACGCGGGTAGCGAGGATTTCGCTCCAGCCAAGATAGTCATTACCGACATTCGCGGCGGTTCGCAGGTAGTAAACGTAACGCCCAAGGACGTACACGTGATGTTTAACGTACGCGGCGGCGTAGGGCTGGGGCTAGAAGACGTGCGAGACTATGTACTAGAGTTATTTGAACTGGACGCAAAAGATGCGCTATGCAGCGAAAGCGAATCCTGCGGCAAGCTAGAAATGAGCTGCACCGCACAGCTGCGAGCAGGCGCGTCGCTACACCTTGCGTTAAAAAGCTCCTCAAAGCCCTTCTTGACTCAACGAAACTCCAAAATCGTGCAAAAACTAAGCGCTAGCGTGCAGAAGATCTGCGGCGCAGCAGCCGAGCTAAACACCGCAGGCGGCACGAGCGACGCGAGATACTTCGCGGAGTTTAGCGTGGAGACGGCGGAGTTTGGCGTGCGAAACGACACGATCCATCAGATCAACGAACGAGTAGAGATTAGCGACGTCGAAAATTTAGCTAAAATTTTTAGCGATCTGATAGAAAATTTCGACTAATTTAGGAATTTGGCAAAGTTGCGTAGATTTTCTGCGTTCTACCAAGTTTTGCCGAATTTGCCGGGGTTTTCGCTCGTAGTTGCTTGGCAAATTTTATCTTTGCCGTGCGTCTTACGTAGAAATTTTGCCCTGCTACGCCGCTTTTGCTAAGAATTTTATCTGCAGCACGCTCGCCGCTTTTACAATTACTTTGCTATGCAACGTCGATTTCGCAAGAGCTTGGCCAGGACAATGCCGTTTCTGCTGGGATACCGCCCGCTTCGTGGGTTTATAGAATTTTACTTAGTCACGTTGCCGCTGAGATAATTCCGCCCTGCCTTACTACTTCTATGGAAATTTTACCCCGCTTCGGCAAGCGCAATTAAAAATTTACTTTGCCTTAATACGGCGGCGTTGAATTTTACCTTGCAGCGCGGTGACGCAGAATTATTTTTAAGCTATGCAAAATTCTACCGCAAAACCTTGCTATCCTTGCCTATCTGCGCAAAAGGATCGGCAAAATTTTGCCGCCTCGCGCGCTGCCGCACTAAATGCACGCAAGATGAAAATTTATCGAAGAACTTCAGCGCAGAATTGCGCAAGGCTAAATTTTACCGCCGCGAAAAATTTCAACCACTCATAGCAAATGTCTGCGGCGCGATAAATTCCAAATTAGAGCTTCAAGCAGGCTTCGCTTCTTTCAAAATTTTAACTGCCTTGGTCGCCACAAAACTAGAAACTTACAAAATCGCTTTATGAAATTTCGCAGCATCGCGCGGTAAAATTTTAAAATAAACGCCTTAGTGGCAAGGCTGGAATTAACGGAATTTTACTTGCCAAATTTGGTTAAATTTTCTCTTTCAAAGTTTAGCAGCCACGCTTTGGTCGCTACGCCGCCCGCGCCGCTGTATCCTCCGAGCCCGCCCGCAGCTACGACGCGGTGGCACGGCACGATGATGGGGATTTTGTTTTTGCCGTTTGCGCTGCCTACTGCGCGGCTTGCGCGCGGTCTACCGATAGCCGCGGCTAGCTCGCCGTATGTCACGACCTCGCCGTAGGGGATATCTAAAAGTGCGCTCCACACGGACTTTTGAAACTGCGTGCCATTTTGGCTCAGTTTAACGCTAAAGCTTTCAAGCTCGCCTCTAAAATAGGCGCTAAGCTCGTCGGTGCAAAGAGCCAAATTCTTTCTTAAATCGCTAAGCTTTAAATCGCGTCCTTTATCGTCCGCGGCATGCACAAAGCCGAATTTAAGCCCTGCCTCGTGCTTTCTAAAGATCTCACCATTGGGCCTGCAGGCAGAGTTTTTGACCCAGTCGATACTGCAAATCCCGATCTCGTCATCACAAATTTCAAGCATTCCAATAGGCGAATTAAAAAAGGCTTTTTGCATCTCAATCCTTTCAAATTTTTACTGGTTTGATCAAAAAAATTTTAAAAAGCGCTTGTTGCGGTGCGAGCTAAAGCTCGAAAACGGCGAAATTTCATACGGCAACGCGAATTTTTTAAAATTTATACGCAAGGCGCCGCAAAGCCTCTACTCAAACCGCATGATGTTTACTAAAACCCCGTCGAAAACGTCTTGCTTAAAAAGCTTGATCTCGCGCACGATATCTGCATTGTCGTCGTCGATGACGCCGTTTTTGACGAGGCTGTCCTCGATGAGCTTAAAGATAAAGGCGTGGTTGCTGACGTCGGAGATGCCGCTTTTAAAGCCCATTTCAAGGCGCACCGGCATGTCTATATGCACGCCGCGCAGATCCTTGGCTATGTAAAGATCGGCGATCGTGCGCACCATCTTTTTCGCCATTTGATAGTTCGACTTGGACGAAAGGATGTCATTAAGGCCGAAATTCTCCATCAGAAGCGGAATACGAACGCGCGCCAAAATCCCTTCGCTCGGCTCGCTTGCGCTCTTTTTCAAAAACGAAATTTTGATCTTATGCGCGATGCCTATGAAACGCGGCTTAAGCTCGATGAGCCTAGCTCTAGGCGCTTGCGGTAGCGAGATAGGACGCGAAGAGCTTGCAATAGGCAGAGCCTGCGGACGACCCGATAGGCTCGTGCGCTCTTTCGCAGGCGCTTTGCGCGCAGGCTTGCCATAGAAATTTACGGGCTTAGTCGCAAAAGTTGATTCGCTCCCAAAAGCAGCAGACGCGGGCTCATCACCAAGCGCCCCCTCCGCCATAGAAGAAGCAAACGTAGAATTCTCACCCGTTAACGCAGACTGCGCGGATTGCTCAAATTCGGGCACAAATTTATTTCCCACTTGCGGCGGCAAATTTAAAGGGTGCCACTCTTGTGCGGAGCTTTTCTGTGCTAAATTTTGCTCGTCGGAATTTTTTAGTGCGTAATTTTGCCCTTTTGCCAAAAATATTGAATCCTCACCGACTAAATTCTCATCTTGAGGCGCGAATTCCAAGGCATTTTCTAAGGCAAAATTTGCGGCACGACAGCTAGCGGAATTCGCGATTTGCCCCTTAGAAAACTCGGAGCCTTGAGACCCACAATCATTTGCGCACTTTATATCAAGCGCAGAATTTGCGAAAGTGGAATTTTTTGATGCAGAGCTTTGTGCCGTAGAATTTTTACTTCGTAAGTCCGCGTCCTGCTCTGCTACAAACGAATTTTCAGCTGCAAAATTCTCCGTTTGCGCCATAAAATTAGAATTTTGCGCCTCAAATGCGGAATCTTTCACGAG
>CAURMQ010000113.1:0-5871 GCA_963525765.1 uncultured Campylobacter sp. | reverse complement strand
CATAAGCTCGCTTTTCGGCACATATATGATCGCCGATAAATTTTTCGGTCGTACCGTCGTAGCCTGGACGCTAATCCGTGATTTCAGCAGCGCTTCGCTGGATCTGGAGGATTTTAGCATCAGCGCTAGCTTAAGAGCTACCGCTATCGGCGGACGATTATGGCGCGATGATCGCGAGCCGAAGCCCGACTTCTCGGACGATAATTCCACCGGCGCCCCGTATGAACTAAGTATAAAATTTGACCACGTGAGCGCGCCTGGAATCGTGCTGAAAAATATCAAACTCGAGCAGGTGCAAAGCGGGCGCGTCGTGTTTGAAAAGAATGAGCTAGAGGTGCCGCTAGAGCCGAGCTACAGCGGTTACAAAAGCGGCATATTAGAGATACCGGGTCTTGATTCTACGCATGTTAGACATAGACTGAGCGCCGAAATATGCGTGTCTAGCGGCGCTTGCACAAGCTTTGTGCATTATTTCTTGCCGTACAGACATGTAGAGGGCACAGCGGCTCTGCGAGGTATTTTTTAGCCGCGAAAGATTCGGCGCGGAATTTTAAAACATAAAATTTGCGGCGGTATAGGTTAATTTGGCGGAATAAACGAGTAGATTATCAACGCCCATAACGTGGCGGTATGGTTTATTTGCAAGATAGAATTTTACCGCTCGCCGTATTTATGCGAAACGAAATTTTAAAATTTCGCGGCGCATAAAATTTATAGCGCAGCGTGAAATTCTACCCGGCAAAAATTTATGCCCTATTCCGGCACCGATAAATAAATCTGCTAACAAATCCCGCGAGGCGTCAATCTATTAAGATCCTAAATTTATAACGCAGCGATATGGGTATAAAATTTTAAAATTACCAGCAAAAATATCATAATTAAAAAAGCGCGTTACATATTATAAAATGCGCTTTGTTATCATTCGCTCTTTTATAATTTTCAGTATTTTTGCTAGCCGTTTCAAAAATGCTTTGCAAAATTTAGAGCTAGATTAAAGCTTAAAATACGCCTATTACGCATTTCTTGACTATTCAAAATTTTATACTTCTTAAAAATCAAAATTTCAAGCATTTAAAATTTATCCCTAAATTTAAACTGCAATTTAATTAAACATTAAAAATCTTTGTATTATTATTCGCCGCGTTAATAATCAATTCTATAATCATTAAGTAAGGAAATATGAATGTTTAGAAGATTCTCTCTCTCTCTCTATGCCTCGCTGCTCTTTTATGGCTCGCTTTACGCAGAAGAGCCGGCCAACTCACAAGAATTAGGAACTATCCAGGTAACGGGCAATGTCGATTCACAAAGCGTAGCCGAGCAAAAGGTCGGCGAAACTAAAACTACTGCGCAGACTATTAAGAAGCAGCAGATCACCGATAGTAGAGACTTGGTGCGATACCAAACCGGTATCACGGCGGTCGAGACGGGCAGATTCGGCGCTAGCGGATACGCCGTTCGCGGCGTGGACGAAAACCGCGTGGCTATCACGGTGGACGGGCTTCGTCAAGCGGAGACTCTAAGCTCGCAGGGCTTTAAAGACCTCTTTGAGGGGTATGGAAATTTTAATAACACAAGAAACGGCGTAGAGATGGAAAATGTCAAAACAGCCAATATCACCAAAGGAGCCGACTCCATAAAAGCAGGAAGCGGCGCACTCGGCGGATCGGTTATGTTTGAAACCAAAGACGCTAGGGATTTCTTGACGGAAAAGAACTATCATTTCGGCTTTAAACAGGGCTATCAAAGCGTCGATAGTCAAAATTTCCACTCCTTCACCGGCGCAGCTAGGTACGGCTGGTTTGATCTTTTGGTTATAAACACCGATAGGCACGGACATGAAAGAAAAAACTATTTCTACGACATATATGATAGTAAAGAGGACAAACTTCACATAGGTAAAACTCGCGAAAAAGCAGACCCTTATACCATAACCAAAAAAAGGAATCTCGTAAAGGTTGGATTTCAACCCGGCGACGAGAATAGATTTTCCGTTGCGGTGGATAACTCAAAGCTCAATTCCGACGGTGAAGATTTTTCTTATACATTAAGACAGGGTTTTCGTCCAAATGCTCCAGAAGTATATGGAGATAGGACAAACCACGATAGCTCAACCAGAAGAAACGTGCAATTTGCCTATGAAAATTTTAGCGAGACGCCGCTTTGGGATCATGTTAAAATTTCATATTCAAAGCAGAGTATTAAAAACCGTGCGATAAACAGAGAGGGCTGCCAAGGAAGTGCTTGCCAGCAAACACTAAATCCATCGGGAATGCATCTAAATGAAAACTCAAGTGGATATGATCTCGTAGATAAAGATAATAAGCCACTTAGTGTCGATCCTACTCCTGGTGGTTGGCAAGAGGGCGCTATTAGAGATGGTTCTGGCAATGCGCTTTCCCGTTATTCCGATTATACAATCAAAGATGGACTTTATTTAGATTGTTCCAAAATAGATTGCAATAAAAAATTTAAAGTATTGAAAGAAACATACGATGGGGATACTTGGGATTATAACTATGAATTGGTAGAAAGAGAGATAGAAAAACATACTCTTCCCGACGGAAGGGTTTACGGAACTATAAAAAAAGATTCCAGCGATGCAGACGATATGACGAAAGAACATAAGTTATTTTTTCTAACTCCGTATACAGATGGCTATAATCGTATAATATATTCCGATAGGACATTAGAGACCAATACCCAGCAATTAAATTTGGATTTTGAGAAAGAGCTTAACCTATTTAACGTCATTGATAACTCCATATCATACGGCGGGCTTTTTGATAGAACAGATAAATCCATGATCAATAGAGACGGATTTTATGAAGGAAATTCGCAATGGTGGAATGATATATTTTTTGGCAAAACAGCCGAGGGAGTAATAAATCCGGATTGGAATAGGCTTGGAAGATTAAGAAATAATACTACTGACATTAACACCTATCTGATCCCGGTACAAACTACGACTACGGCAAGCTATATCGGAGATGAAATTCAAATAACCAAATATGTAGGCTTTGATCTTGGCTATCGCTACGACAAGGTAAAGCATAAACCGAAATATACCGGCTATCCCGAAGTGCCCAGAGGCATCATAACCGGTTTGTGGGTGCCGTATCCTTACAATCCCTATGACGGAATACATGGTTACTACACTCCTTATGGAGAGGAAAATTATCAGCAAAATTTAAAATTCCTGCTAAGAGAGAAGGAATACAAAAGCGGCTCATACAAACTAGGTCTAAATTTAGACCCGCTGGATTGGATAAGAATTCAGCTAAAAGGCTCCAAGGGTTTCCGCGCTCCGACATCGGATGAGGCGTATATGACCTTTAAGCATCCGGACTTTTCTATCCGTCCTAATATATTTTTAGAACCAGAAATCGCAAGGACGAAAGAGATCGCTCTTACTTTTTATAGCGAGAGAAGCCGCATAACTTTCGATGTTTTTAAGACGGATTATAAAAATTTTATCGATCTTGAATTTTTGGGAAATTTACAAGTCGTAGATCAGCAGATACCGTATCCGTTTTATCAAAATGTAAACCGAGATAGCGCCAAAGTGCATGGATTTGAGATAAATACCCATCTGGAGCTCGGCGATATATCGGAGAGCCTGGAGGGATTTAGGCTGGGATATAAATACAGCAGACAAAAAGGCAGAATGTCGTGCGCCAGCAACGGCTCAAACGCCAATGATTCAAACTCCGGATGCAGTAGGGGCGAAGAGGTGCCGATGAATGCGATCCAACCGCCTACTTCCGTCTATAATATCGGCTATTCTACGCCCGGCGACAAATATGGCATTGATCTTTTCATAACTGACGTAGGAGCCAAGAAGCGCAAAGATACCTACAATATGTATTGGAAAAGCCAAGTCGAAAGAACGGATCCGTATTGGGGGCACATCGATGCTTCTATAGTAAACGGAGAGCCCGTAACCGATAATACCAAAGGTTGGCGAAGCGGTGATTATACGGTAGTGGACGTTATTGCTTATGCAAAGCCGCAAAAAAATTTTAACTTTAGTCTAGGCGTTTACAACCTAACCAACGCCAAATATATCACTTGGGATAGCGCGCGCTCGATCAGGGCTTTTGGAACGGTCAATATGATCGATCAAGCGACGGGTGCGGGCATCGGTAGGTTTTATGCGCCGCGCAGAAATTTTAGATTTAACTGGGAGGTAACGTTTTAGTCCTTGGTGTGTTTCGATCCAAAATTTAAAACGAATTTGGATCGAAGTCTCGATTTGATCGAATTGAGCCCTGCTTTGTAATTTACGCTTTAAATTTATATCCAATGAGCCTTTACAACGCAAGAGCAAGATCGCTTCGTATTTTTGGCATTTCGATAAAATTTTTAGCGATATAATTTTTGCCGAACGGTAACATTTTGCGCGCGTATTAAATTTATATATCGCTGCTTTCGTTTATGTGGTTTTGGCTCAGAACCTACCGCCATGCGGTATAAATTTTACATTTCTATCGATAAAGCCTTTTTTACTAAGGTCAAAGACAAACTTTCATATCACCTAAATTTGCTCGCTGTATGATCCTAATAAAGACGAGTTAGAAGCACCGAAGACATTTGACAACCGCACGCGAAACTACGGCAGCGGGACGAGACCTACGATAAGGCGCACAAGACGATGCTTAAGACAAATGATTTTTTATTTATGCGTTAATACGCGGAAAAATAAAGACAAATTAGCCTCTATTTTTCTCGATTTCATATAAAATTTTGATTTTTTTACAAGCTCTTTGCAAGATGCAGAACCCTAAGGCAATATATAATAAAATGGACAACTTACTAATGCCGTAAAACCATATGGGAAATGTTACGATTAAAAAAACTATTAATATAAAATCCCAAATTATAGCTAGAGCCTGTTTCACTCTCATATAATTTGAATACTTAGCTAAAATCGAAATATGCGTTATGCTGGGCGACTCAGGGGAAAGATAACAATACGTTACCTCGACTATATCGCCGTTATCAGCAAACCATTGATCGGGATAGTCGAAAAATCTTATTCCTTTTACCTCAAATGTTATATACAGTCCGTATCGCCCCCAGTCTGTTTCTAAGTTTTCTATCTTGCCGATAATTGTGAAAAATTTCAATTCACTTGAAGCTTTCTTTTTTAAATGCCACATTATTTTCCTCCAAATTTCGGTAAAATTTCGTAAAATACGCGCTACTTTCTGTGGCGTTCACGCTAAAATTTTAATTTTTACATACCCGCGTTAAGATAGGCGAGAAGTCCCATCAAAATCAATATTAACGACACGTAATCATATAAATTCGCTAAAACCGAGCAGCGTATGCGAAAACATACGCCCTTAATCTCAAAAAGCGCGAATATGTCGATACCTTTGCGCAATGTATGGACGCGCAAATTTCGATTCTGCCCGTGATTTTGCTTTTAGCTTCGGATTTTGGCAAAAGGTTCATATCTATAGTCCGTGCGCAAAATTCGCCACCGAAAGGTACGGCGGATTAAAATACATAGAATTGTAAAGTTGAGCTTACTTACGATAATGTTTAAAGTTCCGTCCTGCGCGAGTTAAATTTTATATAATTTTAAAATCGAGCCAAACCCGAGCATACATTCGATCCCGGGGATTTTTTATAAAATTTCAAAATTTTAAATCGCTGCTTTCAACTAAAATTTTAAATTTCCGAATTCTCACACGCCATAGAAATTCAAATTTCGCAAATTTAAAAATTTGAATCGGATGTGCAAATTCGGCATAAATTAAAACTATGTAAATTTTAAATTTCGCTCGAATGCAGCGCAAATTTAAACATTAAATCTAAAGTGCATCACATCGCCGTCTTGCACGACGTAGTCCTTGCCCTCAA
>CAURMQ010000112.1:0-5891 GCA_963525765.1 uncultured Campylobacter sp. | reverse complement strand
GCGGGCAGACGAAGGCGCACTGGTTGCACTGGATGCAGTTTTGCTCGATCCATTTAGGCACCGTGACGCCTACGCCGCGCTTTTCAAATCGCGTGCTGCCTGCGTCGAACCCGCCGTCCTCGTGCCCCAAAAACGCCGAGACCGGCAAGCTATCGCCGCGCGCTGCGTTCATCGGCTTTACGATCTTTTCGATAAATTCGTCGCCTTTGTATTTATCGTCCGCACCCGCTGCGTCATCTTTTAAATTTACCCACGCAGGATCGATCGCTACCTGCACTAAAGCGTCCGCGCCCCTATCGATCGCGTCGCAGTTCATCGCCACGACCGCCTCGCCCTTTTTAGCGTAGGTTTTCTTGGCGTATTCCTTCATATAGCTCTGCGCCTGCTCAAACGGAATGATGCCGCTAAGCTTGAAAAACGCCGATTGCATGATCGTATTAGTGCGGCCTCCGAGCCCTATATCGCGTGCCAGCTTAGTTGCGTTTAGGATATAAAATTTTACCCGTCTTTGGGCTAGAATTCTTTTAACCTTGTTTGGAAGCTTTGCCGCCGTCTGCTCGGCATCCCAGATGGAATTTAAAAGGAAGGTCCCTCCTTCGCGGATGCCCCCGATGACGTCGTAGATGTCTAGATACGCAGCGACCGAGCAGGCGACAAAATGCGGATTTGAGACGAGATAGGTCGAGCGGATCGGTCTTTTGCCGAAGCGCAGGTGCGAGCGCGTGTAGCCGCCCGATTTTTTGCTGTCGTAGGCGAAATACGCCTGCGCATAAAGATCGGTCTTGTCGCCGATGATTTTGACGGAATTTTTATTCGCGCCCACGGTGCCGTCCGCGCCAAGGCCATAAAACAAGCACTCGGTCTCATCCTCGCTGCCGAGCGAAATTTTATCTCCCACGGGTAGAGATAGATGCGTCACGTCGTCGTCGATGCCGATCGTAAAGCCGTTTTTAGGCTCGTCCGCCTTTAAATTTTCATACACGGCGATTAGCTGCGCGGGATCAACGTCTTTGGAGCTTAGACCATACCTGCCGCCCACGATGAGCGGAGCGTCCGCGCGCCCGTAAAAAGCGGCTTTTATATCCAGATACAGAGGCTCGCCGAGGCTGCCGGGCTCCTTCGTGCGGTCAAGCACGGCGATTTTACGCACGCTTTTAGGCATCGCGGCGAAGAGATATTTGAGGCTGAAAGGCCTGTAGAGATGCACTTTTAGCACGCCTACCTTCTCGCCCTTCGCATTTAGATGATCGACCACCTCCTCAAGGGCTTGATTGACCGAGCCCATCGCGACGATCACGCGCTGCGGCTCACTTGCGCCGTAATAGACGAAAGGTGCGTACGACCGCCCCGTGATCTTTGAAATTTCGCTCATATACTCCGCGACGATGTCCGGAAGCGCGTCGTAAAATTTATTGGTTAGCTCGCGCGTCTGAAAATATACGTCGTCGTTTTGCGCCGTGCCGCGAGTTTTAGGATGCTCGGAGTTTAGCGCGTCAGCTCTAAATTTACGCACGGCCTCGCGATCGAGCAAGCGATCAAACTCGGCATAGTCCATCACCTCGATCTTTTGAATTTCATGGCTCGTGCGAAATCCGTCGAAAAAGTGCAAAAACGGCACTCGCCCCTTAATCGCCGCAAGATGCGCGATACCGCCCAGATCCATCACCTCCTGCACGCTGTCGCTTGCAAGCATCGCAAAGCCGCTTTGGCGACAGGCATAGACGTCTTGATGATCGCCGAAGATGGAGAGCGCCTGCGCCGCAAGCGCGCGCGCCGCAACGTGAATAACGCCCGGAAGCATCTGGCCCGCGATCTTGTACATGTTTGGAATTTTTAGCAAAAGCCCCTGCGATGCAGTGTATGTCGTCGTAAGCGCGCCCGCTTGGAGTGAGCCGTGCACGGTGCCCGCCGCGCCGCCCTCGCTTTGCATCTCGACTACTTTAACGGGCATGCCGAAGAGGTTTTTCTTGCCCTGCGACGCCCAAATATCGGTGTAATCCGCCATCGGCGAGCTAGGCGTGATCGGATAGATGCCCGCGACCTCGGTGAAGGCGTATGAGACGTAAGCCGCCGCCTCGTTTCCGTCCATAGTTTTCATAACTTTTGCCATTTTTAGTTCCTTTGGAATTATCAAATTTCGCTAATTTTACATATTTATTGCTTAAAAATTTAAATGCTTCGCAAACCGAACGAAATTCTAAAGCTTTATCACAGCGGCGAGCGGCGAGCGCGATCTGCGGGCGGTTTGAGGCGAGCCTTGAGGACGATTTGAGACGGGCTCTTTCGCCGCTTTGAAAATAAAATTTTGCGTACTTTAAGCGCAGATCGCAAACAGTGGGCAGAGATTAAATGCAAATTTAGCCGTCTAGCTTGAAATTCTAACTCAAATATCAAATGACTGGAATGCGCGAAAATTAAGAAATTTAAAAATGCACATACCACAAAATAGGGGAAGTCTCATATCGTTAACAAGACCGGGGTGATAAAATTTAGCCACTACAAAGCCTCAACCGCTATACGCATCCAAACTCAACGTAGCGAAATTTTATTTATGGCTTGCTATATCGCGGCATATAAAATTTCGGCGCATTCTACCAAACATAAGAAATTTTACTGCCTCCTGCCAAGCGCAGCGCAAATTTCATTTTAAATTTTCATCGATCGATCGCTGTGTGAATTTTACCACACGCGACTTTGCGTTTTGAGCGGTAAATTCTATTTCCGCAAGCTGCGCGGAGGATAAATTTAGCTATAATTCCCGCTTGAAATTTAGCCTAAGGCGCAGCACGTATATACGGCGCGGAATTTTAAAAATTTTAAAATTCCAAACAGAACTCGAAAAGCTAAAAACCGCTAAATGCGCTAAATTTAAAGTCTAAATTTAAAAGCCAGAAAGAGAAAACCGATGAACGTCCATAAAATCGCTTACACGAGAGTTATCGCGCTGGCGTTTGCCGCCTTTATTTTTAACACGACGGAATTTATCCCCGTGGCTCTGCTAAGCGACATCGCGGCGGATTTTAGCATGGACGTTACGAGTACGGGCCTAATCATCACGATCTACGCGTGGGCGGTGAGTATCCTTTCGCTGCCGTTGATGCTGCTAACCTCAAAGCTTGAGCGTAAGAGGCTACTTTTGCGGCTTTTTGTGCTGTTTACGCTAAGCCACGTCCTGGCGGCCATTGCGTGGAATTTTGCTGTTTTGGTAATCTCGCGACTGGGCATCGCGATTTCGCACGCGATCTTTTGGTCGATCACCTCATCGCTCGTCGTGCGCGTAGCGCCGATAAACAAAGGCTCTCAGGCCATCGGCATGCTTGCTTTGGGCACTTCGCTGGCGATGGTTTTAGGGCTTCCTTTGGGGCGCGTGGTCGGCGAGCTTTTTGGCTGGAGGATTACGTTTTTCGCGATCGGCGCGCTTGCAGCGGCCGAGGCGCTGTTTCTTTGGAAAATTTTACCGTTTTTGCCAAGCCGCCGCGCGGGCTCCCTTGCGAGCTTGCCGATGCTAGCAAGGCGCCCGATGCTGCTTGCTTTGTATCTGCTGACGTTTTTGATCGTAGGCGCGCATTTTACGACCTACAGCTACGTCGAGCCCTTCGTGGCGAAATTTAATCCCGCGGGTGATCACTTCGTAACCTACGTCCTGCTTGCATTCGGTGCTTCGGGAATCGCCGCAAGCGTGCTTTTTTCAAAGCTTTATCGCCATTTTCCAAACGCCTTTTTGATCTGCGCGATTCTCTTTATCCTAGCCTCGGTGCTGACGCTAAAAGCTTTTGCCGCAAATGACGTAGCGCTGCTGCTTGCAGCTTTCGTCTGGGGAGTGGGGATTTTTGGCTTTGGGCTTTGTTTGCAGATTAGGGTTTTAGCGCTAGCTCCCGACGCTACCGATGTCGCGATATCGATCTACTCGGCGATCTATAACGTAGGCATCGGCGGCGGAGCGCTTTTAGGACATCAAATCGCAACGAAATTCGGGCTAGCTCACATAGGCGAGGCGGGCGCGATACTGGGCGCGCTAGGGCTTGCAAGCTACCTCTATGCAAACGTAAAATTCGCACAGAAAAATAGCGCGTAGGTTAAATTTACGAAAGAATTTCGGCGAGATTAGCGCGCGCTTTTAGTCGGCGCTTTAAAACGGCGGCTTTGCGGGATAAATTTTTAAAATTTACCCCTTGCGATTAGCTAAATTTTGCAGATAAAATTTAATCTCGCGCTTAGCCCTGCTGGCTGTTTTATTCATCATCCGCACACGCGCCATCCGCCCAAAGCACTTAAAATTTACCCCTCGTTATAGCGCTAAATTTTAAAATTTAGCGACAGGGCGTAAAAAATTAAGGCGCAAAATTTAAAAGCGCGAGCCGCCCAAATTTAGCTACTTTATAAACCCGACCTGCGGTAAAATTTCAGCTAGCGCCGCGTCCTTTTTCTCGTTAAATTTGACCTTGTTCTGCTCAAAAAGATTGTTTCCGTGCGCGTCAATCGAGACGATGAGCGGGCCAAACTCCTTCACGCGGCACTTCCACAGCGTCTCGGGCATCCCAAGCTCCGTCCAGTCCGCACTCTCGATCTGCTCGACCTGCGTCGCGGCAACCACCGCGCAGCCCGCAGGAAATACGCAGTGTATCGCGCCAAACTCCTTGCAGCCGCTCATCGTGCCCTCGCCCATGCCGCCTTTGCCCACTATCAGGCGCACGCCCGTTTTAGCGATAAATTCGCGCTCGAATTTCTCCATCCGCATACTAGTCGTCGGCCCGACCGAGACCATCTCAAAGCTTTTTTCGCCAGTTTTTCTGATGATCGGTCCCGCGTGCAGGATCGCGCCGCCTGCTATATCAACTGGCAGCTCGCGGCCCTCCTCTACGACGCGTCTGTGCGGCACGTCGCGGCAGGTGACGATGTGACCGGTGAGGTAGATCACGTCGCCGATCTTGATATCGGCTAGATCCTTGGCGCCGATCGGCGTGGTTAAAATTTTCTTACTCATAGCGCGAACTCCTTGTGCGATTTTACGGCAAAGTTTAGCTCTGCATCCCAGACAATGTGGCCTTTGCGGTGCGACCAGCAGCCCACGTTTACGGCGACGGCGATGACGCTTGGGTGGCGGGCGCAGTTTTGTATATGCACGCCCATGACCGAGCTTGCGCCGCTCATGCCTTGCGGGCCCAGGCCGATTTTATTTATGCCCTCTTCGAGCAGCTTTTCGGTTAGCGCGGCTCGGTCGTTTGGATTGCGCGAGCCAAGCGGCCTCATCAGCGCTTTTTTGGATAGCAAGGACGCCACGTCGATCGAAGTACCCACGCCTACGCCCACTAGCAGCGGCGGACAGGCGTTTATGCCGTAGCTGGTCATTATGTCCATGACGAATTTCACGACCCCCTCGTAGCCCATGCCCGGCATCAGCACGGTTGCCTTGCCGGGCAGACTACAGCCGCCGCCCGCCATATAGGTGTGGATCTCGCACTCGCCGCTATCCGGCACGATATCCCAAAATACGCTCGGCGTGCCCTTGCCGACGTTTTTACCGGTGTTGTACTCGTCAAACGTCTCGACGCTGTTGTGGCGCAGCGGAGCCTCGCGCGTCGCCCGCAGTACGGCCTCTCGCAGTAACTCCTCAAGCTCGCCGATGAGCGGGAAATTTGCGCCGCAGCGGACGAAAAACTGGATCACGCCCGTATCCTGGCAGGACGGACGGTCTAGCTGCTTAGCTAGGAGCTGATTTTCAAACATCGTTTTGTAGATCTCCTTCGCTAACGGCTGCGTCTCGCGCTCGGCGAGCTCGCTTAGCTTCGCCGTCACGTCGTCGGGTAGCACCTTGCCCGTGTAGCCGACGAATTTCGCCATGACCTCGGTCATCTTTTGCACGGCTTTTTGTTTATCCATCGCTTCTCCTT
>CAURMQ010000111.1:0-5917 GCA_963525765.1 uncultured Campylobacter sp. | reverse complement strand
ATTTTATCTAAAATTTTGTTTTTGTCGCTATAATGCGGCTTCTTGACCTTTTCGTCTAGTGGCTCAGGACGTTGCATTCTCAGTGCGAAAACGCGTGGTTCAAATCCCGCAAGGGTCGCCATTATGGACTTATACAAGCCTCTTGATTTTAAACGATAAATTTATCTATGATTTTATCATGGACTTTCATACAAGCCGTCCGATTTCAAATAATAGATTTTATCTGCGATTTTATCGATGAAACTTTTATCGTGCGAGACGATGATCTCGCTTACGTCAAGCTCCGCCAAAATCCCCGCCACGCGCTCCTGCATCGCCTCATCAAGCGCCGTCGTAGGCTCGTCCAGTAGCAGTATCCTAGGCTCGAACACCAGCGCGCCCGCAAGCGCCACCAGCTTTTTCTCGCCGCCGCTTAGATGAAAGGGCACTCGCTCGCGCAGATGCTCTATTCCCAAGCGTCGCAGCGTCTCCAGCGCCTTGCGCTCGATCTGCTCTTCGCTTAAAATTTCAAGCTTTTTTAGATGGTCGTTTTCGTTGCCCTGCCTTAAAATTTGCGCCTTACGACCAAAAAATTTAGAAAAAATTCCACGCCTTTTCTCCACATTTCGTGCTCGTTTTAACCGCTCATTTTGCGCACGCAGGCTAAATGCGACGTCCTCAAACACGCTCGCGCACAAAAACTGATCGTCACTGTTTTGAAATAAAAACCCGATCTCGTGGCGAAATTTTATAAAATCCTCCGCACACTCAAGCTTCTCGCCGAAAAGCTCGATTTTGCCCTCGCCCCATTGCCTTAGGCCACCTAAAATTTGAAGCAGGCTCGTCTTACCCTGCCCGTTCGCGCCCAAGATCGCCACTTTTTCCTTATGCCCTACGCTCAAATTTACGCCGCGAAAAATTTCTCGCTCGCCATTTTTAGCGCTTAAATCCAGCGCCTTAAGCGAGCAGCTCATAAGATAGCTCCGATTTTAACAGATACGCACGCCAGCACGAACGCCAAAAACGAGGCCTCCGAGACGCCCAAACCATCGCGACGTTCGTAAAATAGCCTACCGCAAAACCCTCGCGCGCTCATCACCATGCTTAAATTCCTTGCCTGCTCAAGTGCCGAAATCGCTAAAATCCCGATCAGATTCGCATAAATTTTATAGGTGAAAATTCCGCTCGTCCCCACAAATCCGCGCATGCGCAAAAGAGCTTGCAGCCTCGCTAAATCCAAGCGTAAAAAATTTACGAATCGCCCGCAGCAATACACCAAAGAGCTTAGCTTTTCGCCGAGCCCGAGCCCGTAAAATCCGCGCGCGAAAAAATATTCATCCTTGCCGTAAAATAGTAAAATCGCAAACGCCATTATCAAATTCGCGCGCAAAAATATTACGCCCGCAAGCTCGTAGTTGCCGACTATGGCTGGGCTTAACGCGCTTAAAATCGCAAAGATATTTAATACCGCAAGCCTTGTGCAGACCGCGCGCGCAATCGAAATTTTAAGCGCAAAAAGAAGTAGCGGCGGGGCAAAAAACGCCGCGTAAAGCTGCCCGCTAAGTCCGACGCCGAAGCTGAAGATGAAAAACGCGAGCAGTGATACGGCGGGGCTCATTTGCGCGCTCTTTTCGCTAGCCACATCAAAGCAAAAAAGCCGAAAATCAAGGCCAAACAAAGCGCGATTTTAGGCGCCTCGGCGGACTGGCTTTGAAACGCCAGGCTCCTAATATCGCTCTTAGGGCTTTCTTTCGGCGAGATGCTTTGGGATGTGGAATTTTCCAAAGGCTCGGAAGCGCTTGAAATTTTATCTTCAGGCACACCGCCTTTCGGCGCGATATTTTCGGACGCGCTGTCTTTAGATGCGGAATTTTTAGCGGCGTTCAAATTTTGCGGCACAGGATTTTTAGAAACGTCAGAATTTTGCGGCGTGGAATTTTCAGGATCACCGGAATCCTGCGGCGTAAAGCCTTCGGCGCTAAATTCCATCTGCGCACCATGCCCTGCACCTCCGTAAATTTGAATAGTAAAATTTTTAGCGGGTATTCGTATGCTCGCAAGTCCCTCTTTATCGGTCCTAGTGCGCAAAATTTCGCGCCCGTCCACACTGATTAAAACTTCGCACTCCATGCAGGGAGAATTTTTATAAAAATAGCTATAAATCGCCACTCTATCGCCCTCTTGCGTCGCGAAAAGATGAAGCGCATGCGAAAATGCGAAGGAGCTCAAAACCGCTAAGAAAAATAGCGCTCTCATCGTCTCTGTCCGCCGTAAAATTTCGCAATAAAGCTAAGCGCAAAAAGAGTGATGATCCCTTCCAAAACAGCCAGGATCGCACCTTCGAGCGAGATGAGCGTCGCGATAGCAAAAAACTCCCGCCCACTGATGAAAAGCACGAGATCAAGAAGTAGCATCGAGCAGACGATCGGCACGAAACCCGCCAAAAATAGATAAATTTTTTGCATGCGCACTTTTAGCTCTTGCGCTTTTGCGGCGGCGGCAAAGAGCCCGCCCAAAACCGCCGGAAAGCCGATGACTGCGGTATTTACGCCGAGCACGCTAAGCCCCCCGAAGCCGAAAAATACCCCTTGCAAAAATAGCGCAACGAAAATCGCCAAGATCGCGCGCGAGCCCAAAAATGCACCCACGAGCCCGCTTAGCATCAGGTGCATGGAGCTGACGCCCACAGGCAGGTGCATGAAAGAGGCGACGAAAAATAGCGCGCTAAAACATGCGATCCTCGGGATCTCAGCCTGCTTTACGCGCCATAAAATCGCCGCTACCGCAGGCGCCGTAACCGCCCAGCCGGCAAGCAGCACGGGCGCGCTCAAAACTCCTTCGCTAATGTGCACGGCTCGCCTCCTTTAAATCGCTCCAGTTTTTTAGACGCGCAAAAACGCGGGAGCTAGTTAAATTTAAGGCATTTGCGACCTTTGCGATAATTGCCTTGATTGCTACAGGCCTTGCTTTTACGGCTTTAGTCGCGGCAAAATTTGCGGCTGCAAAACTCGCAGCTTGCGTCCTATCTGCGGTGGCTGTCAGCGCAAGACTCGGAGTGGTCTCGGAGCTGCTTGCGGAACCAGTAAATTTGATAAATTTTACAGCTCGCATGGCGCAAAAATTTTCGTTTGCTACATTTGCAGGAGCGGCAAATGGATTTCGCGACGCAAAATTTGAGGCTCCGAGCGATCTTGGTGCGATGCTTATGCGGTAAAACAGAGCTTGCGAAATTTTAAAAGTCGGAGTTTGCAAAATTTCAAAAAACGAAATTTTGCGCGCGGGTATTTTACGCTCATAAATCCACGGATATGAAATTTTACGGCTCGAAGCTCCTAAGAGCGGATTTCTACCGAGCAAAATTCCACGCAGCAGAGCTTCGTTACTTAAAATTTTACTCGGCGGAATTTTGCCATTTAAAATTTTAACTGCAGAATTCGATGGAAATTTTACATCGCCAAGCAAAACGTACGAAAATAAAATTTCAAAACTCCGCTCAAACGCAAATTTAAATTTATCCGCAGCCGCGCAAATTTCGCCCGAAAAAAGAGATCTCACCGAGCCGCTCCCTTATTTTTTCAGCTCGTCCGCCTTGATCCAAAGCACGGCGCCCAGCTCATTTACGGGCTGCTCGCTTCCTTTGGCGGCCTCCTCCTCGCTAAGAGCCGCAAAGCCCCACCAGCCGGCAACCGGCATCACGAAGCTAAACTCGCCCGCGCCGTTGGTTTTAACGACCTGCGTGACATGCGCCTCGCTAGGGGCTTTGTAGCCCTTATCGTTATATAGCTCGATCTCCACGTCCGCGCCTGGGACGGGCTTTCCGTGCAGTAAAAAAACTCCGCTAAATATCTCGCCCGCATACAGCGCATAAGGCCGCACTAGCGGCACGATCTCCGCCTCTAGCCCGAGCGGCTTACCCCAGCCTTCGCCCGCGCCGTAAGCATCGACGTAGGTTTTGGTGATATGGCGGATCATCTTGCGCTCAGCCGGCTCGGCATAGGGTTTGGGATCGAAATAAAACGCCAAAAGCGATGGCTTGTCAGCTTTAAATTCCGCCGCAAAATAGGAATTTTCGCCTTTTTTTTGCTCTTTTAGGCTGCCTAGGAGCGATTTTTTCTCACCATCAATAAAAACGCCGAATTCTGCGGGCTTTTGTAGATTCATAGACTCCTGTAAAAACGGATGGGAGAATTCCAAATTTAGCTTTAAAGTAGCATCTTTTTGATCCTCTACGACATTTTTATCCGTCGTAAGAACGCCAAAATGCGCGAACGCAAGGCTCGCCGCGAAAATTCCTAAAAAAGCAAATTTTGCCTTCATGTAATACCTTTCATAATAAAATATTACGGAATTGTATCACTTTTTTTCATCCGTATTGCTTAAATGTGGGTTTATTTTGAGTATTTAAAGCAAACTTTAGTTAAAATGTCGCAATTTAAATTACCAAAAAGAGGCAGAAAATGATAAATTTAAAACTTATCGAGACGAATTTCGACGAATTTAATAAAAAACTCATCGCCAAAAAAGTCCCGCCCCAGACCCTGCAAACGCTACTAGATGCCTACAACGAGCTAAAATCTAAAAAGAGCGATCTTGAAAACCTTCAAGCCGTGCAAAACGCAAAGAGTAAAGAGCTCGGCCTCGCCGCGCGCGAGGGCAAAGACGTAGGCGCGCTAAAATCGCAGCTTGAGGAAAACAAGCAAAAGATCCAAAGCCTAAGCGAGCTCGTAAACGAGCGCGAGCAGAGCCTAGAAGCGATCGCCGCGTGCGTGCCGAATATCATCGACGACGACGTGCCGATCGGCGCGGACGAGAGCGAAAACGTCTGTATCAAAAAGGTGCTTGAGCCGCGCACGTTTGACTTTGCGCCCAAGCAGCACTTCGAGCTCGGCGAGGCGCTGGGATGGCTTGATTTCGAGCGCGGCGTTAAACTCAGCGGTAGCCGCTTCACCGCGATCCGAGGTCTTGGCGCAAAACTGAATATGGCTCTCATCAATTACATGATCGAATTTAACAACTCGCGCGGCTTCGAGCTCGTAAATATGCCGTTTTTGGTGCGCGATCAGATCCTCTACGGCACGGGCCAGCTGCCTAAATTTAAAGACGATCTCTACCGCGTTGACGACGAGGAGCAAAACCTCTACCTCATCCCTACGAGCGAGGTTACGGCGACAAATCTCTTTAACGATGAAATTTTACGCAGCGAGGAGCTGCCGATCAAGCTCACCAGCTACAGCCACTGCTTTCGCAAGGAGGCGGGTTCGGCGGGGCGCGATACGCGCGGCATGATCCGCCAGCATCAGTTCGAAAAGGTCGAGCTCGTCGCCATCACGCGCCCAGAGGATAGCGCGAAGATGCTTGAAGAGATGATTTCATGCGCAAGCGATCTGCTAGCTAGCCTTGGCCTTCCGCACAGACACATGCTGCTTTGCAGTGGCGATCTGGGCTTTAGCGCCGCAAAGACCGTGGATTTGGAGGTTTGGCTGCCGGGGCAGAACCAATACAGAGAGATCAGCTCGATCAGCAACTGTCGCGATTTTCAGGCGCGCAGAGCCAAGATCCGCTTCAAAGACGGCAAGAAAAACAGCCTCGTTCACACGCTAAACGGCTCCTCGCTTGCGGTCGGCCGCACGCTAATCGCGGTAATGGAAAACTACCAGCGCAAGGACGGCAGCATCGAAATTCCGCGCGTTTTAGAAAAATATATGTAGGCGGCCCGTGCGAAAGCCTTACAAAAACCCAAATTCTAACGCCCGCTTCATAGCCGCTGGATTTTGCGCGGAAAAATTTAGAGAGAGTGGTGTTAAATTTTATCCTTGCAGCGAAGAGCCTGGAGCACACGATACCGCAGAATTTGTGGCGAAGTGTGCGAAATTTTGCAGCGCAAAACGGCGCGGAGCGGGCGCGTGAAGATCGCACTTTTCGGCGGCAGTTTCGATCC
>CAURMQ010000110.1:0-6072 GCA_963525765.1 uncultured Campylobacter sp. | reverse complement strand
TATCTTGCAAATCTGCGCGAAGTCATCTCGGCGCGCATAAATTCCGCTGAAATTTCAGCGATGCTTCATATCCCGCAAATTTTAAAGATCAAAGACGGCTTGCAGGATAAAATTTACCGCATGAGTAAGCACTATCTGCACGGACACGGCTTTTTCTTTATCGGGCGCGATATTTTCTATCCGCTCGCTCTTGAGGGCGCGCTCAAGCTCAAAGAGATCTCCTATCTGCACGCGGAAGGCTATCCAAGCGGCGAGATGAAGCACGGGCCGATCGCTCTTGCCGATTCTAATCTCTTTACGGTTGCGCTGATGCCAAAGCATTTGCTCTACGAAAAAACGAAAAGCAATGTCGAAGAGCTTGCCGCGCGCGATGCGTATATTTTAGCCATCAGCCCGGAAGAACCAGAGATCGCGGATGATTTTATCAAAACGAGCGAGCAGAGCCACGCGATGAGCGAGTTTTTTGAGATGATGATAATTTTACAAATTCTAGCTCTTGAAATCTCCGTCAGACTTGGCAACGACGTAGATATGCCGCGAAATTTAGCCAAAAGCGTCACCGTAGAATAATCGTTTTTTAAGTTCATTTTGACTAATATTTCTCATTAAAAAATCGGGGAATGTTAGTATATGAGACTTATCGGATTTATCAGAGGTGAAAATGTCATAGTCGCCACAGGCGGGGTCGAGTATAGCTACGAAATGCTGGGCGAGCGCGATCCTAGCCTAACCGACGGCGATGAGGTAAGCTTCGACACGCTAGCATCCAGCGCGATAAATATAAAGCGCGTCGAGGGCTCCAAATCCAAAGACCGCGTAGCGCAAAAAGTAACCCCACAGCCAAAAGAATCTGCAAAGCAAAACGATGAAATTTTTGGCGATAAGAATTCTGCAGAAAATAATATATCAGAAGCACCTTCCTTTCAAAGCTCTACCGAAAATATCGCAAACGATATATCTGCCGTAAAAGAAACGAAGGTCGCAAAAAAATTTAATAAATTTAAATTTAACCGCAAAGCCAAGCCTACGAGTGCAAAAAAACCGAAATTCTTTGGATTTGAGTTCGTCCAAACAGACGATCTGCGCACTACGCAAAGCGTCGAGAGTAAAATTTATACTTCATCTATCCGCAAGGAAGGGCTTAAATCCATAATCCTGCCCATAGCGCCGATAGTCATTATTTTGATATTCCGCTCGCAAATCGCAAGCATATTTCTATCTTTTTCGCAGATCCAAGACTACGTCAATCAAGATACGGTTTATATGGTGATGGATCTGCTGATTTTCCTTAGTTTTGCGCTATTTTATCTGCTGCCGCTTAACCGCGCGATAAACCTGCTCTCCATAGCGACGCACGATCAATACCCAATGCGTCAAATGGCGAATTACAACGTCTTTATCATCTTGTGCGTCATCTCTACGATCCTGCAGGATAAGAGCCTGGGGTTGGATGAGTTCGAGCAGATTTTCATCTGCGGCGTGATCGGACTTGGGCTCATTTCGTTTTATTATAAGCTCAAGGCGTTTGCGTTTATGTTTTTCAAAACTGCAGGCTCGATCCTATTTGCTCCTGCGCTGTTTGTGGAGCTCGCGGCTATTATTTTCATCGGCATCGGCGACCGCTATACTGGCGCGTCGATGAAATTTATGGAGCTTACGGGGCTATTTTTTGCGAGCACGGCGTGGAGATACATCATAATTTTTATCGTTATGTCGCCGCTTTATTTCCTTGGATTTTGTATGCTAAGGCGGATTAAAAAATAATTTTACAAAATTTTACCGCAGATTTGGCTGCGATGAAATTTTACTACGATAGAATTCCACTCAAAATTTCATCACAAAATTTAGCACGAAGACAGAATTTAGCGGGGATTTGAAGTTTATCAAAGTAAAATTTTATCGCAATAAAATTCCGCAATTGTAGGCGCAGATCGCAAGCCCTAAAGCAATATATGTCTTTTATATGCGTTAACGCACGCTTACAAAAATACACCAATACCTGCGAATTTCGATGCAATGTTCTCTTTTATTTGATAAAAGCCATAGTAATTTTACATCGCGTCTGTAAAATCCTACCGCTAAATTCCATCTTTAAATCTCGCGCGCTCAGCACATATCGACGCAGAATTTTATTCACGCAATTCGGCGCGAAATTCAAAGCTAAATTTCACATCGCATTCTACGGCGAAATTTCAAGACACAGCTCTATCATAATAAAATTTTGCCAAAATAAAATTCTAATTGATACAAAAATCTAAGCGCGGATTCAAATAAAATTTAAAGCTACAAGCTCCTCGCTCCGCAGCTAATTAAATTTCATCGCCAAATTTTGCCGCGTTTAAATTTAACCGCGCGCACCGTATTAAAATTCCGCCCCGTCGCCGCCGCAGCTAAATTTAACTATCGCGCTAAATTCCGCGTCCTCGCCCGCCGAAATTTAATCTCGCGCCGTGCTTAGTGCGGCGTAGAATTCACGCCTAAACTCTGCAAACCGCCCGCACATGATCGCCTCTCTCATATCCGCGGCAAGGCGCAGGTAATAGTGCAGATTGTGAATGCTCGCGAGGCGGTAAAAGCTAAGCTCACGCGCGCGAAATAGATGATTTAGGTAGCCGCGGCTGAAGCGCTTGCACGTGTAGCAGTCGCAGTGCAGATCGATCGGATCGTGATCGCTAATAAAGCCCGCGTTTTTGATGCTAATCTTGCCGAAGCTCGTAAATAGCGTGCCGTTGCGGGCGTTGCGCGTAGGCATCACGCAGTCGAACATATCCACGCCGCGAGCGACGTTTTCGACGAGATCTTCGGGCGTGCCGACCCCCATCAAATATCGCGGGCGCGCCGCATCGACGTATGGCATCATGGCCTCTACGGTTTCGTACATCAGCTCGTTTTTCTCGCCCACGCTAAGCCCTCCGATCGCAAGCCCATCAAAGCTCATCTCGCACAGCGCTTCGGCGCAAAATTTGCGCGCCTGCGGGTCGGTGCCGCCCTGGATGATACCGAAGATGTTTTGATGCGCGTGCAGGCCGCGAGATTTCATGGCCTCGTGATAATCTATCGCCTCGCGAGCCCATTTTATCGTGCGCGCGACGCTTAGATCGATACGCTTTTTAAGCCTCGATCTATCATCGCTGCTAAGTGCGCCCGGCTCGCGCGGCAGCTCCACCAAGTCGTCTAAAATCATCATAATATCGGAGTTTAGCTCATACTGCGTATCCAGCACCGAGCGCGGCGTGAAATAATGCATGCTGCCGTCGATGTGGCTTTTAAATTTTATACCGCCCTCGTCGTTTTTAGTGTTTGCGCGCAAACTAAACGCCTGAAAGCCGCCGCTGTCTGTCAAAAAGCTGCGAGGAAATTTCGTAAATCCGTGCAGCCCGCCGAAGCCCGCCACCACCCGCGAGCCCGGGCGCAGATACATGTGATAGGTGTTAGCAAGGATGATCTGCGCGCCTAAAAGCTGCGCTACGTCCGTCGCATCGAGCGCCTTGACCGCGCCCACGGTGCCGACCGGCATAAAAATGGGGGTGCGGATCGTGCTATGCGCCGTGCGGATCGTGCAGGCGCGCGCCGCGCCGTCCGCGCCGTCTATTTGAAAATCCATCTTGATCCTTTAAATTTAGCTTCTTGCGCGCGCTCGGCGCAAAATTTTAAAAAGCGATTGTAGCGAAATTTAAATTTGCGGCAGGTAAAGGCGGGTAAAAATTTAAAGGATATTATGAGGTGTTTGCGGATTAAAATTTCGGTAGCTAGCGACCGACACAGCCGCTAAATGTAAAATTTACCGGCTCTTTTATAATTAAAATTTAATCGAACGTTGCGAATTTAGCGAGCGTGGCGGCATTAGATCACGGCGCGCTTTATATTATAAATTTAAAGATGCGCTGAGATAAAATTTCGCACTTATGAAGCAAATTTTATAGCTATAACGCTACCATTAAATTTCTCCGCACCGCATGAGTCGGCAGCGCCCTTTAAATTTGAAACTTCGCTCTTTTCATCGCGCGCGCTAGAAAATCCGCTAAATTTATGACCATTACGGCCGCACAGCTGTTTTTCGCACGGCACGCCGTCGCCGTCGCCATCGGTATGCTGGGTGCCGCCCTCCTGAGCCCTGCCACACTCTCGCAGATACCGCATCGCCTCTTCGCAGCTGCTAAACTGCGAGCAATAGGTCTTGGCGTTGCAATCAAGCCCCAAAGCAAGACTAGCCAATACCGAAAACAATAAAACTAATTTCATCGTCTTTCCTTAAAATTTTGATGGAATTGTATGGATAAATAGATAAATAATTAATAAAATAGTAAATTTAGCCGCAAACGGCGTAAATTTCACCGCTTACGACGTTTTATTCGGCGGCTGCGTCTAAAGAAATTTAGCGGCTTTAGAGTTTATCTTTGCACTTTCAAAAGCCGCGACGCACTATGCCACTAGGCGCTTTTGCGCGCGCGAGGCTTTCTTTTTAGGGGCGCACTTTTTGCAGGAGTGCTTTTGCCGTCCGGCAGATTTTCCAAAGCTAAATTTGCTACGGATCTCTTTCTGCCCCTCCTCTTTGCTTTTCTATTTTGCAAAAACTCGCTGTACGGCGAGCCGTAAAGGCTAGCGTGCCAGATCGCACTTGCCAGCATCACTGCACCCGAAACTTTATGCAGCTGCGACATGCGCGAGTTCATATTCAGCGTGGTTAGAGCCGTGATGCCCATACTCACTCCAAGCGCCGTTTTAGCCACTTTGCGCTGAAAGTTTAGATCCAAAATTTTATCTTCAATCTTCAAATTTTACCCCTTTGATGGAATTTAGTAGTAGTCCTATCGTCGTGCCGTTGTGTAGCAATGCCGTAGCCACGGGACTTAACACGCCGAACGTAGCCAAAAATAAAATGATCGAATTTATCCCCACGGTGGCGTTGAAATTTCGATTTACGAGCCGCAGCGTGTCGTTAGCCAGCGCCTTTACCTGCGCGACGCCCTCTATGTCATTTTTCAAAAGCCCGATCTGCGCGGAAGCCTTGGCGATCTCTGCGCCGTTTAGCATGCTGATGCCGATGTCCGCCTTCATCAGGCTCGGCGCATCGTTTATGCCGTCGCCCACGAAGACCACCTTCCGCCCCTCAGCTTTTAACTGCTCTAAAATTTCGGTCTTTTGCGTCGGCAGTAGCTCGCCGTAATAGCGATCTACGCCGAGCTTTTTGGCTACGGCGCGGGCTTTTGATTTCACGTCGCCGCTTAGCATGACGATCTGCCCTACGCCAAGCTCGCGGAGCCTAGCGATGACGGTGCGGGCGTTTGCGCGCACCTCGTCTCTAAGCCCGATGACGCCCAAAAGTCTGCCGTCAAATGCGATGTAAAGCAGCGCGAGCCCCTTTTGCATCGCAAGATCGATGGTCTCTTCATGCGCCGCAAATGAGATCATCTCGTCGTCTTCGAGAAAGTGGCGCGAGCCGATGATGAGCTTTTTGCCCTCGATGCTGGTCTTAACGCCGTGGGCGACTACGAACTCCACCTCGTCGTGGTGTTTGTGGATAAAGCCGTGCTTTTTAGCCGCGTCCACGATCGCCTCGGCTACGGGGTGAAAGTAATGCTCCTCGGCGCTTGCGGTTAAATTTAAAATATCGTTTTTACTGAAGCGCTCGTCAAACGATATGATCTCGGCAACCTCTAGGTTGCCGTACGTAAGCGTGCCAGTCTTATCAAATACGAAGGTATCGGCGCTCGCAAGCGACTCAAGAGCCTTGGCACCTTTGATCAAAATCCCGTTCTTGCCCGCCTTTGAGATGCTTGATTTAAAAGCAACCGGCGTAGGCAGCTTAAGCGCGCACGAGTAATCCGCCTGCAGCACCGAAGCTACGGTCATAAAATTTCGATTTATCAGATAGGACACGCCCGCAAGCCCGAAGGTCACCGGCACGAGCTTGTCGGCTAGGTGGGTCGTATGCATGCCGATGCTGGAGCGCTCATTCAGTGATGCCGTGATGTAGTGCTTGATACGCTGCGTGGAGGTATTTTCGCCGACGTTTTCCGCCCAGATACGGATCCTGCCCTCCTCCACGATCGTGCCGCTTAGCACGCTATC
>CAURMQ010000109.1:0-6086 GCA_963525765.1 uncultured Campylobacter sp. | reverse complement strand
GTAGAGATGCAAAACTACGTAGCTATCAACGTCGTAGATGAGCTAAAGCGCGTGCCGGGCGTCGGCGAAGCTCAAGCGCTGGGTACGAAAGACTATGCGATGAGGATCTGGGTAAAGCCCGAACTGCTTAAGAAATTTAACGTTACGACCGCCGAGATAATCGCCGCAATAAGTGAGCAAAACAGCCAATACGCAGCGGGTAAGATGGGCGAGCAGCCAATGAACTTAGGCAATCCCTACGTATATGCGATCAAGCCTGAGGGTCGTTTAAAAACCGTCGAAGAGTTTGAAAATATCATCATACGCGCGCAAAAAGATGGGAATTTCTTGCGCGTAAAAGATGTCGCCGAGGTCAAACTTGGCGGCGCAAGCTACAATATCTCGGCGAAATTTAACGGTAAAGAGATGGTGCCTGTGCTTATCTTTATGCAAAGTGGCGCCAACGCCCTAGCCGTAGTTGAAGCGGTAAATAAGCGCATAGACGAGCTTAAACCAAATTTCCCAGGCGAGCTGACCTACGACGTCGCCTACGATACGACTAGCTTCGTAAAGGTCTCGATCGAAGAGGTCATTCATACTTTCATTGAAGCGTTAATTCTCGTCATCATCGTTATGTATATGTTCTTAGGCAATCTTAGAGCGACGATCATTCCGACGCTTGCCGCTCCGGTGTCGATCTGCGGCGCGTTTATCGGAATTTACGCCTTCGGATTTTCTATAAATTTAATCACTCTTTTTGCGCTTATTTTAGCTATCGGCATCGTCGTGGACGACGCCATTATCGTGATCGAAAACGTAGAGAGAATTTTACACGAAGAGCCGGATCTTAGCGTCAAAGAGGCCACCACGAAGGCGATGGGCGAGATCGTAGCGCCCGTCATCTCTATCGTGCTCGTGCTTTCAGCGGTTTTCGTGCCGGTTGCGTTTATGGAGGGCTTTACTGGGGTTATGCAGAGGCAATTTGCATTAACGCTCGTAGCCTCGGTATGTTTTTCAGGCTTCGTAGCCCTTACACTAACACCCGCACTTTGCGCTCTAATCTTGCAAAAAAAGGAGTCCGAGCCGTTTTTCTTCGTAAGATGGTTTAATAATCTTTTTAACGTCTCGACTAAAATTTACGCCGCAGGCGTCGGCATGGTTCTTCGCCACGTACTAATCAGCCTCGTTTTTGTGGGCATCATCATCTATGCAATGGTGAAGCTTCTTGTGCTCACTCCTAGCGGCCTGGTGCCTAACGAGGACAAAGGCTCGATTATGGCGATGACTACGCTTCCCTCGGCATCTACTCTACCCAGGACGGAAGCAGATCAGGATTTCATCGCAAGCATCGCTAAAAAGTATCCAAACGTAAAAGATATAACCCAAATCACGGGATACGATATGCTAGCCGGAGCGCTTAGAGAAAATGCGGGAGCTTTTTTTATGAAGCTAAAAGACTGGAAAGATCGCCCGGGTGATGAAAATTCCAACTTCGCCTTAGCCGCCGCGCTAAACGGGCAGCTCTACGGCGCGGATCGCAACTCGATGACCTACGTCGTCACGCCGCCGCCTATTATGGGTCTTTCGCTTACGGGCGGATTTGAGCTCTACGCGCAAAGCACGACGGGCAAGAGCTACGATGAAATTCGCGCCGATATGGATCGCGTAACCGCCAAGGCTAATCAACACCCTGCTTTAAAGCTCGTGCGAACGACGCTGGATACCGATTTCCCGCAGTATAAGCTCTATCTCGATAAAGAGAAGATAAAGATGCTAGGCGTTAAGATAGCCGACATTTTCACCGTACTAAATTCCACCATCGGGCAGTATTACATCAACGACTTTAACCTCTTGGGCCGCACGTTTAAGGTATATATCCGCGCTACGCAAGACTACAGAGACGATCCTAACGATCTAAAATCGCTCTACGTCCGCAGCGGCAGCGGCGATCTGATCGCGTTAAATTCTTTAGTAAGGCTTGAGCGCTCGCTGGGTCCTGATTCCGTTAATAGATTTAACGCCTTCCCGGCAGCGCAGATTATGGGTGAGCCAAACACGGGCTACACCTCGGGTCAGGCGATCGCAGCGATCCAAGAGGTCATAAAAGAGGAGCTTCCTAGCGGATATTCGATCGGCTGGGCAGGTTCCGCGTATCAAGAGGTCAGCGAGACGGGCAAGGGCGCACAGGCATTCGTATTTGGAATGATCTTCGTGTTTTTGATCCTGGCGGCTCAATACGAAAGGTGGCTCATGCCGCTTGCCGTGCTTACCGCCGTGCCATTTTCGGTATTCGGCGCGCTCGTATTTACGTATTTCCGCGGGCTGAATAACGACATATATTTTCAGATCGGACTTTTGCTTCTAATCGGTCTGGCGGCGAAAAACGCGATTTTGATCGTGGAATTTGCGATGAACGAGCACCTAAATAATCATCGCTCTATCGCCGATGCCGCCATAGAAGCCGCCAAGATGAGGTTCCGCCCTATCGTGATGACGAGCCTTGCGTTCGGTCTTGGCGTGCTTCCGATGGTTATCGCCACCGGCGCTGGCGCTGCTAGCCGCCACGCGCTGGGAACCGGCGTAGTAGGCGGAATGCTCGCGGCATCTACGATCGCGATCTTTTTCGTGCCGCTGTTTTTCTACCTGCTCGAAAGCTTCAACGCTTGGCTTGATAGACGCGGTAAAAAAGTCCAAACTAACGAGGTGAACGATGAAAATAAATAATGCTCTTTTAAGCGCCTTGACGCTTGGAATTTTACTCTGCGGTTGCAACTTCAAGCCCGTTACGCCGCAAAAGCAGACCGGCTTTAAGGCGGATTACGCGAGCACGAACGTTAGTACGCAGTGGTGGAAAAGCTTTAATGATCCGCAGCTAAACGCCCTGATCCAAAGCGCGCTGGAGCAGAATTCCGACCTGCAAACCGCGCTGAATAACGTCGAGTACGCACGGGTAAATTTAGGGCTGAACAAGCTTGAATATCTGCCGAACGTAAATTTAAGCGGCAGCGCGGTGCGTCAAAATAATTTCGGCAACCAGCCTGATCGCAACTCCCATGGCTCGTATCAGATCGGCGCTGTGCTAAGCTACGAGATCGATTTTTGGGGGCGCGTGCGCAACAGCGTAGATTCGGCGCGATCGAAATTTAATGCGACGAAATACGACTACGAAACCGCCAAAAATACGATTACTAGCACGGTTGCAACGACCTATTTTACGCTACTAGCGTTAAAGCAGCAGGAGAAAATTTTAAAAGACAGCCTAAAAAGCTATCAAGATACGCAAAACTACCGCAAAAAGCAGCTCGATGCAGGCGCAGTTAGCGAGATCGTATTTTATCAGGCCAAAGCCGCGGTCCAAAGCGCCGAGGCAAGCCTCATAAGCGTGCAAAATCAGCTCTCCGCAGCGCAGACCTCGCTAAATATCCTAACGGGCAAGAGCTACGATGAAATTTTACGCGGCGCGCCGCAGACCGCCGCGAAAATGCCTAGCGCTCCGCAGATCCCAAGCGGAATTCCAAGCGACGTGATCCTGCACCGCCCGGACGTCGCAAGCTCGCTCGAAAATCTGCGCTCGAGCAACTTCTTAGTGGGCGTCGCCAAGGCAGGCTACTTCCCTACCTTCTCGCTTACGGGCTCGGCAGGATACGCAAGCGGCGAGTTTGACAGGCTATTTACCGCAAGTGCGAGCACATGGAGCATCGGCGGCTCGCTCGTAGGGCCGCTACTTGATTTTGGCCGCCAGAAAAGGCGCGTAGAGCTTGCAAATTTAGAGCAAAACGCGAGCTTCATCGCATACGACAAAGCGCTTAAAACCGCTTTCGGCGACGTTCGTGACGCGCTTGTAGGCGTGCAAAACGCCAAACTAAGACAGGCAAGCCTAGCCGATCTCGTCGCTTCGCAGAGCAAAATTTATTCAAACGCCTCAAGCAGGTATCAGGCGGGCTACAGCGATCATCTGGAGTTTTTGGATTCACAGCGAAACCTGCTTAGCGCGCAGCTAAACAAAGTGCAGACCGATCTTGACGTGCTAAACGCGACGGTGAATGCATACAAGGCGCTCGGCGGCGGCTTTAGCATCGAAGATAGCGAAATCAAGGCGCTTTTAGGCGCCGAGCAGGACGTACAGCCCGATATGTCCGCCTTCCCGAAGGATAGAATTTTTAATTAGCTTTAAATTTACGGGCAGCACAAAATTTTAAAATACCCGTAAATTTAAAGTGCAGCTCGGCTTTTACTGCGCAAGCGAACTATATGAAAGTAAAATCTGCTTGCGCTTTTTAAATTTAGCCCCGCGGCGGGCGGCAAATCCAAATTTCAAAGATAATCTAAATTTTAAAATATCCATAGCAAGGTAAAATCGCACTCGGCTAGAAAGCGCAAAGCGGCCTGCTTCGTGGCGCAGCAGAATTCCAAGCGCTGCGGTAAAATTTCCAAGCAGCACGGCGGAATTCTAATCGCTACAGAAAAATTCCAAGCATTGTGATAGAATTCCAAACGCTGCGGCGAAATTCTAAGCGCCTCATTTTAAATTTAAAGACAAAACGGGTTGCGCGCCGAAATGGAATTTGGCAAAATTTTAGATTTTCGCTATAATCGCGACTTTTAATTTAGATGGGTGTCCGAGCGGTTGAAGGAGCACGCCTGGAACGCGTGTAAAGTGCAAGCTTTCGAGGGTTCGAATCCCTTCCCATCTGCCATTATCTTAAAATTTCATCCCCGCAAAACTCTAAAATTTTGCTTTTCAACTCGGCGCAAATTTTATAAATTTAAAGCCAAAATTCCACTCTCGCCGTAAATCCCACGGTCAAAGACAAAATTCCCTCCGCCGAAAATCAAACCCAAAGCCACCTAAATTCTATCTCTGCGCCCGCCATTTACCGATATTGCGCTAAAATTCCTTTTAAATTTCACTTTGAAGGAGAGAAGATGAGTAAAGAAAAAAGTTGCGCCTGTGCGCATGCCAAATCCCAAAACGTAACCGACGCACCCGGCAAAAACACCGTATTTATGATCTGGCGCTTTGGTGCGGGCGAGACCGCCTGCAAAAAGGCTTTCGAGGGTCTTTGCGCTCTGGTGATAAATTTAAACAAAACCGCCGTTACGAGATTCGGTGCGGCTAGCGAAACAAGCTGCGTGCTGGGCGTGGGCTTTGAGGCATGGAAAATGCTCGGCTTGCCGAAGCCTTTGCCGAAGGAGCTAAAAAATTTCGAAGAGATTAGAGGGGACAAACACATCGCGCCCGCTACCGGAGGCGATATCCATATCCACATTAGAGCGGCGAATCAAGCCGTTTGCTACGATATGGCAAGCGAGATCAGAGCCGCGCTAAAGGATGTCGCGACGTGCGAGGAGGAGATCTGCGGCTTTAAATACTACGACGGACGCGCTATCATCGGCTTTGTGGACGGCACCGAAAATCCGCAAGGCGCAGATCGCGACTTTTTTGCCAAGGTAGGCGACGAAGATGCGGCGTACAAGGGCGGCAGCTATCTTTTTACGCAAAAATATATCCACGATATGGGCGCGTGGAACGCCGCGGGCGTCGCCGAGCAGGAGCGCGTCATCGGGCGCAGCAAACAAAACGATATCGAAATGAGCGAGGAGCTAAAGCCTAGCAACTCACATTCCGCCGCCGCCAACGTCGGCGACGACAAAAAGGTCGTGCGCGGCAATATGCCGTTTATGCAAGACGGCGAGACGGGAACCTACTTCATCGCCTACGCAAGCACCTTTAGCACGCTGGAGCTGATGCTTGAGAGCATGTTTATCGGCCGCCCGCGAGGCAACTACGACCGGCTGCTTGACTTCAGCACGGCAAAGACGGGCGCGCTCTTTTTCGCTCCGACCTTCGATATGCTGCAGGCTTATAGCGCAGAGTAAATTTAGCTTTAAATTTAAAGGCACGCGATGTTTTGCGATCTAAGCCCGTATCAGAGCAGGCACTGCAAAGAGATCATAGAGGGCAAAGTCAAAAATAGTGAAAACGTCAGGGGCCTGATAGAGTTCATAGACGCTAAATTTAAAGTTCGAGCGATCGGCGCGTTTTACGGCGCGGGCAGGGACTCGGCGTGGCTTAAGATCGTGCTTCGCTTCGATAAAGACGCCGC
>CAURMQ010000108.1:0-6098 GCA_963525765.1 uncultured Campylobacter sp. | reverse complement strand
ATAAAAAGGCAAAAGATACCGTCAAATCCTCTAAAGCTAAAGCAAATGCCAAATCGGAAAAGATGCAAGAGAAAATGGATGATAGCATGGATAAAGCTATGAATGATGACGGTAAAGTAAAAAACTCTACGGCTAAGATGAAAGACGAAGCTAAAGAAGAGGGACCATCTAAGGCTAAAGGTAAGAGGGGCAAGAAGGGTAAGAAAGAGTAATAATCAAGAGGTAAAAGAAGAGAGAGGAGTGTAAGGTGGACTTCTCCTTTTATAAGGTTTTATGAACTTTATAGTTTTATATAGTTGTATTCTTTTCTAATCATTGCTATTGTAAATTTACAAATTTTATAGCTCTTATTTTTTTCTATCTCTTTTTTTATTATAAATTTTGCAGACTTTGAAATTTTAACTTTTGTACTTTTTTCTCGGCTTTGCCTTCATCTTATTTCGTGTTTGATTTATTTGGCTTTAAATTTATAGGTTACTTCGGGGGTAAAATTTAAACAAGTTCGCGCGAGCAAACGAATGTAGTACAAATTTTATTATTCTGCGCAGTTTGCTGCATGCACTGCATAAATTTCACTTTGCAGTCTCTGCCTGTATTCCATGAGTTTTACGCGTTCGCCTTTAACGCTTAATTAAGACTATTTTTTAGAACGATTATACTCAGAATTAACATAAAAATAACCAGAATTTAAGGCAAGCACCATCATAACAACAAAGAGAAACAAAAAGAGCGATTAAAAGATAAAATAGATTAAGTGGTGGTTAGAGGCAGAATCGAACTGCCGACACGCAGATTTTCAGTCTGCTGCTCTACCGACTGAGCTATCCAACCACTGAAAAAGAAAAGTAATTTTAGCCATGCAATACTTAAATCTCGGTTAAAATTCTCGATTCTTGCTAGATTTTTGCACGTTGCGCTCCAAAATAGCCAAATTTACTCAGTTGGAATTTTCTAAATTTTAGTGATAAAAATATTGCTTATGCAGTAATTTGCAATAATTAAAACGGCCTATCGATCTTAACAATTAAAAGGCAAAGTGATATAAAAATTATATTATTTAGCCAATTCCGCAAATTGTATACTTGGTTTTAGACTATGCAAAGTAGATAAATTCGCACTAGAAAATAGCATTGCTTTAAAATTTACATGCAATAACGGACAACAGACTGCGATTAGTTAAATTTGGCACCAAAATTTTAATTTTGACTTGACGAAGCATCTTTATAAACATTGTGCTCGAGCTAATAGTGTGACATAGGGATGTTTACTTCGGGATTGAATTTATTTAGATATCTGCGCAGCAGAAGCGTTGAAATTTTAAAATACGATTGCAAATTGTATTAATAAAGGCTCGACCTGATCCATCTAAACTTGATATGCTTATCTATCCGAGTTGTGCGACTTGTTTTTTAAATAGGTCGCCGCGTTCGGCGTAGCTTTTAAATTGATCCAAACTGGCACATGCAGGGCTTAACAGCGCTATTTCGCTCGCAGAATGTATGGAATTTTTAAAATTTTCGAAATTTTTAGAATTCTGCGAATTCCGAGTTTCACCGTCGTTTGTACGGCGTTTCGGCGAAGAGGCGTCGTCGCTTGCGGCAGATGAGCCGCCGTCATCGCCTTTTTGCAGTGTATTTTCGCCGATCTTTGCGCTTTCTTTTGCCTTGCTGTCGCCGCCACACCTGCTATTCGCGCTTAAATTTTGTACTTTCAATTCGCCTGCGTCGCTTTTTTCAAAATCCGCGCCTCGGTACCGCTTCGAAATTTCGCTCACCGCCGTTTGTAAAATTTCGCAGCGCACGCAAGGAAGTTTGTATTCGTCGCACAAACGCACGATTTTATCGGTATTTGAGCCGATTGCGTAAATTTGCAGATCGTATTTTTTAAACTCCGCAAAAAGCGGGTGCAGATCCACGCCTTTATCGTCGCCGCCAAGGATCAGATGTATTTTGCGCCCCGCGTATCGCTTCAGCGCCTGCGCGCACGCATCGATGTTGGTGGCCTTCGTGTCATTGACCCAGACCCTGCCGCGCGCGTCGGTAAACTCCTCTAGCTTATTGCCTTCGATCACGAAGTCGTTTAGCCGCATGGCGTCGCATCTGTCGAATAAAATTTTCTCCACGCACAGCGCCAAAAGCGCGTCGATCAAAAAGGGCGTGCGGAATTTTATTTCGCCCAGATCGATGCCGAATTTTTGCGCTAGATCCGCTTCGTCTTCGTAGCAGATCACGCGAGCTAGGCTGTTTTGCGCGGCGGCTGAGCTTTCGTAGGTGCGCGGGATCAGCGCTATGGAGCCTTCGCGCATCGCTAGCAGCGGCGAGAGTTTGGCGCGCTCATACTCCGCAAAATCGCCGTGCCAGCTGAGATGATCGGGCGTGATCGCAAGCAGCACGTAGATGTCGGGGCGCGCATGCTTGGTGTAGTGCAGCGTAAACGAGCTCGTCTCCAGCACCCAAATTTTGGCGCTTTTATCAAGCTTTGCAAGCGGAACGCCCACGTTGCCGCCCATTTGCGAGCCGTATCGCTCGAGCAGATGCTGCATCATCTTCGTCGTCGTCGTCTTGCCGTTCGTGCCGCTGATCCAAATTTTAAGACCTTTGTAATCGTCAAAATAATCGTATTCGCTGATTAAATTCCGTGCCTTTCGCACCAGCTCGTGATGCGGCGGAAAGCCTGGGCTCGGGATTTCAAGCTCGCTTGCGGCGGGATCGAACTCGCTCGGGTTTAAAAGCGCGTTGCCGAACTCATCCAGCTTCGGCGCGCCCGAAGAAATTTCAAATTTATCGTCGTAGATCTCCCAGCAGCCGCCTTTTTGGCAGTGTTCGGCGATCGCTCTGGTCGTAAGCCCGTAGCCAAATAGCGATTTTTTCATTTTTCTCCCCCTTCGCCCCATAAAATTTGAGTTATCTCATTGGCGCCAAGCTCAGCCATCTCACCGTATCTTTCGCGCGCCGTTTCGAAGTCGGGTTCAATTTGCGCTCGCATTTTATCTCAATTTCAGCGATGTCAGCGCTATGATATTTGCGATCAGCGCGATGATCCAAAAGCGGATGATGATTTTGTTCTCGACCCAGCCTTTAAGCTCGAAATGGTGGTGTATCGGCGCCATCAGGAAAATTCTGCGTTTGAAAATTTTAAAGCTGCCCACCTGCAAGATCACGCTGAGCGTTTCTATGACGAAGACGAAGCCGATCATTATGAGTAAAATTTCATTCTTCGTGATGACTGCGCAGTATCCTAAAAATGCGCCCACGCTGAGGCTGCCGCTATCGCCCATAAAGACTTCGGCGGGGTAGCAGTTGAACCACAAAAACCCAAGCAGCGCGCCGATCAGCGCCGAGACGATGATGCAGACCTCGCCCGCGCCCGCGACGCGCGGTAGCAAGAGATATTGCGAGTAGATCGCATGTCCGCAAAGATAGGCAAATACGCCCAAGCTGCAGAGCGAAAACACCGACGGAATGGTTGCCAGCCCGTCTAGCCCGTCGGTTAAATTTACCGCATTTGAGCTAGCGCTTATCACGATCGTCCAAAACAGCGGCGCGAAGATCCATAAATTTAGCAGAGGGTATTTGAAAAACGGCACGAAAAATTCCCCGCCCAGATCGCTAAAAGCATAAAGCGTAGCTCCGATCAAAAACGCCAAGAAATTTTGCAGTGCAAATTTAGCCCGCGCGCTAAGGCCTGCGTGGTTTTGGCGACCTAAAATTTTAGAGATATCATCCTTAAAACCTATGTAACCGAAACCTACCAAGCAAAGCAGCCCGCATAGCACGAAGACGTTGTTTAGCTTGGCGCACAGCAGGCTTGCGAGCACTGCGGCGGTAACGAAAACGAGCCCGCCCATCGTGGGGGTTTTGCTCTTTTTCTGATGGTTTTGCGGCGCGAGCTCGTAGATGGGCTGCGCGGCGTGTCTAGCCTGCGCCCAGCGGATAAACCGCGGCATAGCCCAGACCGAAAAACAAAAAGCAATAAAAAACGCAAGGCCTGCGCGCGCGGTGATGTATTGGAAAAAATTTATATTCGTAAGATGATAGAGATAATAAAACAAAGTTTGCCTTTTAAATTTTATGAAATTTTATATGAAAACGCGCATTTTAGTATAAAAGAGGTAAAATTTAGCTTTTAGGGCGGATGAAATTTTGTCGCATTTGCTAAAAGAAAGTATAATGTCGATCGTAAAAACAGCGCCGCAGATTCGCATTAAAAGACCTGTGCGGCGAAATTTAGACGAAATTTAGGAGTTAAAATGGGGCAAAAGACGATTTTGCTTATCACCGACGGCATCGGCTTTAACGCGAGCGATAAATTTAACGCGTTCGCAAATGCTAAAAAGCCCGCCTATGATTATCTTTTTAAAAACGTGCCCAATACGCTGCTGCGCACCTCAGGGCTTGCCGTGGGCTTGCCGCAAGGGCAGATGGGAAACAGCGAAGTAGGGCATATGACGATCGGAAGCGGTAGAATTCTGTATCAAAACCTAGTCAAAATCGATCGCGCGATCGATGAGGGCTCGCTTGAGAAAAACGAAGCGCTACAAAGCCTGCTTTCAAAGTGCCGCAGGCTACACGTCATAGGGCTTTACAGCGACGGCGGCGTACATTCGCACCTGCGCCATTTCGACGCGATCTGCGAGATAGCGCAGAATGCGGGTTGCGAGACCTGGGCGCACGCTATCACCGACGGGCGCGACGTTTCACCGAGCAGCGGGGCGGAATTTTTAAAGCATCTACAGGCTAAATTTAAAGTCGGTAGCGTGTGCGGGCGCTTTTACGCGATGGATCGCGACAAGCGCTTTGATCGCGTAAAGCGCGCTTACGACGTGCTTATGGGCGAAGCGGCGTCGCTTAAAATTTCGCCTAGCGAGTATGTGCTGCAAAGCTACGAGCGCGGCGTGAGCGACGAGTTTATCGAGCCTGCGAGCTTTAACGGCTTTAGCGGTATCGGCGCGGATGACGGAGTGATTTTTATAAATTTTAGAAACGATCGCGCTAGGGAGCTTTGCGCGGCTTTGGGCGATGAGAGCTTTAGCGAATTTGAGCGAAAGTTCGTCGTGCAAAATTTAATCACGATGAGCGAATACGACGCGAGCTTTAAATTTCCTCTGCTTTTCGAGAAGCCCGTGCTTAAAAACACGCTTTGCGAAGTGATCGCGGAAGCCGGTCTTGCGCAGCTTCACACCGCCGAGACCGAAAAATACGCGCACGTGACGTTTTTCTTTAACGGCGGCGTCGAAGAGCCGCTTCCGAACGAAACTCGCGTGCTGATCCCAAGCCCGAAAGTAAAAACCTACGATGAGCAGCCGCAGATGAGCGCACCTGCGGTATGCGACGCGGTGATCCGCGGCATCGAAGCGGGGATCGATTTCATCGTCGTAAATTTCGCAAACGGCGATATGGTCGGCCATACTGGCAACTATGACGCCGCGGTAAAGGCGGTCGAAGCGGTGGATGAGTGCATCGGTAAAATTTTAAACGCGGCGAAGGCGCATGATTACGCCTACGTCCAGATCAGCGACCACGGCAACTGCGAGGCGATGCGAGACGCGGACGGCGAAATTTTAACCAACCACACGACCTTTGACGTATTTTGTTTCGTCGCGGGCGAGGGCGTTCGCGAGCTAAAAAGTGGACTTGGGCTTAGCAACGTCGCAGCGACCGTGCTAAAGTTAATGGGGCTACCGAAGCCCGCGGAGATGGACGAAGCGCTATTTTGAAATTTCGACAGCGTGGGCTGCGAGCAGATTTAAACGGCTAAGATTTAGGTAAATTTGGATAAATTTACGCTAGATATTAAAATTTTAACAAAAGGACAAGTATGAAATTTAGTGGAAAAAACGTTTTAATTACCGGCGCGAGCCGCGGTATCGGCGCGCAGATCGCAAGGACTTTGGCAGGCTACGGGCTTAAGGTGTGGATCAATTATCGCTCAAGCCCTGAGCCTGCCGATGCGCTGCTAGAGGAGATCCGCGCAAACGGCGGAGAGGGCGCCGTGATAAAATTTGACGCGACGAACGAGGCGGAATTTAGCGAGGCGATTGCCCTGATCGCGCAAAGCGACGGCGAGCTAAGCTATCTCGTAAATAACGCGGGCGTCAC
>CAURMQ010000107.1:0-6102 GCA_963525765.1 uncultured Campylobacter sp. | reverse complement strand
ATATCTTTTTTTGGAGTAAATTTAAAAATTTTAATCAGATCCATGTGCCCTAAAATGTCGAATTTACCGCTTCTACATAGCGCGCAGATCAGCGCAAAGTATTCGCGATAAACGTCGTCTATCTCGCGCCGGCTCCACTGATCTAAAAATTCCTCGTTATCAAAGCCCCAGTTGTTTAAAAAATGCACCGAACCGATGAGATAATCAACCTCGCGCGCGAAAATTCGCTCATCCATTAGCTCTTTTTTCGTCATAAAATCTACCTCGTATCCCAGCCGCACATCAATCCGCCCGCCAAACTCATCCCGCAGATCACTAATCATCCGCTCGTAAAGCTCCATCTGCTCGAAGCTCATTCGGTATTTTTGATCGAAGTTCATCGGCGCGTGATCTGCAAAGCCGAAAATTTCTATGCCTCGCGCGATCGCCGCTTCCAAATACTGCCGCGGCTCGCCGTTAGCGTGGTTGCAAAGATAGGTGTGGTTGTGTAGATCGGCTCGCATCAACTGCTCCTTAAATAAAATTTTGGCTAAATTGTAGTAAAATCGCGCTTAAAAAATCACTAGGAATGTATTTGAAAAGACCCGAACTCTTAGCTCCTGCTGGGAATTTAACGAAACTAAAAATCGCCCTGGCTTACGGTGCGGACGCCGTGTATGCAAGCACCGGCTCATTTTCGCTGCGCCAGCGAAGCGCGAAGGAATTTAGCAAGGAAAGCTTCGCGCAGGGCGTCGCGTACGCGCACGAGCGCGGCAAGAAGCTCTACGCGACCGTAAACGGCTTTGCGACCAACGGCCAGCTAGGAAACATCGAAAGGCATTTGGAATTTCTTCGCGATCTGCGCGTGGATGGAATTTTAATCGCCACCCCAGGCGTCGCGAGCCTCGCGCGAGCCGTAGCGCCGCAAATCCCGATCCACGTATCTACCCAAGCTAACGTGCTAAATTATCTGGATGCGCAGGTTTGGGCGGATCTAGGCGCCGTCCGCATCGTCGCAGCGCGGGAGATGACGCTCAAAGACGCCGTGGAGATTAAAGATAAAATTCCGAGCCTCGAGATTGAAATTTTCGTACACGGCTCGATGTGTTTCGCATACAGCGGGCGCTGTCTTGTTAGCGCGGTGCAAAGCGGCCGCTTCAGCAACCGCGGAAGCTGCGCGAACGACTGTAGATTTAACTACGAGCTTTATGCGAAAAATCCCGAAACCAGCGCGCTTTTCCGCTTGCAAGAGCGCGAAGGGGAGGGCACTTTCGTAATGAACGCGAAGGATCTTAGCCTCATTTCGCATGTGCAAAAGATTATGCAAACGGGCGCGATCGACAGCTTCAAAATCGAAGGGCGCACCAAGAGCGAATACTACGTCGCATGCGCTACAAATGCTTATCGCGCGGCGATCGACGATGCCGCGAGCGATAAATTTGAGGCCGGCGTTTACGAGCGCGAGATTGCGACGCTTAAAAACCGCGGTTTTAGCGACGGATATTTGATAAAGCGCCCGTATGAGCGAGAGGATACGCAAAATTTAGACCGCAGCATCGAGCTTGGCACGCATCAGGTCTGCGCGATCTCGCAGGATGGCGAGTTTATAAGCGTCAAGGATAAAATTTTGCCAGGCGTTTCGTATGAAATTTTTGCTCCGCGCGGCTTTAAAATTTGCGCTTGCGATAATGAAATCGGCGAAATTTTTGAGCTTGACGGCAAGCCATATTTAAAATTTAAGAGGCTGCAAAGCCGCAGCGGTAAGGAATTTAGCGAGATTCACAGCGGCAATCTAAATGAGATTAAGCTGCCTGCGAAGCTCGCGGAGTTTTGCTTTTTAAGAAAGGAGATAGAATGAAATTTGTTTCTATAATAATGGGCTCAAAGAGCGATTACGAGGTCGTTTACGAGGCGGCTAAAATTTTAAACGAATTCGGCGCGCCGTACGAGATGATCGTATCTTCGGCGCACAGAAGCCCCGCCCGCACGGCTAAATACGTCGCGGACGCCGAGAAAAAGGGCGCACAGGTTTTCATCTGTGCGGCGGGCATGGCGGCGCATCTTGCGGGCGCGGTCGCTGCGAATACGACCAAGCCGGTGCTGGGCGTCCCGCTCGGTGGCAGCGCGCTTGGCGGTGTAGATGCGCTGTATTCGACCGTGCAGATGCCTGCGGGCATCCCCGTCGCGACGCTTGCGATCGGCAAGGCGGGCGCAAAAAACGCAGCGTATCTGGCGGTGCAAATTTTAGCTTTAAGCGACGAGGTTCTAAGCTCGAAGCTAAAGGCGGATCGCGCGGCAAAAGCGGAGACGCTGAAAAAGGACTCCGAGCAGATCGAAGTGCTGCTTGAAGATTAATCTATGAAAATTTTAAAATTGCGCGAAGGCTTTGAAATTTGCGGCTTAAAGACTCGCACGAATAACGCAGATGAGATGAGCGGGCGAGGGGTGATCGCAAATTTGTGGGGCGAGTTTTTAAAATTTAACGCTAGCAGAAGCAGCGCCGAGAAAACGAAATTTACGCCGCATATTACGACTACGAAAACGGCGCGCATGGCGAATACTCCGTGCTAATAGGCACTTGCTCGAAGGAACAGCACCATAAAGAAAGCCACGACGAAGCTTGCGAATCCGCAAATCAGTGCTGCAAAAATGAGCGCGATGAAACCTGCGATAAATTACGTATCGAAGCGGGCGATTACGCGGTTTTTAATTTTGCGAACGAGCCTACGAGAGCTGGCGAATACTGGGCTGAAATTTGGAAATTTTTTAAAAGCTCGAAGCTGCAAAGAGCCTTTGAGGCGGGCTTTGAAAGGCGCTTTAGAAGATAAATTTAAATTTACATATCGATAAAAGGATAAAAATGACGTTTTCACAGATTATTTTGACGCTTCAAAACTACTGGCACGAGCAGGGTTGCTTGCTCGTTCAGCCCTACGATATGCCCGCAGGTGCAGGCACCTATCATCAGGCTACCTTTTTGAGCAGCCTAGGAAGCAAACCTTGGCGCGCTGCATACGTCGCACCTTCGCGTCGTCCAACAGATGGGCGCTACGGCGAAAACCCAAACCGCCTCGGCGCGTATTATCAGTTTCAGGTGATCTTAAAGCCGAGCCCGGATAATATCCAAGAGCTCTATCTAAAAAGCCTAGAGAAGTTGGGGCTAGATCTTAAAAGCCACGATATCCGCTTCGTAGAAGATAACTGGGAGAGCCCGACGCTAGGGGCCTGGGGGCTTGGCTGGGAGGTTTGGCTAGACGGCATGGAGGTGACGCAGTTTACCTATTTTCAGCAGGTAGGCGGCATCACGTGCGAGCTAATTAGCGGCGAGATCACCTACGGACTTGAGCGCTTGGCGATGTATCTGCAAAACAAAGACGACGTTTACGACATCGTCTGGGACGACAAGGCGGGGCTCGTGACCTACGGCGACGTGCATAAAAGGGGCGAGTTTGAGTTTAGCAAATACAACTTCGAGCTTGCAGACACCGCGATGCTTTTTAATCAGTTTGAAAACTGCTTCGGTGAGTGCAAAAATATCCTAAAGCACGGCCTGGCGCTTCCCGCATATGATTACTGCATGCTCGCGGCGCACACGTTCAACGTCCTTGATGCGCGCGGCGCGATCTCGGTCACGCAGAGGCAGGATTATATTTTAAAGATCCGCGATCTTGCCAAAAACTGCGCGCTTTGCTATGCAGATCCGCAAAAATATGTCGCCGAGCTGGACGCCGCAGCGTACGGCGATAAAAAAAGCGGTAAAGACGGCGGCGCGGCGCCCTCTTCCTCCGCGAGCGCAAATTTAAAAAACGCCCACGGCAAGCAAAATTCCGCAAATAAAACAGATAAAAGCGCAAAGTAAAATTTATGAAAACGGGCGAAATTTATGAAATTTTAAATGCCGCCGCGCCTTTTTGCGACGCGGAGGCGTGGGATAATAGCGGGCTAATGCTTGGAAACTTGGATGATGAAATTTCAAAAATCTATCTAAGCCTCGACGTTACTAGCGAGCTGGTGCGCGAAGCGGAGGCGGGCTCGCTTTTGGTGGTGCACCACCCGCTGATTTTCAGTCCGCTAAAATCGCTTGATCCGCGGCTGTATCCTGCAAATTTGATCTATGATATGATCCGCAAAAACATCTCTCTCATCGCGATGCATACGAACTTTGACAAGCACGTTTTAAACGGGTTCGTAGCACGCGAAATTTTAAAATTTGAAATTACGGGCGAGCGGGAATTTTTGGTTTTCATGCGCGCGGATTTGAGCTTTGAGGCTCTGTGTGCGGATATAAAACGCAAGCTTGGCATCGAGCATCTGCGCGCCGTGAAGACGAAAAATTTCATCCAAAATATCGCGCTTTGCACTGGCAGCGGAAGCGAACTAAATCAAAGCTTGGGCGTGGATTGTTTCATTACGGGCGATATAAAATATCACGCAGCGCTTCAAAATTTAGAAAACGGCGTGAGTTTGATCGATATAAATCATTTTGAAAGTGAGCGCTATTTTGGGCGCGCGCTCGCACCTTTCTTGCAAAAAAGCGAAATTGAAGTTATAATAAGCGAGCAAAAAAATCCATTTACGTATTATTAAAGGAAAAAGATGAACAAATATTTAAGCCAATTGGTAGAACTTTGCGAATTCGATAAGCAGCTGGACGGATTTAAGCCTAAAATCGAGGCTGCACAGGAGAAGCTGGGCAAAAAAAGCGGCGAAATTTCAGGCGCAAAGGAACAGATCGAAACTCTAAATGCGGAGATCGCCGAGCTAAAATCTCAAATTTTACAAGCAAACGCGCAGTTTAGCGCCTTTTCGTCCAAGCTAAAAAGCACGGGCAAAAAAAGCGGCGCGGCAAAAACCGAAAAGGAGATCAAAGCCCTTAGCGTCGAAGAGGATATCGCAAAAGAGCAGCTCGAGGCCACAAACGAGGAGATCGAAAGGCTAGAAAAGATCGTAGCCTCAAAGGAGGCGCTCGTAAAGGAGCAGAGCGAAAAGCAAGAGGCGTTTGAAACCGAGTTAAAAAGCCTACAAGAGCAGGTAAGCGCCGAGATGGGCGAGGTCGAGGTCGCTCGCGGCGCAATCTACGCCAAGCGCGATAAGCTAATGCAGGCGATGAATCCAAAAACCGTCTCATTCTACGAGAAGATCCGCAAGTGGGCGGGTAATACGGCGGTCTCGCCGGTGCGCAAACAGGCCTGCTACGGCTGCTTTATGCGCATAAGCGACAAGACCTATTCCGCGGTCATCAAAAGCGACGACATCGTAACCTGCCCGTATTGCGGCAGAATTTTATATAAAGAAGCCGAGTGATCTACACCGCCTTGGCGTTTTTGGCGTGGCTTGCAGCTGCGCCTTTTATTTTTATCCTAAGCTTTAAAAAAAAATACCGCACGAGCCTGAAGGCGCGATTTTTTCTATACAAAAACCCTAAATTTAGCCCCGCTGCGGTGCACTTTCACGCTTGCAGTCTAGGAGAGGTAAACGCTCTTGCGCCGCTAATTTCTAAATTTGAGAGCGTCGCGCTTAGCACGACCACGCAGACGGGCTTTGATACGGCGCGCTCTCTCACGCCGAACTCTCGCTACCTGCCTTTTGAAAATTGGCTTCCATTTTGGCTTACGGGCAGCCGCGTGCTGGTGATCTTTGAGGCTGAGCTGTGGCTAAATTTGATCCGTTCCGCTAAATCGCGCGGAAGCTACGTGATCCTGCTAAATGCGCGCATAAGCGACCGCTCGTACGCGAGTTATCTGCGCTTTAAGTTTTATTATCGCAAGGTGTTTGAAAATATCGATTTGGTGCTTGCGCAAAGCGAGCTTGATGCGGCGCGACTGCGGGAGCTCGGCGCAAAAAATATAAAGGTCGCGGGCAACGTGAAAAGCGCGAATATCGCCGTTGCGACGAAGGACTATTCCGCCGCGGCCGCAAATAGCTTTGTGCTTACGATCTCAAACACTCACGAGGGCGAAGAGGAGCTTGTTTTATCAAATTTAAACGATTTTATAAAATTTCACGGCTCGCAAAGTGCACTCGAAAAATACCAGCGCGCAGCCAGTATCCGCGACGAGACGGACTTGCCTGCGGTTGAGCTTCGCGACGAGCAGGGCTCGACCGAGCCGGTAAATTTAAACG
>CAURMQ010000106.1:0-6225 GCA_963525765.1 uncultured Campylobacter sp. | reverse complement strand
TCTTGATGACGCAGCCCTGCTCGGCTAAATTTCCAAACAAAATCGCCAGTCCGCCGACTTGCGAGTAGGCGTTTTCGACCTTATGGATGACCTCTTCGTCTTTTATGGTGCTAGCGCCCACGCGCTCGCCCAGGCTCTCGCCCGTGACCGTCGGCGCACCAAGGTCTAGCAGCCCGTTATCGCGGCGCGAAATTTCGTTTATCACGGCGCTTAGTCCGCCCGCGCGGTCGATGTCCTCCATATGCACGTTTGGCAGGCTCGGGCTGATTTTGGCGATATGGGCTATCTTTCGGCTAATCTCATTGAGCCCCGCGATCTGTAAATTTACCCCCGCTTCGCGCGCGATGGCTAGGATGTGCAGCACGGTGTTGCTGCTGCCGCCCATCGCCATATCGACTACTAGGGCGTTTTGGATAGATTTTTCGTTCACGATGTTGCGGATTTTGTATTTTTCATCTAGCGCGATCTCGCAGATGCGACGTCCCGCCTGCCTGATGAGCTCCTCGCGCTCGGGCGTAAGCGCGGGCACGGTGCCGTTGCCTTTTAGCGCGATACCCATCGCTTCGCACAGCGTATTCATCGAGTTTGCCGTAAACATCCCCGAGCAGCTACCTCCGCTCGGACAGGCGGCGCACTCGATCTCTTTTAACTCCTCGGCGCTGATCTCTTTGGTTTCAAATTTGCCCACCGCCTCAAACGCAGTCGCAAGGTCGATAGGCTCGCCCTTTTTAGTGTAGCCCTTTTTCATCGGGCCGCCGCTGACGAAGACCGTAGGCACGTTCACGCGAAGCGCGCCCATCACCATGCCGGGCACGATTTTATCGCAGTTTGGCATGCAAACGAGGGCATCCAGGGCGTGCGCGTTCATCACCGTTTCGATCGAATTTGCGATCAGCTCGCGGCTAGGCAGGCTATAAAGCATCCCGCTATGCCCCATCGCGATGCCGTCGTCCACGCCGATGCAGTTAAACTCAAACGGCACGCAGCCGTTTTTGCGGATCTCGTCTTTTAAAATTTCGGAGTATTTGTTGAGGAAAAAGTGCCCCGGGATGATCTCGATGAAGCTGTTTGCCACGCCGATGAAGGGCTTTTCAAAATCCTCGTCCTTTAGCCCCGTCGCTCTTAGCAAGCTTCTGTGCGGCGCGCGCGTATAGCCTTTTTTGATGATGTCGCTTCTCATTTTATGTCCTTGGATTGAAATTTTCTCCATTTTAGCATAAAATTTTATCGCTGCGGACGTTTTAAATTTTAGCGCATTAAAATTTAAAGCCGACTATTGAGCTTAATCAAACCGAATCACTCCTGTTTTTGATATAATTGCACATCGATTATCAAAATCTTGCCGTTTGGCAGGAATGAAAAGAGGAGAATATGCAAAGAAGAAATTTCTTAAAACTAACGTCCGCGTTGGCGGCTAGCGGGCTTGCTAGCCCTCTTTTTGCAAAGGAGACTTTTACTATTTACGGCGCGCCCGCGATGCCTAGCCTCATCATCGGCGTTGCGTGCATGCAGGGTCAGATCGGCAAAAAATACGATGCCAAGCTTGAGCTTTGGCGCGATCCCGATCAGCTGCGCGCGGGCGTGGCAAACGGCGAGTACAAGGTCATGATGAGCCCTAGCAACGTGGGGGTGAACCTCGCAAATCAGGGTCGCAAGATCGGCATGGTAAATATCCTCACCGAGGGGCTAAATTTCGCGATGAGCAAGGGCGAGAAAATAACGGAATTTGCGCAGCTGAAGGGCAAAAAGATCGTCATGCCTTTTAAAAACGATATGCTAGATATCATCGTGCGAGCCATAGCGAAAAAGCAGGGTATTAGCGGGCTAAATATCGACTACACCGCCACTCCCGCAGAGAGCGCGCAGCTGTTTTTGGCTAAGGATTACGACGTCGCGATCACGGTCGAGCCGCTAGCTAGCGCTATGATCCTAAGGGGCAAAAAATCGGGCATCGCCGTGCAGCGTGGGGCAAATTTAAGCGATATGTGGGCGCAGGCGTTTTCGACTAAGCCCGTCATCCCGCAGGCTGGCATCATCGCAGATACCGATTTTTACGCCGCGAAAAAGGCGGATTTTGAAATTTTAAATGCCGATTTGGTAGATGCGCTTGCGTGGATCAAAGCGAACAAACAAAGCGCCGCGGCGATCGGGACAAATTTCTTTCCCGCGCCGCCGCCTGCGATATTTATGAGCATCGATACGTCGAATTTATGCGTCAAAAAACCTAGCGAGATCAAAGACGAGCTTTTGAAATTTTATGAAATTCTGATGGAATTTAACCCTAAGCTCATCGGCGGCGCGATGCCTAAGGACGAGTTTTTTCTATGCTAAAAATCGATAAAATTCGCAAAGCCCAAAACCCCGCGTTTTACGTCATAGACTATCTGTGGGGCGGCTTTGCGAGCCTAGGGGCGGTGTGCTTTTTCATAGCCGTCTGGCAGGTGGCGAGCGAGGCTTATGGGCCGCTCATTCTTCCCCAGCCTGCGGCGGTTTTTTCTAAGGCATGCGAAATTTTAAAAAATTTCGCCGCAAACGATCTAGCCTTGTCGCTTAAGCGCGCGCTTGCAGGCACCTTCCTCGCGCTTTTTGCTGGGATTTGCAGCGGGCTTGCGGCGGGGTATTTCAAAAGCTTGCGAGCCTTTTTAAACCCGCTAATTACCGTGCTTCTTTCGACGCCGCCCATCGTCTGGATCGTGCTTGCGATATTTTGGTTTCATTTCGGCGATACAAGCGTGCTTTTTACCGTCGTTATCGTCGTCGCGCCGATGACTTTTGCGTCCGCGGCGCAGGCGATGGCTAGCGTGAGCACCGAATACACCGAGCTTTTTGACAGCTACAAAAGCTCAATTTTAAAAAAACTGCGCTACCTCTACGCGCCGCACCTAATCGAGCGGCTGCTTCCCGCGATCTACGTCGCGGTCAGCAACGGCGCGAAGGTGCTTGTGATGGCGGAGCTTTTGGGCGCGAACGACGGCATCGGCGCAAAGATCGCCGAAGCGCGCGTCAATATCGATACGGTCGAGGTCATGGCGTATGTGTGCCTAGTCATAGCCTTTACGGCGCTTTTCGATTATCTCGTGACCAAGCCGCTTGAAATTTTACTGATGCCGTGGAGCAGATGATGCTAAAAATTTCAAATCTGCGCTACGAAATTCTGCGAGACGTTATAATTTCAGATTTTTCGCTGCAGCTGCGTGCGGGTGAAGTAAAGACGCTCTTTGGCCCCAGCGGCTGCGGCAAGACCTCGCTTTTGCGGCTGGTCTGCGGGCTGGAGGATAAAAAAAGCGGGCAGATCGAAAACGACTTTAAGAAAATCAGCTTTTTGTTTCAAGAAAACCGCCTGCTACCGAACCTCACGGCGCTTAAAAATATCGAAATTTTTAGCCCCGCCGGCGTGAGCGAAATTTACGCCCTCGCCGTACAGATAGGGCTAAGCCCGAGCGATCTGAATAAATTCCCGCGCGAGCTAAGCGGCGGTATGCAAAAGCGCACGGCTTTTTTACGCACGATCCTTAGCGGCTGCGATCTGGCGCTGCTTGATGAGCCGTTTGTAGGTCTAGATCGCGATCTGCGCGGCGTACTGATCGAAATTTTGGTCTCAAAGATCGAGCATGAGGGACTTGCCTGCCTTTTGGTGACCCACGACCGCTTCGAAGCCGCACGCCTAAGCCACGAGATCATCGAGCTTGAGCCCAAAGGGATGGGGCTTAGGCGCGTCGTGAGCCTGGACGAGCCGCTAAACGCGCGCGACGAGCGGTACGAAGAGCGCGTGGTAAGCGAGCAGTTCGGGGGAGTAAGCTATTATGAATAGAAATTTTATCTTTAATGCGCGCAAACAGGGAGGCTCCGCACGAACTTTAAACTTACGTTGCGGCCTAGGCGCGGACAAGCGAGGCTTTGGCGCACAGCGTGCTCTGAGCGCGTACGAACACGGGAATTTGCTGGGCGCTAGTTGCGACGATCTCAGCGCTCGCATAGATGGGCTTTTTCGGGGCACCTGGCGCTACGATCTGGATGCACGCAGGCACGAGCTTTTGCGGAGTTCTGGATGTATCGATGTCGGAGCGGGCGAGTACAGCCTCTCACAGGATACAGGGCACCGCGGTTTTATCACACCGAAATACGAACTGCGCAGCCGTGTGAACTGCGATTATAGCGTGAGCGTGCTCTTGAGCGGCGCAGCGCACTGCGATTTTACAGCGCAAAATTCGTCGAAATTTAGCGGTGATACATACTGCGGCTCTAACGCGAGTGCTTACTTGCGGTGTAGCTCTAACGTGAGTGCTTGCTTACGGCGCGTTGACGCGAACCGAGATGTCCACTCACGCCGCGACTCTAGTGGGAGTGTCAGCTTGCGACGCAGCCATAGCGCGAGCGATCGTTTGCAATCTAGTATGAGCGTCTGCTCGCAGCGCAACTTCAATGCAGGCGTTTGCTTACGGCGCGTTGGCACGAAGCAGGGCGTTTATTTGTACTGCAAATTTGGCGCGAACCGAGATGCCTTTCTACGTTGCGGTTTTGATACATGCGGATTTATCGCGAAGTGTAGCACTCAAAAAACTATTTTGGGTGCCTGCCACTCGCTGTTTTGCGATGCAAGTGGGCTAGGTAGCGAGCAAAATCCAGCTCTAGACACGTTTTGTGCGGTGCGGAATTTTTTGAGTTTACATGTCGCGCGCGATTTTAAGAATTTTGGCTCTGTAAATTTGAAGAAATTTAACCTCGCCGCCTCGCAATTTGTAAATTTAAAAAAGCAAATCCGCGCCGATAAAGATTCCGATAAGAGCGCCGAGCCGCGCAATTTGACTGGTTTTGGGCGCGAGACCCGGGTGCTGCGTAGACTAGGCTCTGAAAGTAAAATTCTCGCGACGCACGGATTTCTCTCTGAGGGCGCGGTCGGTGCGCCGTGCGGACCCGACCTCGGATACAGAAATTGCGAATTTGCGCAAAATTTCAAACGTTTCGCCCCTGATTTCGCAGAAAATTTTAAAGATTTTACTTGGAGCTTGGAAGCCGAGCTCGCGCAAAATTGTAAAATTTCCGCTCTAAATTTTACCCGAAACTTTAAAAATTCCGCTCGCGGCAGGGAAGCCGGGTCTATGCAAGGCTTCGGGAATTCGGGCCGAAATTTTGAGCCAAGTTTCTCGCAGAGCGTCAAAAATTACGACCGAAATCTTGAGCCGAAATTCCCGCAGAGTACTAAGAATTTCAAGCAAAATTTCGAGCTAAATCTCTTACAGAGAGTTGGGGACTCCGAGCAGAATCTTTCGCAGAGTGTCAAAAAATCCGATCGAAATTTGGAGGCGGAGCCTGCGCGAGGATTTAAAAATCAAAATTCCGCTCAGGACTTCTCGCGGGATGGTAAAAATTCCGAACGGAATTTATTGCTAAGCTTCTTGCAAAGCGTTAAAAGCTCCGATCAAAGTCAAAATTTCAAACCCGCCCGCCCGCAAAGCTTTAAAAATCAAAATTTCGCGTGGGATTTCTCACAAAACGGCGGAAGCGCCGAGCCAAATTCCGCGCAAAACTTCTCGCAAAGCTCTAAAAATTCCGATCGGAATTCCAAAGCTAATTCCACGCAAAATCAAACAGAGCCTGTTTCGCCGCAGGAGCTCAAAAATCCGAAGCCGTGCCCAGCGCAGCGGCAAAAACCGGGCTTTTACGCGCCTAAATTTAAAGATGAGCGCGCTAGGAATTTTTTCTCCCATCCGATGCGCGCCTTCGTTCTTTGCGCCTGCTTTTTTGCGGCGCTGGGCGCGCTTAGCTTTTTAGCACCCGATGCGCTGGCGATCGATTATGTCGCCGCCCATAAGTTTTACTTTCTGTTTTTGGCGCCTTCATGCATCTACGCGGCGTTTTTGCTTACCGCGCTGCCCGATTGGACGAACTTCGAGGGCTCGCTAAAGCCCGTTTCGCTCGCCTTTGCCGCCTGCCTGATCGCGGCTTTTATCGCGAGCTTTTTAAATTTACGGCTTGCGGCGGCGATTGTGGCGCTGTTTTGGGCGGTATTTTTTATCTTTGCGGCATGGCTTTTGTGGCTGGATAAAAACTCGAATAATTTTAGCATCCTGGCGGTCCTTGCGGCGTTTTGCGCCTGCTCTGCGGCCTACGGCGCGAGCGGAGATGAGAAGTTTTTGCTTAGCTTCGTGCATATCAACGTCGCGGCAATCGCCGTCGTAAGCTACCGCATAAGCGTCGTCATCGGCAACGAAGCGCTAAGAGAGG
>CAURMQ010000105.1:0-6242 GCA_963525765.1 uncultured Campylobacter sp. | reverse complement strand
GAGTTTAAAAGCCATAAAAATTTTAAAATTTGATTAGAATTTTAGGAATTTAATAAATTCTATAAAGCAAGTCATAGCCAGAATTCCAAGCTAAATTATCTGCAAAATTTCACTTGAAATTTTAGAGCCTAAATCAAACCGCCGCGAATTTTTAAAAGGTCTAACGAAATTTCATAAAATCTAACTAAATTCCAAAAGTTATGAGAAATTTTTCAAAAAATACGGCGAAAGAATTTTCAAAATTCTAGTTATTCACCCGTCCGTATCCTGCGAAGCGGTTCGATGCTAGGCAGCTTATGCGGTCTTTGCCGCAGCGCACGATATAGCTATTTTCCATCTTTTGCCCCGCTACATGGACGTTTTTCTTATTTAAATTTACGAAGTCCGCTTGATTTCTACCGCGAGTATTGTGGACGAATTTCACGCGACCATCGGCATATATCTCGCGCACGATACCGATATGGCTGATTTCGTTATTGACCTTGCCTTTGTTAGAGCGCAAGGTGTTTTGAAAAAACACCAAATCCCCCACTCGCGGCGTATTGCTGAGTAAATTTTTACGGCTGTAATAATTATATATTGCTTGGGATTTGCGTCCGTTTGTGAAGTATTTTGGCAGATCTTTTGAGTTAAAAAATAGATCATCGTATTTATCATTTAGAACGGTGATAAATCCGCTGCAGTCCCCTCCAGCGCGAGTGCCGGTGTAATCGTCTACAGATGCGATTAGCGGGCGGTTAAACTCGCTTCCTGGCACCGAAGTTATTCCTTCTTCATGATCGTTTAAGACATATGCTTGCTGGCTACCGGCAGACGGGGCTTTTGAGGAGCAACCGACCAGCAAAAACGCACCCAAAGCGCAAATAATTAGTTGTTTCATATAAAGATCCTTATAAAATTATGTAACGGTTAATTTTGGGCGTAATTTTAGCGCCTGGCGGTAACAAAATGGTAACTTTAAAGCTAAATTCTGTATAATCGCCGAAATTTTACACGGAGAAATCATGCATTATCTACGAATTAACGGGGGCAAAAAACTAAGCGGTAGCGTCAAAATAAGCGGCGCAAAAAACGCTGCACTGCCGCTCATAGCCCTATCTATCATTTCAAAAAACGAAGTCGTAATTAAAAATTTACCCGCGGTTTCCGATATCCACACGCTAATTCAGCTGCTTTCAAATTTAGGCGCAAAGTGCGAGTTTCTTGACGCCAACACCGCCAAAATCGATCCGCGCGAGATAAACTCGACCAAAGCGATCTACGATATAGTGCGCAAAATGCGCGCTTCGATCTTGGTGCTAGGGCCGCTTTTAGCGCGGTTTAGACACTGCGAGGTAAGCCTTCCTGGAGGCTGCGCGATCGGCGCAAGACCAATCGATCTACACCTTAGTGCGCTTGAAAAGATGGGCGCGGAGGTTAAGATCGAGCAAGGCTATGTCGTTTGCACCGCAAAAAAGGGGCTTAAGGGCGCGACTATAAATTTTGACAAAATTACTGTCACCGGCACCGAAAATATCGTAATGGCGGCAGCCTTAGCAAGCGGCACCACTCATATCATAAACGCGGCAAAAGAGCCCGAAGTGATCGCCGTTTGCAACGCATTAAAAAGTGCAGGCATCGACATAGAGGGCATCGGCACGAACGAAATCCTCATCAAAGGAAGCGGCGGCGAGCTTTTAAGCTTGAACGAAATTTCGATCATTCCCGATCGCATCGAGGCGGGCACCTATCTGTGCGCAGGCGCGATCACGGGCTCTCGTATCACGATCACCCGCGCTTGCGCGGCTCATCTTGGCGCAGTGCTTGCAAAATTTGAAGATATGGGCTTTAAATTTGAAATTTCAAACGGTGGCGACGAAATAACGATCCTGCCCGCCTCAAAGATCAAACCAGTAGAGATTATAACGAGCGAATATCCGGGCTTTCCTACCGATATGCAGGCGCAGTTTATGGCACTGGCGTGTGTAGCCACGGGCGTCAGCACCATCGATGAGAGGCTTTTTGAAAACCGCTTCATGCACGTTAGCGAACTCTCAAGAATGGGCGCGGATATCCGTTTAAACGGACACATCGCGACGATCAGCGGCGGCAAGCTAAACGGCGCAGACGTGATGGCTACCGATCTGCGCGCCAGCTCGGCGCTCGTTTTAGCCGCTCTTGCGGCGCGCGGCGAGAGCAAAATACATAGAATTTACCACCTAGATCGCGGCTACGAAAAGCTCGAGGAAAAGCTTAGCGCACTCGGTGCGGACATACAGAGGTTGGAGGAATGAGGACTTCGGAATAAAAAACTTGTGCAAGCAAGCGATGCGGGATTTTACGCAAAACGCGTTTTAAAATGCCACGCTACGTAAGAGCCACGTAAATTCTATCAACAGCAATGCATTAATCGCTAAAGCTAAGTGTGGCGAAATTTTAAAGGCAAATCTTGGTAGAATTTCAAGGATGAGTCCCTTAAGAATTTAAGTGGCGAACTTTGGTAAAATTTAATGAACGAGCCGTGGTGGAATTTTTTAAGCAAATGTGGGTGGAATTCCTAGGGCAAAGTGGAATTTTACGAGCGAAATGTTTTGAAATTTTAAGTAACACTAGCATTAAAATAAGGCAATTGAGCCCGTAAAATTTCGCGCATTTATTTGGGTAAAATTTTGCTTTGCAAGCTTTGGCGCAACATAAAATTTAAGGCCACGCGAAGTATTAACTGTGCGAATTTTAAATGTAAAAATGATAAAAAAGGACTTAAAATGATAGGAATAAATGAGGCTATAGATTTGGCTATGACTAAAATCACATCAAGCAGGCGGAGTGAAAAGGTGCCTCTTCCCAGCGCCCTAGGTCGCATTCTTTTTAGCGATATTTCAGCGATTAAAAACCTACCCTGCTTCGATAATTCGGCGCTTGACGGCTATGCCTACGCGGCAGAATTCAAAGACGAAGAGCTAGAGATCGTAGAGCCTACGATTTTTGCAGGAGACGAAAAATTCTATGAAATAAAGGCTGCGCAAGCGCAAAAGATAATGACCGGCGCGCCAATGCCTGCGGGCGCGGACTCTGTCGCGAGGCTAGAGGATGTAGACGCGCAAGGTGGAACTCTAAAAATCCCTGCTTCCGTTCATGCTCACGACGGCTTTCGTAAAAAAGGCGAAGAAGTGCGCGCGGGCGAGCTTTTATTGCGCCGTGGCGAAATTTTAAACCCTGCCAAAATCATGCTTCTTGCTGCGCAAGGAATTTACGAAGTGGACGTTTACGCGCGTCCTAAAATCGCCCTATTTTCCAGCGGAAACGAGCTAAAAGAGCCGTGGCAGAGTGCAAGTGAGCGCGAAATTTATAATGCCAACTCTAGCGGTATTGCTGCATTGCTACAAAAATACGGCTTTAAAAATGAGTATTTAGGGATTTTAAAGGATGATTTTAGCGAGGTGTGCGAGGCGCTAGACGCTGCTACGCGTAAATTTGACGTGCTAATTACCAGTGGCGGAGCAAGCGCCGGGGAGGCGGATTTTATGCAAAGCGCTATGAGTGAACTTGGATTTTTGCAGGTTTTCGATCACATTGATATCAAGCCCGGCCGCCCCAGCAAGTGCTTCGCAAAAGACGGCAAATTCGTCTTTGCAATGGCAGGCAATCCAATGGCTGCTTTCGTGCTTACGCGCGCAGTCATACTGCCGATCCTATTTAAGCTTAGCGGCGCAAGCGAGGCTTTTAGCGCAGAAGCGGCGATCTATGCCAAGCTCGCAAGCGATCTGAAGCTAAAAAGCGGCAGAGTAAATTTAACCGTAGGCGCGTATGAAGGCGGAGTTTTTACGCCTATGCCGTCGCCTTCTGGGCGCATCAGGCCGCTGGCTGCGGCATCGCATTTTTTCTTGGCTGATCCCGAATGCGACAAAGTTCGCGCTGGAGAAATCGTAAAAATTTATGAAATTTAAGCGAGAAATTATTGACAAATGAAAATTTATAGGCTACAATCGCGCTTTATTTTTACCGCATGCGGGAATAGCTCAGTGGTAGAGCGCAACCTTGCCATGGTTGATGTCGCGAGTTCGACTCTCGTTTCCCGCTCCATCTTAACTTCAAATTTTAAAATTCTTTCCGCCCCATTCGCTTTTAAACCGCAAAATTTCGATATGAAAGCCTTGAAATGAAAATTTTAGTTTGCGTAAGCGGTGCTAGTTTTTGCGAGATCGGGCTTGATCTGCTTAAATTTCTTGCCAGCTCGCCGCATGAAATTCACGCCGTGCTTACGCAGGGCGCGCGCCGCGTCCTGCGCGCCGAAAGCAGCATAGACGCGGACGAGGCTTTAAAATCTACGGAATTTAAGAGCGTAAAATTTTATCCCGACACCGATCTGAGCGCGCCGCCCGCTTCAGGATCCTTCGGCATTGACGCCACAATCTTTGCGCCCTGCTCTATTGGCTCTTTGGCCAAAATCTACGGCGGGCTTTGCGACAGCTTAAGCACCCGCGCCGCTGCAGTCGCGTTAAAAGAGCACAAGCGGCTGGTTCTTGGCGTGCGTGAGATGCCGCTTTCTACGATCAGCCTGCGCCAGATGAGTGAGCTAGCCGCGCTCGGCGTCATCATCGCTCCGCCAGTGATCGCGGGCTACTGCGGCGTGCAAAATTTAAAAAATTTCATAATCGGCAAGTGGTGCGACGCCCTGGGCGTGCAAAACGAGCTATTTAAAAGGTGGCAATAATGCAAAACTCAAGAAAATGTATCTATCCGGGCACTTTCGATCCTATCACGAACGGCCATCTGGACGTCATCAAGCGTGCGCTAGGGCTTTTTGATGAAGTCATCGTCGCAGTCGCGCTAAACGAGAGCAAAAAGCCCTACTTCAGCCTAAAATCCAGACTAGAGATGGCGCGAGCCGCGACACGCGGGCTTCGTGGCGTGAGCGTGCAAAGCTTTGATAATCTGCTCGTGGATTTTGCTAAATCTTGCGGCGTGCGCTTCGTTATCCGCGGACTCCGCGCGGTTAGCGACTTTGAGTACGAGCTGCAGATCGGCTATGCAAACGCCTCGCTATGGGAGAAATTTGAGAGCGTGTATTTGATGCCGACGCTCAAAAACGCCTTCATCTCAAGCTCGATTGTCCGCTCCGTTTTGAGCCACGGCGGCGACGTTTCGCACCTCGTGCCGAGCGAAATTTTAAAATTTTTGAAAAAATGAGCTTGCAAGCGACTGAAATTTAGCTCGCAGGCGCAGCTAAATTTAAAATTTACAAACCACACGGGAGATAAAATGAGCGAAGCAATGGATGAGATAGAAAGACTGCGAACGTTTTTAAAAAGCGTGAGAGATGAATACAAAGCCTTACATAAAATAGCCGAAGCGCAGGTCGTAAGTAGGCGCTGGGCGTCTGGTAGCTATATCAATTTAGAGCCCTTTTATTTCGAATATAACCGCTTCTCAAAGGGCAAAATTTTAAAAGCTAAACCAAAAAAGATCGCAAACGCCTACGAATACGGCTTTGACGCGCAAGATCGCGTCGTTTTTGAAAGACAACATGACGGCAAAAAACATTTCTTTGAAAGCCTTTATTTTTGGGGGCGGGACGAAGTTTTAAAATATCATTTCGGTTGCTATAACAAAAGATGCGTAGGATGCTTCAATATAAAAAGATTTATCTATGAAAATGGCGAGCTAAAGTCCATCTACTCGGCCTTTGACAACAACGCCTATGGGATAGAAAATTTTACTTACGAAGGCGGCAAGCTCGCACAAAGACGGGAGTATGTAGAGCACCCTCGCGCAGGCAGAAGGAATGACGTAACAAACTATGAATTTGACGCAATGGGCGAGCTAAGCTTAATAACCGAAAATGGTTATGTGCGCTATCAAAAGCCCGATAAGGATATGAGCTACAAAAAGCTCTATGAGCTCGCCGCGCAAAGACTACTGCCAGCGATTAAAGAGACGATCAAAAAGCACGCGCCCGGCTGCAAGCTCTACTGCATAAATTTAGCTTGCGACAATAGGAGTTTGCCGCCGATCATCGGATTCGGTTCGCAAGAACAGCGCGCGCAGTGGCTTGCGCGAAAAGATGGCTGGCTTCTTTGGCTCGTTCCTGATTACAAGTTTCGAGCTGAGGTCGAAGTAGACTACGAAACGGTGAAAATTTTTGATCTTTTCAATCAAGAAACGCAGCTAAATGATAAATATGCGCAGGCTAAAAAGCTCATTTGGGAGTGCGTGAAGCAGCTCAAAGCAGGTCTTGGCGAATTTGCGCTCGATATGACGGA
>CAURMQ010000104.1:0-6243 GCA_963525765.1 uncultured Campylobacter sp. | reverse complement strand
CCGAGCTCTTTAAGATTAAAGCTCATAAACGGCTGATGATCGCGCAGCAGCACCTTTAGATCCGTTATGTCGCGCGAAGGAAAGAGCTTGATACAGCCGAGCTTAATGGAGCTTAAAAACTCATCCTCGGCGTTTATCACGCGGATCTTGGCGCGCTCCAAAAAGCCGCGATACGCCGCGTGAAATTTATCCAAATCGTTGTCGTAATGATCCATATGCTCGGGCTCGGCGTTGGTCACGATCGCGACGTAGGGGTTGGAATTTAAAAAGCTTGAATCGCTCTCGTCGGCTTCGAAGATGATGTTTTCGCTGTTTTCATATTTCATATTCGAGCCGAACTGCTTGGAGATCGCGCCGATGATGACCGAGCCGTTTATCAGCGCCGAGGTTATCGCGCTCGTGGTGCTTTTGCCGTGTGCGCCGGCGACTGCGAAGACGCGCTTGTCTTTTAGCACGAAGGGCAGGGCCTCCTTACGCGAGAGGCAGACGATCCCTTTTTTGCGCGCGGCTTGCAGCTCGACGTTGTCCTCTTTGATCGCGGCGGAGTAGATGACGATCTCCTGATCTTTTATCGCCGAAGCGTCGTGCGGAGTGATGATCTCCATACCGTCCGCTCTTAGCTTGTAGGTCGTCTCGCTCTCTTTGATGTCAGAGCCTGAGATGATAAAATTTTTCTCGTGTAAAAATCTCGCCAATGCCGATATCCCTATGCCGCCGATGCCGATAAAATGAACCTTTTTCACCTTTGTCCTTAAATATTATAATGGAAAATTACGTTTAAATTTTTAAATCCCGCCCGCGCCGGCGAAATTGAAAAATTTAAACCATTCCCGTGCGCCTTAAAATTCACCTTTAGTTTTACGAGCTCGCTGCGTCGTGCAGTCTCGGTAGCCCCCAAACCGCTTTTAAAATTTAGCGCCCGAAATTTGCTGCTTAAAATTTCGCCTTTTAAAATTTAAGCGCTAGAAATTCCGCGCCCGAAACTCCGCTTCGAAACGGCGTGCTTAAATTTTACGGCTCAAATCCGCTGTTAAAACCTCGCAGCGAGCGAGAAGCCGTTTGCCGCCGTGCCTGCCGCATCGTATCGCGCCGCCGAAGCCGCGTAAATTTCGGTAAATTTCATCGCGCACCAAACTATATAAATTTACGCCTCAAATTTCGCCGCTTGAGCTTCGCGGCAAATCCTATTTGTCGCCTTGTGCTTCAAATTTACCCGCATAAATTTAAAATTTCGTCGAAATTTTAAATATCGGTGCGCCCGTTGATCGCCTTTATTAGCGAGAGCATATCGACGTTGTCTAAGCTCACGCCCGTAGGCACGCCCTGAGCGAGCTTGGTAAATTTCAAACCCAGATCCGCGAGTTTGTCCTCGACATAAAGCATGATGCCGTCGGAGTTGATGCCCGGCGTCAGCGCAAATATCAGCTCGCGCGCGCCGTTTCGGCTCACCATCTCGCGCAGCGCCGCGATTTTATCTTCGTCAGCGGCGTCTAGCACGAAGTAGCGACCGTTGTAAATTTTATTGCTCTCTAAAATAAAGATATCTTTTGGGTTTTCGACGATGCAAATTTTATCGCTTTCGCGCTCATCGTCAGCGCAGTATTCGCAGATCTCGCCCTCGCATACCGCACCGCAGATGCGGCATCTGTGCAGTCCGCGCACCGCCTCTTCGATATTGTGCGCTAAATTTAGCCCTAGGAAGGAATTTTGCACGCTTACGTAGTACGCAAAGCGCAGGGCGGACTTTTTGCCCACGCCGGGAAGCTTTTCAAAGCTTGCAACGAGCTCTTCGAACCTATCTCCGCCGCTCATATGGCGCCCTTTGGCGAAAAGACGATCGAGAAGTAGTGTGTGCCGTCGCTGTAATTGTACTCGAAGCGGAATTTATGCAGCTCGCAAATTTTATCGATGATGTAAAGCCCAAGCCCCATGCCGGTGGCTTTCTCGTCTTTATTTCTGATAAAGGCCTGCTTGTAGTGCTCGAATGATTTTGCAAGCGCCGCGCCGCGGTTGGCGACACTTACTTTATTTTCGTCGCAGATGATGCGAACTTTTTTATCGCTGGAGTATTTTAGGGCGTTATCGATTAAATTTTTAATCGCCAGTGCAAATAGCCCGAAATCCACGTTTATCACCGCATCGCACTCGATATCCGTGCTGATAAGCTCATCCCAATTATCGAGCATCGACATATCTTTGACCTGCTCTAAAATGAGGCTAAAATGATAATCCTGATAGTTGAGCGAGTAGCTTTTTGAGAGCAGTTGCTCGATTTTGGCAAACTCGTTGATTAAAATTTCAAGCCGCTCGAAGACATTGACGAGCCGCTCTTTTTGTGTTTCGTCCTCAAGCATTTCGGTGATTAGCCTGCCCTTGCCGATCGGGGTTTTAAGCTCATGCATGATGGTGCGTAAAAATAGCTGGCGCGAGCGGATTAGCTCTTGAATTTTAGCAATCGCATTGTTAAATTCCTGTGCGACCTGCCCAATCTCGTCTTCGCTATGCGTGGCGGCTAAATTTACGTCCAAGTTGCCCTGGGCGAATTTTTTGATATTTTTGCTTAGTTTTTTTAGCGGCGTAAAACTTCGCACGATCGATAAATAAAGCGAGATCAAAACCGCCATCGTAAGCAGAAATCCAACCCAGAGTGGATCGTTTAAATTCTTTGTGCCGAGGCTTTCGAAAACCACGACGAAAGAGTTGTTTTTGATATTTAAAAACAGTGAATTATTATACTCGACCGAGCTAAACTCGCCAATAGAAGTATCTTGAACAAAAAAAATTTTACCACTCGTGATGATGTTTTGGATGATATTTTTGTCTTTTACAAGCTCCAAGCCATAGCTGGAGAAGTAGCGCTCAATATCGCTGGGAGGGGCATTACGCTTGTATAGCTCAAGTAGATTATTGACAGCGTTTATTTGATTAGCCTGCATGCTACCTAGAGCTCTATTCATCTGCATCCGTGCAAATGTGATGAAAAGTACGCAGACTAAGATGATCGCGATTACAAAAAAAACCGAAATTTTAGTGATTAAAGAGTGCTTCATCCGATGAGCTTGTAGCCGATACCGCGAACCGAAAAAATATGCTTAGGCGCTTTGGAGCTGTCGCCGATTTTGGTGCGTAAGCGTCCGATGATGACGTCTAAGCTCTTTGAGTCCTTATCTTTTAGGCTCTTGCAATGGTATACGAGCTGCTCGCGAGATACCGAAAAGCTATGCTGCTTGATGAGGTATTCTAAAATTTCATACTCCGCAGGCGTTAGCACGAGCGACTCCTCGCCGAAGTAAATTTCATGGCGCTTGTCGTCGATGCGAAATACGCTATCTGTGGCGGTTTCTTCCTTTTCGCTGGCTTTTTTATAGCGACGAATTAAGCTCATAATGCGCGCGTGCATCTCTTTTGGATCATAAGGCTTCGGTAGGTAATCGTCCGCGCCGATCTGAAGACCTACGACGCGATCGCTCACGTCGCTTCTAGCCGAGCTGATGATAATCGGAATATCGTATTTCTCGCGGATCTCTTTGCAGACTTCAAGTCCGTCCATTCCAGGAAGCGTAAGATCCAAAATCAGCAGATCGTAGTTTTTGATCCCAGCGCTAATGCCCAGATACGGGTCTTCGAAGTTTGTAACTTGGATGTTAAATTTAGCCAGATATTCGGTTAGAAGCTGTGCGAACTCGCTGTCGTCTTCTATCATCAATACATTTATCATTTTTTATCCTTTGCATCGTTGATTTAAAATTTTAAATATTGCATTATACATAAAAATAGTTAAGTCTTAACTTGCGTTTTATTAAATTTAGATAAAATTGCCCCTTTTGTATAGTTCAAGGAGAATTTCGTGGAAGAAGATTATTATGAAATTTTAGGCGTGGCACGCGATGCCGACGCCGAGACGATAAAAAAGGCGTTTCGAAAGCTCGCTTTGGAATTCCATCCCGACCGCAACCAAGGCGACAAGGAGTCGGAGGAGAAATTTAAAAAGATCAACGAAGCGTATCAAATTTTAAGCGACGATCAAAAGCGCAGGATGTATGATCGCTACGGCAAAGAGGGCATCAGCGGCGCATATAGCGGCGCGGGCGGCGGAGGGTTTGATTTCAGCTCGATTTTCGGCGATTTTTTTGAGCAGGCATTCGGCGGAGGCGGTCGCTCACGCCCTAGCGATCCATACGGCATAGATACCGAACTGGCCGTAACGCTGGAGTTTAAAGAGGCTTTAGAGGGAGTTCACAAGGAGATAAAATACAAGATCAAAAAGCCGTGCTCCGCCTGCGACGCCACCGGCTCGAAGGATAAAAAAAGACACACCTGCTCCGCTTGCGGCGGTACCGGGCGCGTCGCTGTAAGGCGCGGATATATGAGCTTTATCCAAAGCTGCTCCGAATGCGGCGGCACGGGCGAGATCGTAAAAGACAGGTGCAAGGATTGCGGCGGCAAGGGCTTTACCGAAGAGGACGTGAGCCTTAAATTTGACATTCCCGCAGGCATCGACGACGGACAGCGCGTGCGCCTAAGCGGCAAGGGCAACGTCTCTAAAACCGGCGAAATCGGGGATCTGTACGTGATAGTGCGCGTAAAGGAGGACAGCCACTTCCTGCGCGACGGAGACGACCTGTATATCGAGGTGCCGGTGTTTTTCACGCAGGCGATCTTGGGCGAGAGCATCGAGGTGCCGACGCCGCGCGGCAAGGCGGAGCTGAAACTCAAAGTAGGCACCAAGGATAAGCAGCGCTTCACGATCTACGGCGAGGGTGCGCCGAATATCCGCACCAAGAAAAACGGTGATCTGATCGTGCAGGTAAACGTCCAGACGCCTAAAAAATTGAACGAGAAGCAAGAGGCGCTTTTGCGCGAGCTTCAAGAAAGCTTCGGCAGCAAGGGCGGAGACGACGAGGGGATACTCGATAAGATCAAGAATTTTTTCAAGTAAGCTGCTTTGATCTGCTTTGCGCGGCGATTGTTTAAACTCTAGTTCGGCGGGCTGCAGAATTTTAAATTTAGCCGCTATTCGTTTAGCTACTGTCTGCCGTTTAGCCGCCTTTTGCTAAGCATCGTCTGTTTGGTCGCTGCAAACACTGCGCGGCTTTATAAGGCAATGCTTGCGAGTAGAATTTTATCTGTGTCCGTAGCGCTCTTTTAGCCCGCTGCGCCGCAAAACGATAGTAGGGTCGCGGTTCGCGCACCGCAAGCGACTACAAATTTAAAAAGGACGAAAATGGATCGCAAAAATGAGCCTACAAATTTCAGATCCGCGGATGATGAGATGTTTGCGTTTCTATCGAGCTTGGGCGATTGCTGGCAGGTGAGCGAGGGCAGAGCGCGCTTTATAGAGGAAAATTTCACCTTCGTCGGCTCCAAGCCCGTCTTGCGGGGTTTGAAAGATTACGCGACCGCGGACTGCCTGAGCTTTGCCGGTGCCAGAAGCTTCATAGACGCAAATCCTGCGGTAAAAGCGAGGATTTTAGGCGGTAAAATCTGCTATCTGGGCGATAGCTTAACGAGCGCCGAGGTTAAATTTGCGCCTGAATATTTTTACGATTTTTTAAAATTTATAATGGAGCAGGTTCCCGAACACCACTATTTTTTCAGTCCTACCGCGCGCTGGCTTCTGCTGGTTGCGATGGAGAAATACGTGGAATTTGCGGCTTTAGATTAGCGTTTGGGCCCGCGAAAATTTGCGAAATTTTGCCGCCTGCGCCGCGCGAGTTCGGGGCGGGCTGCGGCCTGCTACGGCGTGATGGGAGATCGGTTGAAATTTATCGACCGCAATGATCGTGCTGCAGCGGCGTGAAATTTAAACGAGCGCCCTGTTCGCAAATTAGCCCTTGCCTAGCTTGATACGTGCCCTAAAATCGGGCATGATCTGCGCGATAAGCGCGTAAAAATCCGCTCCGTGGTTTGCATGGATGAGGTGCGCGAGCTCGTGCAACACGACGTATTCGACGAAGCGCGAATCCCGCTCTATCAGGCTTAGCGAGAAGTTGAGATAGCCCTTGGCGTGGTTGCAGCTGCCCCAGCGCGTCTGCATTTTGCGCACCCGCACCCGCGCGATCTTGCGGCCTATCCGCGGAGAAAATTTCGCGATATAGCGTAGATAAAGCTCAAGCGCGAAGGCCTTTTTAAACGCCGCAAACTCGCCCTCACTCTCGCAAAAGATCACGTCTCGTGACATAAAAATTTTATCTTTAAATTTAGAGCTTTGGATAAAATTTTTGATCGTAAAATCGGGCTCGT
>CAURMQ010000103.1:0-6271 GCA_963525765.1 uncultured Campylobacter sp. | reverse complement strand
CATTATATCGTTATTTTATCTACTTCGATAAACGTCCGTAAGACTAAAGTCCAATCTTTCAAATCTTTAAATTTTATCCTAAAGGCTTTTAAATTTAGTTCGCAACGTTATATTAAATCGGTCGTAAGTAAATTTAGCGCACACTATTAATACCCCATTTTATTTATTTGAACTATATTAAGTTTCGGATAAAAAATAACCTCGTGGTCATAATCGTCCGGCTGTCCCCATTTGTGCTCTTTTTTGTGCCATATTCGCCTTTTATCGTTAATTAGCGCCGTTAGGTTTAAATTTTCGATCGAGCCATAGATCAGATATTCCTTATCACCTGCATAATGATATGACGGCATCGCCCAGGATATTTTAAATTCGTGCAAATTTGTAGTTTCAGCTATGCAATCGGACTCAGAAACAAGCTCATAGCCCTTTTGTAGCATTTCTTGTTGTATTGCGATAAAAGGCTTATCCGCCTTTATAAAATGCGTGTAACAGATGCAAGTTTGCAATTTGTCCCTACAATGATAAGGAATGGCTTTTTTGCGATAAATGAGCAAAGTTTCTCCCTTCGTATTTGTCAAAGCTTCAAATTTAGCCAAATCTCGATCTTTTACGTATGGAAATTTAGATAACGGCGAAATTTGAATAGCCAAATATATATACGCTATCAATAAGAAAAACAATATAGCAGTTACAAGCATGGCGATCTTGATGACTTTCCACAATGTTTTTAATATCTTTATTGTTTGCATTACAATTTAACTTCCCCTCTATTTTATAAATTTGCTGCGGTATTTATAAACCGCGCCGCCGATCTTAGCGGCCTTGAAATTTCATCTCGCAAGCTTGCCTCTAAGGCCGTAATACGGATAATCCATCGCCGCAGCGGCAGCCTCGCGCGCAGAGCCGCCTGCGAATTTTTCGATCACGCAAAGACCAAGCTCGATGGAGCTGCTCACGCCGCCAGCGGTGATGATCTCGCCTCCTTCTGGCAGGCTTTCGCGCACTAGCCGCTCGTGCACCACGTCCGCGCAGTAAGGCGCCAGCAGATCGTAGCAAAACGGATGCGTAGTCGCGCGCCGACCTCGCAAAAACCCCGCCGCGCCCAGAAGCAGCGAACCGGTGCAAACGCTAAACTTATACTTCGCATCGCGCGCGGTTGCGAGCCACGAGATGAAGCCCGCATCGCCCCTCAGGCGACGCGTCGCCATACCGCCGGGCACAAAAACCGCATCAAAGCCGCCTAAATCCGTCGTGATCTCGCCAGCATCGATCGTAAGGCCGCCGCTGTCCGAAACCTGCTGCTCGCGCGAGCAAAACCTCATCTCAAGCTGCGGGCGGACGGCTTTGAGCCTTAGCATACAATCGTAAAATCCCACAAAATCGAGGTGCGTCTGTCCGCTAAACATCACAAGCGCTAGATTTTTCATAATCCGTCCTTTAAATTTATCGCTCACCATAACAGCTTTTCGGCTCGGCGGCGCTGCAATTCTCGGGTCGGCGCTGCAAGTCGTAAAATGCGCGGCGGCTAAATTTTATACCGCAGGCCGCTAAAAAACCCGCTCAAACGAATTTTAAATTTTACCCGCATTAGAACTCGCAGAATTTTTACCGCCCGCGAATAAAATTTTAAAAGCGGTTAAAATTTTGCGCGTTTTTTATTCCGCTTTATTCAGACTTGCAAAAGCCCGCAAGCCCGCATAGTGCAGCCTTTTTGAAACATTCTCAAATTCTAAATTCCAAACTCCCTCGTCGTATTTCCATTCAAACGGCGTTTTGTAATTCGTCCAAATTTCATACGCGCGTTCGTTTAGCCGCTCAATCAACGCAGAAATCCCTAAATCGCCGCCCGCTATCTCCATCATCAAATGCCAGTTATCCAAATCGGCGGGGTCGTCGGTGTGGATAGATTTCTCTCGCGGAAGATAATACACAAAATCGCCCGTATCGAAAGGAAATAGCGTATGGCACAACGCAATGCCGTAAATTTTTTGAGCGAATACGGTCGGAAGCTGCTCGTCCGAATAGCCGAAAGTTGAAACATATAAAAAACTGCGCAAAATGCTTGCTAAATTTCTGCAAACGGGCGCAAAGGCGTATCTGCATGCCTGCTGCGTTAAGGCGCCGTTTCGAATAAAACTTATGGCGCTATCGATCTCTTTTCTTCTTGCTTGCACGTATTTTATCTTTTTAAACCGCCAAGCTTGCATCAGCTGCAAAGAATTGTCGATTGAGCGCAGATGCTTGTCTCTTTTTTCATCCGCCGTGCCGCTTAGCTCTGCGATCCTCGCAGTAGCCTGCTTCCAAAACGGAACTAAGGTTTTTACCCATCCCAAGTAGCTCAGATAAAGCGCGTCCGGCTCCTCCTTTTCAAAAGCCGCTCTCATCTGCGTAAGTTTTATCATCGCAGCCCTTTTGTATCTAAGTTTATCCCGCGCGTTACTCTTCGCCTTGCGTCTTCTCGCCCGCCATGCAGCTTTGGAATATAAATTTATGCTCCTGCGGCAGCGCTTCGTAAATTTTATCTGCAAGCTCGCGGATCTCCCAAAGTGCCGCCTTGCTAGAGCGCAGAGCGAGGAAGTTTTGCAAGCTGCGTGCGTTTATGCTCCAGCTAAGCTCGCTCTTGTAGCACTCGGGCAGGCAGTATTTGGCAATATCAAGGCTGATTGGGCTTTGTAAGATTACACGCAGATTTTCAAGAGCCGCGATACTTGCGTTATCGACCGCTTCGTTGCCGGTAAGCACTATGTATCGCGCGGCGTTTTCGAAATCCCCTTGCGCGAAGCTACCCTCGCCGCGCAATTCTTTGAGAGTGTAGCGCGTGGATTTTACGCTAAGGCTTGCTAGGCGGTGGCGCGCCAGCTCCTGAAGCAGCGCGCGCGAAATACCGCTGATGTAGAAGTTGTAGTAGAGGTGTTCGAGCGTGCTTGAGTGCTTGAGCTGATTGCCGACGCGATCTATTAGCGCTAGGTCTTTGGCGCCGCCGCAATCGCCGCGCTCGAAGCTCTGCCAGCAGGTGCGGATTGCGTTTGAACAGACCCAAAGCGGAGTGAAATTTAGAAGTTTGACTTGCATGATTATCCTTTGAAATTTTAAGCGCATTTTAACGCTATCGCACTTTTAAACCGATAAAATTTCGCAAAACGACGCTTTTAATAAACAAAGCTCGCGCCTAGCTTTGCAAGCAGAAGTGACCCATTTTATCTTTTTTCGCTGCCGCCGCGAGAGATTAAAATTTCATCCAGCCCGTAGCGCGTGTGCGGATATTTGCTAGGCTCACCACGCCCCAAAGCCACGATGATCGCAGGACGAAATTTCGCCTCTAAAGCGCAGAATTTTTCCAAAGCCGCGGCGTCAAAGCCGGTCATTATACACGAGCGCACATCAAAGCCCTCGGCGATATTAGCGATATTTGCCGCTAAGATATAAAGCTGCTTGGTCGCGTAGTTCATCAGCGCTTCGTCGTCTAAGTCCGCAAATTTCGCGCAGAAATAATTCATCGCAGCTTCATATTTTTGCGAAGTGTTTGCACGACGGCGGACGGTGCGCTCTAAATACGCTTCGCCCACGCGCAGATCGTTACGCGCGATTAAAATCACGGCGTGCGAGCACTCAGCTACTTGCAGCTGACTGTTACAGGCTACGGAAAGCTCTTTTAGCTCGCAAGGATCCGAGATTATCATCATCCTCCAAGGCTCTAATCCGCATGAGCTGGGACTTAAGCGCGCAAGATCAAGTATCTCGCGCACGAGCTCGCTATTTAGTTTATAGCTGCAAAATTTACGGCAGCTGTGGCGAGAGAGCATCACTTCTTTTATCGATTTCATTTTATCTCCTTTAAAATTCGCGGCATTATAGCGGGTTTGCCTAAATTCCACTCGGCCAGCTTGGCGAGTTAAGCTAGATTTTGCTAATATTGCCTTTTCAAATTCCGCTACAAGGCATAATATGAACGATAAATTTAGCAAAATCGGCTTCATTCTCGCAGTCGCAGGCAGCGCCGTAGGGCTCGGTAATGCGTGGAAATTCCCCACTTTAGTAGGCACCAACGGCGGCAGTGCATTTATCTTGCTATATCTTTTGCTGACGCTTTTGGTTAGCTTCGTGATTTTTTTAGCCGAGATCGTCATCGGCAGGCTAAGCGAAAGTGATCCAGTGCGCGCATTTGAAAAGCTCGCACCCTCATACAAAGGCGCATGGAAATACGCGGGATTTTTTATGATTAGTGCGCTTTTGATCTATGCTTTTTACAGCGTCGTAATGGGCTGGATCCTAAAATACGTGGTCTCAAGCGCTTTGTATCTGCCAAAAAGTATAGATGAAAGTGGCGCAGCGTTTAACGCACTTTTAGGTAGCGACTTTTTAAGCGTGGCGGTGTGCTTTACCATAGCGTCGGCGTTTTGCTTTTTCATCGTATCTAAAGGTGTCAAAAGCGGCATCGAGCGGCTTAATGTCTGGATGATGCCCGCGCTATTTATTTTGCTGGTTTTAATGCTAATTTACGCCGCGAGTTTCGATGGATTCGGACGTAGCGCGAAATTCTTGCTAGTGCCTGATTTCTCCAAGCTTAATAAGGATAGCGTTCTTTCGGCGCTAGGACTTGCGTTTTTTACGCTTTCGCTTGGCGTTACTACGATTATGACCTATGCCGCGAGCCTACCTGCACGCACTAATATCCTAACCTCAAGCATAAATATCGTCTGCATTAATGTCCTAATCGGCGTGATGATGGGGCTTATCGTCTTTACTTTCATCTTTGAATTCGGCGGCGATCCTAAAGCGCAAGGTCCTGGGCTAGTGTTTGTCTCGCTGGTGGTGCTTTTTTCAAAGCTCGGTGCGATCGGAAACATCCTAGCCTTTTTATTTTTCACCTCGCTGTTATTCGCGGCGATTACTTCTGCAATTTCGATGCTGGAGCCTGCAATTTATTATCTCGTAAACTCCTGCAAGCTAAGCCGCAAGCGCGCTTCGCTTTTAGTTTTTGCCGTGACGTATGTTTTAGGGATATGCTGCATTTTGGGTTATTACGGGGGCACGAGCGAGTATTTTAGCCTAGGTGGCAAGAGCTTTTTTGACGTGCTTGATTACCTAACCTCGAATATCTTAATGCCTCTTAGCGGCATAATCGTGGCGATTTTCGTAGGGTTCGTGATCAAAAAACGAGCCGTCGAAATTCTACTGCGCCCATATATGGGACGAATGGGCTTTAAGCTGTGGTATTTCGTGCTATTGCGCTTCGTGGCGCCAGTCGCGATCGTAGTGATAGCACTCAATCAGCTAAAAATTTTAAATTTTTAAATTTTACAAAGCGGATGGATAACATAGATTTAAAATTTGACGCTGAAACGGGCAAAATTCCATAGCGAGATTACGGCGATACATTAGCCTTGCGGCGATAGTTTGGAATTTTATGTTTAGATGGAGGAAGGTCAAAGTATGTAGCGACAATCAGCTTTCGGCGCGACCGCGCTAACCCGCACGGCAACCTGTGCAAGACCGCGGCAAAGACGCCATAGCGCAGCCGCGTCTGATCACGCTGCGGAATTTTGAAATTCTAAACCTAGACGGTCGGTGCGTAGCCGCCGCGATAGTTTATGACGTGGTCTATGCAATCTGCCGCAGAAACGGCGCGTAAAATTTTGTGGTGGCCCGCGCGGCATCGCGCTTTGAATTTTAAAATTTAACGCCGAAGCGGTCAAAAGCGGCACGGGCCCGCGATCCGTCTAATAGACGGCCGATCCGTCGGAACAGCGCAGGGATCGCGTATTGCGGCTTGAAATTTTAAAATTTTACGCTCTGACGGCTCGGGGCGATAGGCAAAATTCCATAGCGAGCCTCGCGGCGATCCGCGAGCGGCCATGGCGGCTGTCAAAAATCGCGCTTGGAATTTTATGTCTAGATAGGAGCATGCAGCGACCGTAATCAGCCTTCGGCACGACCGCGCTAACCTGCGCAAGACTGCGGCAAAGACGCCCTAGCGCAGCCGCGTCTAATCACGCTGCGGAATTTTAAAATTCTAAACCGAGACGGTTGGTGTGCAGCCGCCACGATAGTTTATGACGCGACCTACGCAATCTGCCGCAGAAGCGGCGCGTAAAATTTTGTGGTGACCCGCGCAAAATTGTGCTTGGAATTTTAAAATTTAGCGCTAAAGCGGCGCGCGAACCCGCGATCCGTCTAATAGACGACCGATCCGTCGGAACAGAGCAGGGATCGCACATTGCGGCTTGAAATTTTAAAATTTTACGCTCTGACGGCTCGGGGCGATAGGCAA
>CAURMQ010000102.1:0-6277 GCA_963525765.1 uncultured Campylobacter sp. | reverse complement strand
TTTAGTGCGAATTTTTCATCTGTAGCGTTGTGCGAAACGACGTCGATACCGATGTTTTCAAGCTTTTTTTGAGTGTTATTTACGATTGGAGCGTCCGAGTAGGTGGTTTTGTTTTGTTCCCATAAAAGCGAGCCCAAAAATTCGCCGAAGCTTTTATAAAGTCCGAAATAAAAGATTGCGCCTATGATTAGTATCATAGCAAGCAGCCATAAAAGCCAACCGCTGCCGCTTTTGTTAGGGCTGACCCTTTGACCATAGACCTGCTCGACTTTAGCTTTTTTAACGGGCGCAAAGCCCTCTTTCGCGACCTCAAACTCGCTAAACCAGTCCGATAGATCCAGCCCGAACTCGCGCTCTAAAATTTTAATGTAGCCTCTAACGTTAAAATTTGCTAACTTCTCGAAGTCTTTGTTGATGATGTATTCTAAATTTTGCGCGTCGATGCGCGTCGTGCGCGCTATCTCGATCAGATCCATAGATTTTAATTTATCCAGATCGCTATTTTTTGGCTGCTGCGTTTGCTCGGGCTTCTCAGTTTGTTCCGCCTGCTCGTCCGTATTATTTAACTTCTCTTCTATTTCTTCCATTTAAAATTCCATCGCATAGTATCGCAAATGCCGCGCTTACGTTAAGCGAGTCCCAGCCTTCGCGCATCTTTATCGATACCGCGCGGTCGCATTTTTTAAGCGCCCTAGCGGGTATCCCCTCTTCTTCGTTTCCCATTACGAGTGCGCTTTTCGCGCCGAGCTCTAACTTCTTAAAGCTCGTCCCGCCCGCACTCGCGGCGTAAATTTCAAAGCCGCTTTGTTTAAGCTCGTTTATCACGCTAAGCCCGTCTGCGGCCTTAACGACGTTTAGCTCATACGCCGCGCCCGAGCTTGCGCGCACTACGCCCGCCATATTTAGATTATTTGCGACGACGATCACGCTGTCCGCACCCAAAGCATAGGCGCTGCGCATTATCGCGCCGATGTTCCCGACGTCGGTAAGCCGATAAAGGATTGGCACAAATTTATCGTCTTTGACGCTAGCAAGATCGCCGAAGCCAAACTCCTCCACCTCAGCCAAGAAGCCTTGATGGTTGCCGCCGCGAGCGAGGGCTTGAGCTTTTTTCGCATCGACGCGCTCGATTTTTACGCCGGTCGCGGCGATCTTTTTAAAAATTTCTTTCTCGCACTCCTTAGCAAGGATGATGCGGATAAATTTCTGCGGATGCCGGTTTAAAAGGTGCAAAAACAGCTGCTTGCCGTAAATAATCATTTTGGGATTTTAGCGAAAAACGGTTAAAATATGACTTAGCGTATCAAATTTTTATATATTTCTTTGGCGGGTTCGCCGCTGATTTTTGAGAGCAGTTTTGCTTTTATTTTCGGCGCAATCTCAAGCGAGAGAATATCTTCTTGCGTGATTTTTTCAAAGCTCTTCTCGCCTACGCCGCTCACCACGACACACCATTCGCCGTTTAAATTTGCGCTTTTTAGCTCCAGCAAGAGCTCCGCGGCGCTACCAAAAAATTTGGTTTCAAATTTTTTCGTGGCTTCCTTAATCGCAAAAATTTTGCGCTGCGCATCGATCCCTGCGATCTGCTCTATTAGCTTTACCACGCGCTTTGGGGATTCATATAGCACGCATGGATAGGGGCTTTGCATTAAATTTAGGATCTGAGCTTTTCGCTGCGCGCCGTCATTATTCAAAAAGCCTAAAAAGCTAAATTCTTTCTCCACCAGCCCGCTTGCGGCGGCTGCGAGCAGCAGGGCGTTTGCGCCGCTAAGCACCTCGTAAGGCACGCCGCTTCGCTGCGCAAATTTTACGAGCGCAATCCCAGGATCGCTGATACATGGCATGCCCGCATCGCTTACGTATACGCAAGCTTTTTCGCGCAGAAGCGCCGCATCAAAGCTCGCGAAAAACTCCGCTTCGTTGTGCGTGTGCAGAGAGTAAAACTGTGAAATTTTAAATGAAATTTGAAATTTATCGGATAATAAGTTTAGAAGTTTTTTTGAAACCCTCGTATCCTCGCAGATTAGGATTTCGCAGCTTTGCAATACCTCAAGCGCGCGGCTCGAGATATCGCTTAGATTTCCTATCGGCGTAGGAATGAGATATAGCAACTATTTCATTCCATATTTTTGCTTAAATTTCTCGACGCGGCCCGCGCTATCTACGATCTTCTCGCTGCCAGTGAAAAACGGATGGCAATTGGAGCAGATATCGACGCGGATCTCAGGCTTGTTCGAGCGCGTTTTAAAAGTGTTTCCGCAAGCGCAGGTAACGGTCGTTTCGACAAAGTTTGGGTGGATATCTTTTTTCATTTTTGATCCTTTTTGATGATTTTAAAAGGTTGCGATTATACAACTTTTTTATCTAAAAAGCAAATTTAAAGGGTTTTAAAAATCTCTCGGCGAAGCGGCAATTTTTTTCTCAAGCATACTTTTTGGACGCGAAATTTTAAAATTTAGCCCGCTTTTCGAGTAAAATTTTATTTCACCGCGGCCTACTGCGGCGTGCAAAATACAGCGCATAAAGATACGCCGCGGCAAATACGCACCGCGCGTTAGGCCGCTGATAAACATCACAGGTCGTGCAGGCGAAATTTTAAATTCCAAAAATTTAAAGCACACGACTTTTTAAATTTTAAAATTTGCCGAGCGCTTAAAACATCAACTTCGAGCAAGTTGCGATCAGCGCGGTGTTTGAGCGCAAAATATAGGGGCTATTAAGCGCATAGGCATTTTTAAATTTCTCTCTTTCGCGCGGTGAAAATCCGCCCTCGGGGCCTACGAACGCGATCTCGTCACCGCCGAAAATGTCGATGTTCTTGCCGCCAAAATCGATCAGACTTACGTTTTCATACCTTTGCGCTAGCTCGTCCGAGCCGCCCAAAACCTCGATCTGCATGATGGAATTTCGCCCGCATTGCTGCGACGAGTTGATCAAAATCCGCTCCATCCTTTGCATATCGAGCCTCACATTTTTCTGCGACAGATCGGCATAGACCAAAATAAGCCGCCCGGCGCCCATCTCATTTAGCGCAGGCAGGCTCTTTTCGATCACGGCGCTCTCGACGACCGCCCAAGCGACGCAAAAATCGTGGCTCGGCGTAAAAACGGAGCTTTTAAAAACTAAATTCAGAGCCGCGCCTTTGCGCGAAATTTCGGCGATCTCATATAGATAACTCGCCCCGTCCTCAAGATTGCGCACGTCTATGCGCTCGCCCGCCCTTGCTCGCCTGGCCTTTAGGTGCAAAAACTGATCATTCTGCAAAACTAGGCTCTGTTCGCCTGCAAGTTTATCGTAAAAATATACCATCAAATAACACTCGCTATCAAAATTATCGCTAAGTTTAGCCCCAAAATCACCCGCATTTTGCGCTGATACGGCGCAAAGTTTTGACTTAGATACGCGATTTTCAGCCGCTTGTACGATACCGCGCTAAGCACGATCATCGCTAGCGATCCGACCGCCATAAAGTAAATTTTAAAGCTCAGATCAAAGCGCAGCACCGGCAGCATCACGCTTCCGCTAATTATAAGCGCCGCGAGAGTCGCATAATATATCGGCAAAAACAGTCTGATGCGCCTAAGAAATCTAAGCCCAGATCTGCTCTTTTGCTTTAAATTTTCAGCTTGCGGCGCGGAGACGGCGGAATTTAAAGCCTCTTTGCGCGGACAAAATTCTGCCGCCGCGTCGATCTTAAGCTGGGTAAAAATCAGATAAATTATCGTTAAAATCGCCGCAGCTAGCGCAAAAAATTTATGAAAACCCAGGGCGCTTTGATACAGATAATCCATCACTTCCGCCGGAGGGTTAAATTTGCAGGATAAAATTTTGCGCGGCTAGAGCCGAAACGATTAAATTTAGACGCAAATTTTTCCGGCGCAAGATAAAGCAGACCTGCTCCGCGCCTTTGAAATTTTAAAAATCCTTCAAAGCGGCCGCGACTATTTATTGCGCCAAAATTTACCGCGTGCACGTTCAACCCCGATTTCGCGCCGTATCTCTTGCGCCAAGAATGAAATTTTGTGGATAAAAATTTAGAATTTCTCTGCGCAGATCGCATAGGCAAAAAAGACACCGAAATCGCGCTTGCGTGCTGCATACGAATCACGTAAATTTTAAGAATTTTCAAATTTAGACGCGGATTTTTCAACGCTCCGCCTTATTCCGTCACCGGAAGCGGCGGCATATCGGCGTTTATATCGACTTTGGGCTCGCTAGGCGCGATAGGCACATCCTTCGGCACCTCGCTATCTACCGGCGGCTTTTGCAAGGCGTCCTTTTTCTCATCGTCGCAACCACCTAAAGCAAGCGCGCAGACAAAGATCGCGCACGCGGCAAAAACGCGCACAAAACCCGCGCCAAATTTAAATAAATTTCTCATCAGCAGTCCTTTGGATAGATGATTTTTTCGCCGCGTAGCAGCTTTTGCCAAAGCTCAGGCTGCCTCCACTCCTCGCGCACGGCGGGCGAGAATTCTATCTCGTCCAGCGCGATCTCGCCCATCTGTGGATTGTAGGCGTCCTCGCGGAAGCACTGCGCGTAGCCGGTGGCCGTTTCGTGCACGATGACGCTGTGAAGCTTTACTTCGCGCTCGCCGTTTTGCATCTGAGTTAGGCTCAAAAGTCGGTCCACAAGGACGAAAAAAATTCTACAAAACTGCTCCGCACTCGGATTTAGCGGTATCTGTACCCAGCGCGCGCTGTGTTTTTTCAGATCTGCGATATAGCTCGCATCATCGCGCGCGTAGATCGTCGTGGCGTGATCGAAACTATCGATAAGCTCGCGAATGCCGAGCTTCATGTAGCCGAAGTCATAAACCATACCCGCTTCATCTAAAAAATTTGAGCTAAGCAGAATTTCGCATCTGTAGGAGTGGCCGTGGATGCTCGTGCGACACCGCTTCGAGCCGCACAGGCGCACGATGTGAGCGTTTTCGAATTCGTATAATTTTCTGATTATCATACCCCGTCCTTCTCGCCCCAAATTCTAATATGCAGGCGATCGGAGTAATTATAGCCGTTTTTTAGGCAAAAATCCACGCAAAATTGCGCGCCGCTTTCCAGCTCGCGACGATCTGCGCCGCGCGGCATGCAATAAACCTCGCTCTCGCACGCCGCTAAAATTTCGGCAATCTCGGGCTGCGCGTCAAACTCGGGCGAGATGACGAACTTGTAAAAGCTATCTTTTGCGTTTTGCTTTAAATTTCGCAGCGCGGCGAAGTTTAACCTGCGTTCGCGCGGCTCGGCGGAGTTTGAAAGCTTAGGCGAGACCGCAAAGACGCAGCTTTTGTAGGCGGGAAATTTTTCAAAATCCACGAAAATCGTGCCGTTGGTTTCGAAGTGCACCGCGTGTCCGCGCGCGAACAGCTCGCAGACGAACTCGTAAAATAGTGCCTCTTTGTGATGCAGTAGCGGCTCGCCGCCGGTGATAACGACGATCGGCTTTTGATAAAGCTTAGCGCTCTGCGGCGAGGCGGAGCTTTGCAGATTTAAATTTGAGGAAATTTGCGCTGCGAAATTTAAAGAATTTTCGCTCGTTAAATTTAAAGATTTTTCTGCGCTATCGTTTTGGCGGGGAAGCCTTTGCGCGGCGGCGGAATTTAAAGTATCGCTTTCAGAAAAAGGCTCGGCGGCGCAAAAACCCAGCGCAGAGTACGCGGGTTCAGAACAGGACGAAGCGAATAAATTTGGAATTTTATTCAAAAGCTGGGCTAAATTTAAAATTTCTTCGTGCTCGAAGTGATTTGTAAAAACCGCGCGGATCGTATCGCAGCCGCGCAAGATCTCGCCAGTCTTTGGTGAAATGCGCTCGCCGCCGAAGCCCTCGCAGCGCAGATTGCAGCCCGCAAAACGAAAGAAAAACGCGAGCCTGCCCGCGTATTTGCCCTCGCCTTGGATACTTAAAAAGCTCTCTACGAGCCTCATCCGCCCGTCTCGTAAAATGCGCGGCTTGAAATTTCATTCGAAGCGTCAATTTGCCAACGATTTTTTTCGGGCTTATTCGCTAAAATTTTAGCCAAAATTTCGGCGGCTGCGGCAATGTCGCCCTCTTTGACCGCCTTTTTGATACTTAGCGCGTCCTCGAAGTAAAGACACGGGATCAAAAGCCCCTCGGCGCTTAGCCTGATGCGGTTGCAGCTCTCGCAAAAATCGTGCTTGTGCGGATCGATTATGCCGAAGGTGTAGCCGTCCCCGAGCGCGTAAAGCGACGCGGGCGAGCTTTGCGATTTCGGCAGAGCGGTAAAGATAAATTTACGCCTTAAAATATCTAAAATTTC
>CAURMQ010000101.1:0-6339 GCA_963525765.1 uncultured Campylobacter sp. | reverse complement strand
TTGGTTACCGGGGTAAAAAACGCATCCAGCGCGATGAAATCAGCGTCTAAATTTTCTCTGATCTCTTCGCTTGGGACATAGCCGATACCCTTTTCGATGATGAGCGTAAATTTAAGATCGGCATCCTCGTTTATCGTAGCCAGATAAGCGCTTGGATTTACGATCTCTACGGCGTCGTTATTTAAGTCGCTGCCGTAAATTTCTTTAGGCCCTTTAAAGCTGTATTCTACGACCTCGCGCAGGGAATCGCCTTTGATTTTAAACCTTAAGCCCTTTAAATTTATGATAAAAGCCGCCATATCCTCGAGCATACCGCGCATGCTGTCGAATTCGTGGCTTACGCCTTCGATTTTAACCGCAGTCGGCGCGAAACCGACCGTGCTCGTATAAAGTAACCTTCGTAAAGGATGAGCTAGAGTGACGGCATATCCCGTTTCAAAGGGATATGCTATGATTTTAGCAACATTTTCGCTGACATTCTCAACCTTTATTTCAGTTGGCATATGAGCTGATGTTGTGATTTTTCTCATATTAGCACCTACTATTTCGAGTAAAGCTCTACGATAAATCTTTCCTCTACAGGAATAACAACTTCTTCTCTCTCCGGAACTCTAGAAAAAATTCCGTATCTTTTCTCTTTTTCTACGTCTACCCACGCTACGATGCCGGTCTGTGCCGTAAGATCCAGCGCTCTTGAAATTTGCGGGTTATTTTTGCTCTTCTCGATCACTTCGATCTTTTGTCCTACGCGGACGCTGTATGAAGGGATATCGACGCGCTTGCCGTCTACTAAAATGTGTCCGTGCGTAACGAGCTGGCGCGCAAAGCGTCTGGTCGTAGCAAAGCCCATGCGGTAAACTACGTTATCTAGCCTCTGCTCTAAAAGCTGAACCAAGATCGCTCCGGTGTTACCCTCTCTGCGAGCTGCTTCTGCAAATAGCCTGCGGAACTGCTTCTCGCTTACGCCGTACATAAATTTAGCCTTTTGTTTCTCGCGAAGCTGTGAGCCGTATTCGCTTAGTTTGGCGCGTCTTTGTCCGTGCTGACCCGGAGCGTAAGGGCGTTTTAAAAGTGCGCTCTTGCCCGCAAGCCTTCTCTCGCCTTTCATAAATAGATCGACGCCGAGCCTTCTTTCTAATTTTTCAACCGGTCCTGTATATCTAGCCATAAATTTCTCCTTTTATAATTACACGCGACGTCGTTTAGGCGGTCTGCAACCGTTGTGCGCAAGAGGAGTGATATCTTTGAAATATGTAACTTTAATCCCTTCTACGCTACCTACGCTTTTAACGGCAGTTTCGCGTCCGCTTCCCGGACCCTGAACCTTGACGCCTACCTCTTTGATGCCGTGCTCTTTGGCTTTGTTTAGCGCGTCCTCGACGGCTTGCTGCGCCGCATAAGGGGTGGATTTTTTGCTGCCTTTAAAATTTAAAGCGCCCGCACTGCTCCACGCGATCGCGTTGCCCATCTCGTCCGTTACGGTAATCATAGTGTTGTTAAACGTAGCGGAGATGTAAACTATGCCTTTAGCGATATTTTTTCTGACGGTTTTTTTCTTAACTACTTTTTTTTGTGCCATATCTCAATCCTTATTTAGCTGCCGCGCCGACGGTTTTGCGTTTGCCTTTTCTGGTTCTGGCGTTCGTTTTTGTTTTTTGACCGCGAACAGGAAGGCCCTTTCTGTGTCTTAAGCCGCGATAGCCGCCCAAGTCCATAAGCGCTTTTATATCCATAGCCACTTGTTTGCGAAGATCGCCTTCGACCATATAGTGCTCTTGGATCTCTTTTCTGATAGCGGCGGCTTCATCTTCGCTCAGATCGGCGACTCTTTTATCGTAAGAAATTCCTGCCGCATCGAGAATTTTTCTCGACGTAAATAAACCTATACCGTAGATATAAGTTAGTCCGTATTCAATCCTTTTTTTCTTTGGTAGATCTACACCTGCGATACGAGCCATAACTTATCCTTGTCTTTGTTTATGTTTTGGATTTTCACAAATAACGTGAACAACACCTTTGCGCTTGACAATTTTGCATTTGTCGCACATTTTCTTAACGGATGGACGAACTTTCATTCCACTCTCCTAAAATTTTCTCCACTTTAAATGCAAACTGCACCTAGGTTTAATGAAATTTCAAAAGCGAAAGTATCAAACCAACTGTTTTCAAAATAGTGGGGATTTTGAAAACACTTCTTCCTACAGTTTAGTCGCAAAATTGCGAGTATATCTAAATTTAACTTTATCCTTACTTATAGCGGTAGGTGATCCTGCCTTTATCGAGGCTGTACGGGGTCAGCTCAACTTTTACGCGATCGCCCGGCATTATCTTGATGTAGTGCATCCGCATCTTGCCCGCGATATGACATAAAATCACGTGTTTGTTATCGAGCTCGACCTTAAAAGTCGCGTTCGGCAGCGCTTCTATGACGTTGCCGTCGATCTCTATGACGTCGTCTTTTGCCACAAATTCTCCTTTCTTTTAAATTTAAAAAGGGCGATTATATAGAATTTAAAATTTTAAACAGCTTAAAAGAAATTTAAAATAAGCAAAATTTCAGATTTATTTCGCTATACGCGCAGTATTTTACAAAAGCAAGGCGGCGCTCTTTTTAAAATTTTAGTATAATGGCTCAAAAATTTTAAAGGAAAAACATGAAATGGCAAGACGGCAGACGAAGCTCAAACGTGGAGGATGACCGCGCAAGCAGCATGCGCACGAGCTCGGGCTCGCTTGGGATGCTGATTCCGATCATCAGATTTTTGCTCGGCTCAAAGATCGGGCGCATAGTCCTTGTAATCGGCGTGGTGGCGTATTTTATGGGCTACAACCCTTTGGCGCTTTTAGACGGAGGCGCCAGTACGCAAAGAGAGCCGACCGATAGCCCGCAGGAGCAAGAAAAGCTCGCCTTTGTCTCAGCGGTGCTAGCTCAAACCGAAGACGTCTGGGGCGAGATATTTAAAAGCGTGGGCGCGCGCTACGAGGAGCCTGGACTTCGGCTTTTTCGCGATCAGATCGCAAGCGGCTGCGGCTTTGCAAGCGCGCAGACGGGACCTTTTTATTGCCCGAGGGACCGTAAAATTTATCTGGATCTTAGCTTTTTCGACGAGCTTGCGAATAAGTACAAAGCGGGCGGCGACTTCGCGCAGGCCTACGTCATCGCGCACGAAGTAGGGCATCACGTTCAAAATTTAATCGGCACGCTAGAGCAGATCAATGCTCTAAAAAGGCGCGCTCGCAGCGAAGCCGAGCAAAACGCGCTTCAGGTCAAAGTCGAGCTACAGGCGGACTGCTACGCTGGGGTCTGGGCGCATTATCTTGCAAAAACAGGGCGCGTGCTTGAAGCGGGCGACATCGACGAGGCGCTAAATGCCGCCAGCGCGATCGGCGACGATACGTTGCAGCGTAAATTTAGCGGTCGCGTCGTGCCCGATTCTTTCACGCACGGCACCTCGGCGCAGCGCAAAGAGTGGTTTAAAAAAGGCCTAGCGGGCGGAAACCTAAAAGCTTGCTCGTTCGAGCCGTGAGGCACGGACTTTGACTTAGCTTGCAGGGCAGATCGAAAGTATCCTAAATTTTAAAATTTAACGCCGAGCTTGGAGGCGGAATTTTAAAATTTTAATGATCGGCGATTAAAAAGTTCGAACGGCGCGCTCGGCTAGCGCGACGACGGCTTGTTTGAGCGCAGGATTGACTACGGCATTAAGAAACCAAAATAGATACGTTAAAATTTATGGAGGCTAAAATGAACAAAACAACCTGCATCTGCCTAGGCGTGCGAAGCATGCAAAGGGCGCTGAAATTTTACAGAAACGACCTAGGATTTAAGACGGATTGCAAAGACGACGACCCGCCGGTATGTTTTTTCAACACGCCGGGGACCAAATTTGAGCTCTATCCATTGGGCGCGCTGGCGCGAGATATCGACGAAAACAATCTGCCCAAGGGCAGCGGATTTGGCGGCATCACGCTAGCGTATAACGTAAAAAACAAAGAGGACGTAGCTAGCGTCATAGAGCTAGTAAAAAAGGCGGGTGGCACCATCGTCAAGGAGCCCCAAGATACGTTTTAGGGCGGATACCACGCGTATTTTGCCGATCCGGACGGATACTACTGGGAGGTAGCTTGGGGACCCGGTTTTAAATTTGACGAGGACGGACTGCTCAAATTTTAGATCAAAATTTCTGCGGCAAAGGCTTATTCGGAGGCGCCGAAGCCTTTGCGCAAATGTGTAAAATTTAAACTCAAAATTTATTGCAAATCATCGGGCGGGTTTTCGTAGTTCGTATAATTTGCGACGCCGTTTTTTCCGCGCTTTGCTCTAAGCATCGAGCGGAATTTTGCTCTCCGATGTAATCTGCGGCGCGGATTTTGCGCGAGGCTAAAATTTACCCTCACCCCGCCGCGCTGTTTTACTCGCGCTCGCAGTACCGCTTTGCTCGTATCGGATGCCGCTACGCAAAGCAAGAAAGCGGATATTTCGCAGTGCTTTTGTTCGTGAGCGCGGCAAGGAAAAAGCGATAAGCTCCTAGAAGCTTTGCGCGGCGACCTCTTTTAAAAACCGCTTGTTTATGAGCGAATTTTCGATGTCGGGGTGAGTCAGGGTGATTAAGTTTTTCATATTTTTTCTTTAAAATTTTGGTTTGGGGCGATAAATTTGCCGCTAAAATCGCAGATATAGCTCCGCTTTGAAATTTCATTTTCAAATGGGCGGCGGAATTCTAAGACAAAATTTCAAGGCCAAATTTTAATGCCGAAGCTTCAGCGCTTAAATTTGACGCCGGAATTCCGTAGCAAATTTCAGTGCATAAATTTCATAATTAAAGCTTAGCGCTCGATGCGCCAGAGCTCTGTTTTGAAACGCCGCTTGGCGCTTTATTTCCCCGCAGCTAGCAGATCCGCGAGCACCTTTGCGGCGTGATCCTTTGCCTTGACGCTTTTATAGACCTTTAAAATTTTGCCGTCCGCACCGATAAGAAAGGTCGAGCGCACGATGCCCAGATACTCGCGCCCGTAGTTTTTGCGCACCTGCCACGCGCCGTATAGCTTGGCTACCTCGTGCTGCGGATCGCTCAGCAGGATGTGCTTTAGGCTTTGCTTGGCGATGAAGCCCGCGTGGGATTTGGCGCTGTCGGGGCTGATGCCGACGATCACGCAGTCTGCGGCGATAAAATCATCGTATGCGGCGCTAAATTCGCACGCTTCGGTCGTGCAGCCGGGGGTGTTGTCCTTGGGGTAAAAATACAGCGCGACCTTTTTTCCCGCAAAGTCCTTTAGCGCGACGCTCGCGCCGTCGGCGTTTTGTAGCGTAAAAGCGGGCGCTACGTCTCCTGCTTGCAGCGTGATTTTGCGCTCGCGATCCTCTGCGCTAAACTCGCCTTCGATCTGTGTTTTTCTCTGCATATCGTGTCCTTTTTTTGAAATTTTCGGGCTCCTAGCCCGAGTTGCGACTAAATTTTAATCTTTTTTCATAAATTTATCCTTGCTTGGATGAAATTTTGCTCTACGCGGCAGCTGCGCGCGCATTGGACGGATTGTAAGTAAGATCGTTTTAGACGAGGGCGGGCTAGGGGCTTGCTTTACGGCACGCGTAAAAACATTTTGTTGCACATGCCTTGAGGTAGTATGGTACGAGAGCGCCTCGTATCTATTGTGTCACGCAAACTCCGGTTACTCACAAGAAAAAACAACTCTTCATTTTTACAACCCCTCTTAATCTACTTTTAGCTTTTTGACGATATGATTCTGCAAATTTTAACAAAGGATACAACATGAAAACGCTTGTGATTTTATCGCATCCCAATCTCGCCGCCTCGCGCGTGAACAAAGCTCTATCGCAGGTTGCAAAGGGCGCTGCCGGCGTAGAGGTACGCCATTTGGAGGGACTTTACGACACCGATACTACGCGCATCGACGCCCGCGCAGAGCAAGACGCGCTACGCGGCGCAGATCGCATCGTATTTTTGTACCCGATGTACTGGCTAAACGTGCCGCCTATGCTAAAAGCCTATATCGACATCGTCTTTTCGCACGAGCTGGTGGGCTCTGGCGCACTTAATGGCAAAGTCTTGCAGCTCGCGCTAAGTGCTAGTACGCCGCTTAGCGAGTACTCCAAACAGGGCGCGATCGGCTTTAGCATGGATGAAATTTTAACACCGCTTAAGATCGCGGCAAACTATTGCGGGATGGACTTTGCCGTGCCGTTTATCAGCAGTGGATTTGAGCCGGGCGAGTTTGGCGACGATGCCGTAGATGCCGCAGCTGCACGCTTTGGTAAGCTTTTACGAGGCGAGTTGAGTCCCGGCGAGTATCAAATTTAGCAAAGCAAATGCCCGCTAC
>CAURMQ010000100.1:0-6501 GCA_963525765.1 uncultured Campylobacter sp. | reverse complement strand
GCGCTCGCCGCTAAAGTGCTTTTGTCTTAATATTTGCATGGCTTTCCTTAGATTTTAAAATTTACTCGGATTATACAAGGAATTTCAAAATTCCGCGTAGCTTGGGCGTATGAAACGCAAGCGAATTTTAAAAATTTTAAAATTTCGAGGCGGGAAAATTAGGCGAGCGGGCGAATACGGAGTGTTTGCGGCGAACGCGCGGAAAATCGCCGTACGCTTATAATGGCACGTTTGCAAACGCCTATAAAGCGCACCTAGGTCGCTACGGCGAGCCGCGTATTTGCGCAGGCACCCGTATCTGCCCGCGACGTGCGTCGCTCGAAAGACGCATAAAATTTATCGCAAGCGGCGCTTTATAAAATTTATAAAATTTTCTCCGAGCAACGTGTAAATTTTAGCAGACGTCGCAAAGAAGCGTAAAATTTTACCCCGCGCACAAACGGGGCGCGTCTAATGCTCGTGGTGATGCAAGTGGATATCTTCGCCGCGGTCTCGATCCGTAGCACGCTTTCGCAGATCAAAATACACAAAAAGCCCGCTAGGCTTGCCATCCTCGTAAATTTCAAGCTTGTAGCGCATTACGGCGTGCGTGCACACTGCAACGTCAAGCGTCGCTTCATAGCCGTCTGCGCTGCGCTCTAGCGGGAATTCCGCATTGCCCATATTCATACTCACGCCCGAAATTTTAACGCTCGGATTTTTCAGCTCACGCGAAATTCCGCTTATTTTTAGCTCGTTTGCTCCCGCTTCGATCGGATGGCGCGCCACGCTAAAAAGCGCCTTCTGCCCGCCCGCGTTAGTCTCGCAGTCCTGTGCGGCTAGATTGCAGCCCAGACGCGTCCTTATGTCCTTAAATAATGCATCGCTCTCATCCGCGCCAAATCCTAAAGTAGCGGCGAAAATCAAGCTAAAACGTAGAGCCTTTATCATTATGATCCTTTGTAAATGAAATTTGTGCGCAATTTTAGCAGAAAATTCCGCGCCTATTAAAAATATTTATTAAAATTTTAGCTAAAATAATGATATCTTCTACGAAAGGATGAAAAATGGCTGAGTTTTTAATCAAAGACGCCAAGGATGGCTGCAAATTCGATCTACTTTATGACGGGCACGTGCTATGTACCTCCGAGGTTTACACGAGCAAGGCCGCTTGCAAAAACGGCATCGAAAGCGTCGCAAAAAACGCCGCGCTAAATAAGATCGAGGATCAAATCGCAGGCGGAGAAAAGCTAAACAATCCGAAATTTGAGCTTTACACTGATAAAGCAGACAAGGTTCGCTTCCGCCTAACGGCTAGCAACGGACAGATCATCGCCGTTAGCAAGGATTTTGAGGCTAAGGCGGACGCCCTAAAAGTAATAGAGCTTATCGTAAAACAGGCTGCAAAAGCCAAGATCAAGGAGGCGTAAATGGACATAAACGGACTTGTAAATATGGTCTCTGCACTCAAAAGCGACGATAAAAATTTAAGAGAATTTCAAAGCGGTCCGGTCGCTTTTATCGAAAAATTTCTAGGCGTGGACCTGCCTGACGATCAGATAAATGCGATAATTGCGGGCATCAGCTCAAATTTTTTAAGCAAAAGCGAAAGCGGCGAATCTAGCTCGCTGGGCTCGATGCTGGGCGGACTTTTGGGCGGCGGCGAGGACGTGCAAGCAAACGCCGTCGATAGCAAAGGGGTGGATTTTAGCGCGCTGATCGGCAAAATCGCAAGCGCCAAGCTCGACCTCAACGGCGACGGCAAAATCGATATCAACGACGCAAGTAGCTTTTTGGGCGATCTTTTAGGAGGCGGCGCAAACGGCGAAAATAAGGGATTAAATTTAGGCAGCCTGCTAAAAACGTTTAAAATTTAAACGAGCTAAATTTCAAACGCAGGCCGGATTTTGCGCGACGATATTTAAATTTGCGCGCGCTATTTTAATCCGCGCCTGCGCACTACAGCGCTCGCGTGAAAGATTTAAATTTACGCTACGTTGCACTCAAAAAAACCTCGCATTCAAGCAAGATGGGCTTAAATTTAGAGCAAGACGGTGTTTAAATTTAAGCCGCTTCTTTGTAGCATTTTATTTATGCTGCCGCGACATAGCGCCCTGCTCCGCTCTTTTGATCGCCCATATTGAGCTAAAACAACCACACACTTCTGCTTTAAATTTTATCTTTGCTCTTTAACGTCTGCTTTAAATTTAGTCGCTCTTTGACTCCGTTTTGTTTTACCGCCCATTCAAATGCCCGCACAGCGCGCCATAGCATGCCATTAAATTTTAAAAACGGCTATAAATTAAGCGTGAAAGAGTTCGCCTAAAAAGGATATATTTTATTTCTATTTACTGTTTAGGTAGTATAATCGTCCTTGTCCGACAAGATAAAACCTCCTTTTTGTATGAAGCCCGAGTTTAAAAGCTCGGGCTTTTTTTATGCCCGAAATTCTGCTATAATCCCGCCAAAAACTGCAAGGAAATTTTATGCTTTCACATATCGACGAAAACAATATGCCGCGCATGGTAGATGTCGGCGCCAAGGACGAGAGCGAGCGCGTAGCCACCGCTAGCGGCATCATCCGTATGAGCGCGGAGGCGTTTGCCGCCGTTAAGCAAAACACGGCCAAAAAAGGTCCCGTGCTTCAAACCGCCGTCGTTGCCGCGATAATGGGCGCCAAAAAGACGAGCGAATTAATACCAATGACTCATCCGCTTACGATTACTTCGATTAAAACGGATATTGAGGAGCTTGCGAGCGAGTGCGCGTTTAAGCTTTTCGTAACTGTAAAAATCACCGGCAAAACCGGCGTCGAGATGGAGGCACTAACGGGCGTAAGCGTGGGGCTGCTGACGATTTATGATATGCTAAAAGCGATAGATAAATCGATGCAGATCACCGACGTCGTGCTGCAGCGCAAAGAGGGGGGCAAGAGTGGCGTGTATATTAGGGGCTGAAAAGCCGAAAATCGACTATCCACTTTTTTGGGAATATAAAATCATCCTAGACGCAAGCACCCAAAAGCGCGAGCAGATCGATGAAATTTTAAAGGGCGAAAATTACAAAATAGACTTTTCGCGCTTTTCAAACGGCGGCAAATATATGAGCTTCAACGTAAGCGTTTTCGTTAAAGACGACTTACATCGAAACGAAATTTTCGAGCGCTTAAAAGCCCACTTTAAATATGTATTGTGACAGGAGATGAAATGAAAGAAGCAATAATCAAAAAATTCGGCGCCGATCTCGCACAAATTCCACAAGCCGAGCTAGCCTCATATGTGCAAGAGCTCGCCTTGCAAGAAGCCGCGAAGGCTTTGTGTGAGCTTGACGACGAGAGTAAAAGCGCCAAAAGCACGCAATTAATCCTAGACTTCGCAGCCGAGTTAAAAGACGCGGGCGCGCTTAGCGATGAGATGGCAGAAGCCCTACTTAATGGCGTTAAAAAGGCGCTGTGTGACGAGGACGAGCAGGCTCTTTACAAGCTCATCTACGACTACGACGATCTGCGCAAAAAGATCGCTTGTAAGCAAAAGGCGATTAAAACCCTTGTTCTGCGCAGCTACGACGATCTGGATACCGCGCTGCAAAACGCAAGCGAAACGGAGCTAAAAGAGTGCATAGCCTCGGCGCTACAGCGAGCTATTGCGAGCAAACTGCCGCTTGCGGACGTACTGAAAGAAGCAAGCGAGCTAGCCTTCATAAGCGTGCTCGAAAGCGGCACCGACATCGAGGATACCGCGCACGAAACGGCGAAAAATATCGCATTCTCGGCTATCGGAGATGGGGAGTTTACGAAATTCCGCACTAAAGAAATTTCAAAAATCATCATAAATCGCGCGATTTTCGTCGCGAACGAGAGCAAAAATACCGCCTCTGCGCTGATTAGAGGCGCGATTTTAGGCTGCTACGACGGCATAAACAAAGCTGCCGAGAGATACCGCGACGAGCTAAGTTTCTCGCCAGCAAGCGACGCGCAGAGCTTAGAGAACGAAAGGCTTCAAATTTCGCAGATGAGCGAGCTATTTAGCGCGGTTTTAAGCGATGCGGTCGCAAGCTCGGAGGAGCCCGCTAAAAGCGAAATCGCCAAGATCGCCGATGAAGAATTCGGAGGCTATTTGGCTAAATTTAGAAAAATTTCAAGCGATCTTGCCGAGCAGCTAAGCGCCAAAATCGGCGAGATCGAGCTTGGCGAGCGCGCGAAAAAGGCAAGCGCCAAGGCACGCGAAATCACTCAAGAACTGAGCCAAAAAAGCGCCAAAATCATCGAAAACCTCGATCTGGACGAGAAACTGGACGCAATCAAAAAAGAGCTTAGCGAATTTGAAAAGAAGATGAGCCAAAAATTCGCCGAGCTAAAAAGCTCCGACGTCGCCAAAAACGTAAGCGAAAGGGCGCGCGAGATGAGCGCTAAGGCTTACGAGGCGGCAAAAGAGACGATCGCCAAGCTAAAGTCCAAAAAGGACTAAATGGGCGCCGCGGGCGCAAAATCCCTAGCGGTAAACACTCAGCGCTCACTGCTTTGCGCTGCAAAATTTACTAGCATGCCTTAAAGCTCGCGTGCCCTAAAAGAAAGGAGCTTTCGTTAGAGTTTGCGAGGCCTGCGCAGAATTCTTTATGCGCTTTAACGGCGCTGTAAAATTCCATGCCGATAAAGAATTTTACGAATTTTGCATAACTAATTTTAGATGCGCGCTGCAAAATTCCGTGCCGCCAAAAATCCTACGGCGATGCGAGACCCCGGTCCAACCAAATCTTGCCGCAGTGATAAAATTCTAAGTGCAAAATTTTATAGCTGCCAGAGCATATATAAAATTCCAAAAACGGCGCGGATTTTTAAGCTTGAAATTTCATCGCGTAGATTTGCGTAGCAGAATTTTAAAATTCTAAACGCGTAAAATTTTAAAATTCCATCCAAAATGATACGGTACGGCTTGCAGTTTGAAATTTTATCCCGACGCGCGCAAATGAAATTTCGCGAGATAAATTCTACGAAAAGGCATCTTGGCGTTTGGCATTTCTGCGATCATTTCAATTCCGATAAAACGCAATTTCATTGCAGCACAAGATGCAGTGGTGTAGTGCCTTTTGCCAAGTTAATAATTAGAATTTATGCGCACAAAATACTAACGCGGCTCATCTCAAATCATAGCGACATCCGAGCCCATCTTATCGCGCGATTTGATTGTGCAAATTTCAAATTGCTCTTATCCGCCCGAACCGAGCGCCTGGTGTAAATAAAATTCTACCGGATTTATCGTTGCGTAAATTTAAAACCGCGCTCCCGCTCTATTTGGGCGCAGAGGCGCCTTATTTATACAACGTCGCACTTGGATTTGGATAAATCCACTACTTTCACACAGCAATGCCTCGTTTACGCCACGATAAAATTCTGCGAAATCTCCGCTAAATTTTATCCCTAAATTACAAAGCCTAATTCTATTTTAAAGACGACGGGTGTTCTTAAATTTCACGGCAAATTCCAAATAGATCGCGCCTGCAAAATCCGGCAATCCAAAATAAAATTCTAAAAATTTAATCAAATTTCGCTAAAATCGCCGCAAAATTCCAAGGAGAAAAGATGAAAAAATTAGCTCTTTTAATATCCTTTGCTGCGATGATGATTTTTACCGGCTGCGCGAGCACCACGCAAGGCGGCGCCGTAGGCATCGATCGCTCGCAATTCATCACCGTAAGCGAAGCTGAAATGGATCAAAGTGCCGCGCTTGCCTACAAGCAAATTACTGCCCAAGCAAACGCCAAGCACGTCCTAAATACCGATAAAAAGCTAACTGATCGCGTTAGAGGCATCTCGAGGCGCCTAATCGCTCAAGTCGGCGCATTCCGCAAAGACGCACTGAAATGGAACTGGCAGGTAAACGTAATCAACGACCCTACGATCAATGCTTGGTGTATGCCTGGCGGTCGCATCGTCGTATATACGGGCATCATCGAAAAGCTTAAACTTACCGATGCCGAGCTGGCTGCTATTCTGGGGCACGAGATGTCGCACGCACTGCGCGAACACAGCCGCGAGCGAGCCTCGACTGAACAGATGAAAGATGTTGGTATCGCTGTAGCAAGCTCCGCAGCAGGGCTTGGAGATCTGGGCTCAGCGGCTTTGAACATGGCGGCGCAGTACACTTTCACGCTGCCGTTTTCGCGCACGCATGAGACGGAGGCCGATCTGATGGGTGTCGAGCTGATGGCGCGCGCAGGATACGATCCAAGGGCGGCGATAAACGTCTGGGAGAAGATGAACAAGCTAAATGAGAGCCATCCGCTTAAATTTATGTCCACGCACCCTTCAAACGACGATCGCATCGCCGATCTAAAAGAGGTGATGCCGAAAGTCTTGCCTCTTTACGAGGCCGCCACAAGAAATAGATAGTCTTGCGATTTAAAATTTCGCAAGAGTTTGCGCGCTGAGGTTTTTTAAGTAGCAGGTTTTATCGTAGCATTTAAATTTCTTAATGGACTTGCGCGCGGCGCTAGGATTATCCGCCGCCGCGCATAAGCTCTATT
>CAURMQ010000099.1:0-6774 GCA_963525765.1 uncultured Campylobacter sp. | reverse complement strand
TTAATATGGAAAATTTCGACGCCAAGCCTTTCATGGACGAGCTAAATAAGCAGGGCTTGCCGTGGGAGATGATAGAAATGAAACCGGGCGAGAGGTATGAAGTCTAAATTTAAGGCTTGTCTTTTTCTACTTATACTTCGTTGAAATTTGATTTTTAATGCTCACGTATCAAATATACGCTCCGCTTAAAAATCAAATTTCGCCTCAGCTAGGCAAAAAATACTGCGCCTTATTCTGCTGCGTTTAAATTCTAATTAAATTCGCTCAGTCATGTATTTCATATACGCTCTCGTCCTCAAATTTTAATTCGTCTCAATCGGGGACAATACCGTGCGTCGAATGCTGCTTTAAATTTAGCTATAATCGCATAAAATTTTATCGGAGTAGATATGAAACGAATTTTAAAAGCGCTGATTTTTAGCATGGCATTTTCATTTCTCATTGTGGGTTGTGCTAGTAAAACCGCGCCCGTAGAGCTTGAAGGCAAGGAGCAAATTCGCGCGATCCAAAAAGAGGCAAACCGTACGGTAATGATCGGTGATGCTTACGACTACGAATTTGGCAGCGATTATCGCGCGGCAAAAGCGGAATTTGAGCACCTAAAATCGCTCTATTCACATGCAGTGGAGGTAAATAGAATTTCGATCGCTACGGATGCATTTAATGAACCTCACGCAAGCGCGCTACTTTTTGAGCTGTGGCTTGACCGCGAGAGCCTGCCGCTAGCAGATCAGCTTGTGCTTTACAAGCATCCAAATTTTACGGGCTTTAAAGATCGCGAAATTTTACAATTTAGCTTCAAAATTTTAGGCGTTCCTACGCGCGTAAAAGATCGCGATCGGATCCTAAAAAAATATGCGCTTGCTAAGCCGTTAAGTTTAAACGCGGTAGTATTTATTGATAGCGGAAGGCTGAGCGAGGAAAGTGTGCGTAAAAACGGTGAAACGCAAGACGCAGTTTTAACTATGTTTAGCCCCGTCTGGATGCCCGTCGCTGCCGTAATGCAAAGTCTCGGCGCGCTATTTGATAACGAGTAAATTCTGCCAGTAAAAATTTTGATGCTCGCTTACTTTTACGTTGCAATATGAGGGCTGCGTTTTGGGCGAGTATGCCGCGAGTGATGTCTTGGATCATAGCGCTGTTTGTTTGGCTAAGCGCGCTCGCGGCGTATTTAAATAAGTAAATTTTAAATCGCAGCGAAATTTTATAATTTGCCATCGAGTTCAGCTCTGTTTTAAACAGACGAGCGGTTTCTTAAATTTAAACTCTAGCTAAATTTAGACCGAAATTTTTAAGTAAACTTTGCTATAATCGCCGAAATTTTGAAAAAACCGAGGAGAAAATATGAAACTAATTTACGCCGCTTGCGTGCTCGCCGTGTTTGCTTCGGCTCAGACCGAAACTGTGCAGGTGCCGGACTTTGCCAAAAGCTCGATGAAGACGCACGAGCAGGCCGAGGAAAAACTAATCGCAAATGCCCTAAAAGGCGATCTAAGCCAGATCGCAAGCGACCTAAAGATCGATAAAACGCTAAAAGGCGGTGAGTCACTTGTCATTAACGGCGCGCATTACAGGACGATCGAGGGCGATAGCACGCAGTGGAAAGAGGGCGACGCCGTGCGCCTGCTAAGCGGCAACAAGGACGGCAGGTGCCTAAGCTCGATTATGCTTAATTTGCGCACGAAAACCGTCTGTAAATTTATGTGTGACGCGTATTAGGCGAGAATTTCGTCTAAACCATAAAAATCCACCGGTCCGGCGTAAGTTTCTTGCAACGACCGGTTGTTTCTGCCATTTAGCCATAGCATAGATCGCTAAATATATGTCTATGAATAAAACGTTATTATATATTTTTTTAAAAGCGTTCGTTATGTTTATTGTCCTATATTTGTTCATTCCGCACCCAGAAAATGGAATTTATAATATGCTAGATATACGCATGTTTATTGGCTTAGTGTTGTTTTGTATCTGCCTTATATTGGATATTTAGTTTACATCTTTCTCTATCTTTACGTATCGTATTTTTTGATGGTCGCCAAAATTGCACATCACAAATTTAAATTCTAAATGGCTTAACTTGAGTTGCTTTTAAAATTTTGCTTTTAATATCGATAAATTCTGCTATAATAAACGCAAATTAAACAATGTCGTTAAAGACGCAACGGGGGCGTGATAAAACGAGTAAAATTTGTAGAGGCAAATTTTGCCTGCCGCTCGGTACTTCAAACGGCAAATCAAGGAAAAAGATGCAAAAATTTAGAATTACAAACGGCGAATGCTCCCGCATGGATATTTTTCTGATCATGACGCTGGTTTATATATTCGGCGTGGCGTGCAGGTTTTTTTGGATATATTGGGCTAGCGGGATCGAGCAGTTTTCTTTTGACGGCGAGCTCATCATGACTACAAATGACGCCTTTGCAAACGCCGAGGGCGCGCGCGACATGATAGCGGGCTTTCACCAGCCGGGCGATCTTAGCCCGTACGGCGCGTCGATCCCAACTCTGGCATTTTTACTTAGTAAAATTTTACCCGTCAGCCTAAATAGCATTACGATCTATATGAGCGTGTTTTTAGCGCCGCTGGTGGCCGTGCCGATTATTTTGATAGCAAGAGAGTACAAGATCCTGGGCGCCGGCATCATCGCGGCGCTACTTGCCACCATATTGCCGGGATATTATATGAGGACTTTGGGCGGGTATTTTGATAGCGATATGTTAAATGTTGCTCTGCCGCTGCTAACGCTATGGGCTTTGATTAGGCTCATAGGGCGAAGCGAGCAGAGTAGCTTTGCTTTGCCTGCCGTCTTTATGGCGTTTTATGATTGGTGGTATCCCAGCTCGTATTCTTTAAATATGGCGATTATAGTGATATTTTTAATCTATACTTTGATTTTTAATAGACACAATGAGGAAAATTACAAAGCGATTATTCTTATGGTCGCAGCGGTTATAAATTTTGGCGCGTATTACGAAGGCGAGACAATAATTGTAAATTATATTTTATTGTTCAAAATCTCACTGATTGCATTGCTATATTTTTTAATGATTAAAATTCCAAGCCATAAAAGCAAAAAAGCTCTTTGGATTTTGGGTACGATCGCCGTAATTACGTTCGTCATATTCGGCGGACTTGTGCCTATAGCAGTACAGCTTAAAGCATACATCTTAAAGGATGTAAGCAAAGAGGAAATTTTCTACTTCTACGGCGTTAGAAATACGGTCAAGGAGGTTGCCAATGCTAATTTTATAAAATTTGTGCTTGAATCTAGCGGGCATCTATTTATATTTATATGCGCCGTAGGAGGGTTGGCTCTACTACTGATAAAATTCCGTTCGTTTATATTAACCTTGCCGATGATAGCGCTTGGAGTTTTAGCACTTTTCGGTGGAACTCGCTTTACAATGTACGCTACACCGATGATAGCGCTTGGATTTGCTTATTTTATATATTTCACGCTGAATTACTTTGAAATACGCACCTGGCTTAGAAGTACTTTGTTAGCTATTTTAACCTGTTTAGCGATAATGCCTAGCATAGATTTTATTTATAAATTCCGAGTTGCGCCTACGCTTACGAAAGACTCCATAACGCCTCTTGCGAAGCTAAAAAATAAAGCCAGCAGAGAGGATTATGTGTTATCGTGGTGGGATTACGGATATTTAATCAGATATTACTCCGATGTAAAAGTAGTAGCTGATCCCGGAGGTAGACAGGCAGGAGAATACACTTTTATGAGTGCGTTTTCCTTTAATAAAGATGAGGTAAGCTCTGCTAATATGGCAAGGCTTAATGTCGAATATATACAAAAGTTGCAAGGTAAAAAATTTGATCCTAAACTGGAAGATAAATTTAAACTAAATCTATATCAAATTCAAAAAGATTATGGTAAAGCCGATATCAATAAATTCTTAAGTTCTTTAAGCGATAAGAATTTCAAGCTTCCACAGAAAACTAGGGATATATATTATTATTTTGTACCGCACATGATAGATATATTGCCCAATATCTTAAGATTTTCTGCCGTAAATATAGAAACAGGTAAAGAGTCTTGGAATCCACTGGCTGTTATAGGCTATGATATTGAAATCGGTGAGGATGGGAAAAGTGCTAGCATAAATGGCGAGTATATGTTACCCAGTGCCGATCCCGAATATCTGATTCATAACGGCAAAAAGATACCGATCAACACATATTATCAAGTGAGCGAGGTAAACGGTAAGCTCGTTAAATTATCTAAGCAATTAGATAAGAATTCCGATCTTTATGTGATATTCTTACCGGACTACGAAAGAATATTGATTTTAGATGAAAAAGTCTTTGAATCGACTTTCATTCAGCTCTTCGTGCTAGAAAATTACGACAAAGACTTATTTGAGCCGATTTATTTAAGTAATTCTGCGCGAATTTACAAGTTATTAAGATAAATTTATATTCAGAGGAATACCGCGTAAATTCTTATTGCATTATGCTTTTACAAAGCATATGTTACTAAGCGATAAAATTATAATGTAAATTATATGCTGAGATTTAGAATTTATACTGGCTATAAATAAATTACAAAAATACTTTAAAATTTTGTCACTAAAAATCGTAAATGTTATGTATTTACTTTAAATTTAGCCTAGGTTTTGAAGCGTGTCGCTATCATTGAGATGAAATTTCACCGAAAGGAGTAAAGATGAGAAATTTAGTTGCAAAAGCATTGTTGCTTAGTTCTTTAGCTGCAGTAAGCGCGATGGCGGAGGGGCTTTTCATAGGCGGCGAAGGCGGATACAATTTCAAAAACCAAGCCGCAGGTTTTGATGACGGACAGCCGCAAATCGGCATTAAGGCCGGATATGACTTCGGCACGTTTAGAGCTTACGGCGGGTATTTTTACGGATTTAAGGGCGAGGATTCCAGCTCGAATGCCAATTCGAAAAGAAAGGTTAAATGGAGCACGCACGATTTCGTAGCCGGTGCGGATTTTACGCCGGAGCTTTTCGGTAGATTTAAGCTCGTCCTAGGTGCTTACGCTGGGCTTTCGGTGCTAGATACTGAAGTTAAAATAGACTATAGCAATGGCGGCTGGGTTAGAGCGGACGATACGCTGGGTGGCTTTATTTTGGGCGGCAAGATAGGTACCGCGTATGAGTTTGGCTCCAATAGCGAGATTGAAATGGGCTTTAAAGCAAGCAAGGCGTGGTACAAAGACGGCGATTATATCGAAGATAACGACGGTAAAAAATACGGCGTTTACGCAGGATATAATTATAAATTTTAAGAATTTTCATATTTGAGACATTGCACTGCTTTCATAGAGCCTTGATGCTCAGTGGCTTTGCGGTGTGCTGGGTAAGGCTAGCTTCGTCGCAAGACTTTACTAAGTTTTAGTAGAATTTTGCGACGAGGTTTAAATTATGATGAATTTAACGCCTTTAAATTCAATCCTAAAATTTTAACTTATGGAATTTCGTCGATAAAAATTCCATTTCAGATTTTATTGGCTAAATTCCACCCCTGCGCTTTTGGATAAAATTTCGTTCATTTTCGAGATTAGATTAAAATTTTAATGACGGCAAAAGAAATTTTAGATAAAATCAACACTTTCATACCAAAATTTTACTCAAAGGATAGAGATGAAGAGTTACGTTACGGGCTTTCCGCGTATTGGAGAGCAGCGCGAGTTAAAGAAGGCTTTGGAGAGCTATTGGGCGGGCAAGTGCGATTATGACGCGCTGGAGCGGGTCGCCGCAGAGCTAAAAGATCGCCATATTAAATATCAGCTGGACGCTTGGAGCGGCCTAATTAGCGTAAACGACTTTTCATACTACGATCTGATGCTCGATACCAGCGTGCTTTTCGGCGTGATCCCGCAGCGCTTTGCGACTCTTTCGGCGCACGAGCAGTATTTTGCGATGGCGCGCGGCAGCAAAGACGCAGTCGCAATGGAGATGACGAAGTGGTTTAACACAAACTACCATTATATCGTGCCAGAGATCTCTGCGTATACGGAATTTAGCCTAAATCCTAGTAAAATTTTAAGCGAGTACAAGGCCGCGAAGAATAACGATTTTAAGGATTCCTGCGCGCTAAAGATAAATTTAATCGGACCTATTACTTACTTGGCGCTTAGCAAATCAAGCGACAAAAGTGATCCACTCGCGCATTTAGATGCCCTTGTCGCGAAATATGAGGAGCTGCTAAAGCTTCTTAGCGAGCTTGATAACGAGGTCGTAGTTCAGATCGATGAGCCGATTTTCGTAACGGATCGCGCGGCTGAGCTAGCGCCAAAGATCGCACCGATTTATCAGCGCCTAAGCAAGGTCGCAAGCAACGTAAAAATCATCTTTATGACCTATTTCGAGCATGCGACCGAGGCTGTTAAAGAGATTGTAAAAACCGACGTTTGGGCGATCGGGCTTGATTTCGTTTACGCAAGCGAAGAGAATATCAAAAAAGAGCTTCAAATTTTAAAAGACGCCAAGACCGTGCTTTTTGCGGGCGTGATCGACGGGCGCAATATCTGGAAGAGCGATATCGATAAAAAGCTAGCTCAGCTCAAGGCTATCGAGGCCTACGTACCTAAAGAGCGCATCTACGTGGGTACCTCCTGCTCGCTTTTGCACGTGCCTTTCACGCTAAAATACGAGGACAAGCTAAGCGCCGAGATCAGATCCTGGCTAAGCTTCGCGGTCGAAAAACTAAGCGAAATTTCGATTTTGACTCATCTTTTCTTTAAAATTCCGATGTGCGAGCACGGCATGAAAGCTTACGAGGAAAATCAAAAAT
>CAURMQ010000098.1:0-6822 GCA_963525765.1 uncultured Campylobacter sp. | reverse complement strand
TGACCGCTTCATAAAGCTCGTCGATCGAGGTCGCGGACGAGCCCGAATATTTCTGTGACGCTTGCATAGTCTTTTTACCCCACTTACCGTCGATTGCCACGCCATAGCCGCTAAACATCAAACTTCGCTGGATATAATAGACTTTATCTTGCTGCGTCATATTTTGTTGCTTCTGCACTTCGCGCTCAGCATCTTTTGCCTGCTCACTTTCATATACGGAAGCACCCACTAAATACCCTAGAACTAAACCTCCCACAATTGGTACGACAGACGCAACAAATCTATTATTTACGCTAGAAGTCAAGCCTTCCAAAAATGCCTTTGCAATGCAAAACACTATAAAGCCCGGAATAAAAGCGAGAACGGCATTGAAGCCACCACCTATCACGTATACGAGCATACAGACTAAAATAATAGCTACAAGCCCCTCACCCAAACCGCTACCGGCAAGAAAGCCTAGGAAAAAATTCATAATTTATCTTTTAAAAATTTAAGTAGTGCAATTCTCCAAATTTAAATTTAATCGGAGAATTACAAAATTTATCCCCGCCAATAGACGATGGAACATAGGCTACTTAACGTGCTTCATGATCCTATGAAATTGCGGACTATGATCTCGCGCCATAAAAATAGACCCAATGATACCTAACACGCCGATACCCAAGACGATATAAAATAGAGTACCGCTATCCTTGGTAAAAGCCCCTCCAAAAAACAGCCAAAGTATAGAAATAAGAAGCGTCTTTAACCAGGGTCTGCTATAAGAGATCTCCGCCTGGCACCCACCGCATACGATTGCACCGTATTTGATGTCGTCTTTGCCACAAAATGGGCACATTAAATGATCCGGATGTTCATTCTCTGCCATAATTTCTCCTTTGAAAAAATATAGGTGGAATTATATATATATATAAGAGCGGGCTTAAATTTTAAAATTTAGAGTTTAAAATAGGGGGAATTTTAGCGGCTTTGCACCGCTAAAATTTAAAGATTTTCGAATGGATTTACGACCACGTCTTTGCGATCAACGATGTAAGGTATAAGGGCTGCTTGGCGTGCGCGCTTAATAGCCTTTTCTACCATCTCTTGGTATTTTTTGCTAGTGCCGGTTAAGCGACGCGGCATAATCTTAAAGCGCTCGCTTAGGCAATGCTTTAGCAGCGCCGTGTCCTTATAATCGATAAATTCGATCTTTGCCTCCGTAAATTTGCAATACTTCCTAGTATATTTTCTCTTATCTGCCATGATTTTTCCTTAATTAAAATGGGATCGTGTCGTTGCCGTCATCGTATTTATCGGCATCGACGTCGACTTCCGGAATCGTGCTTTCGTAACTCTGCTCTTTTTGTTTAGGCGCGTTATAATCGTTTTTTGCGCCTCTAGAATTTGAGTTTTGTCTGTTAGCATAGCTATTTCCGCCGCCGTAATTACTACCGCCGCCATAGTTAGAATTTCCGCCGCCATAGCCGCCGGAGCTTCCGCCATAATTGCCGCCCTCGTAATTGCCGCCTTGATTATAGCCGCCGCTTCCACCTTGATTGCTTCCTAGCATCTCCATCGTATCTACGCTGATGGAGTGCTTGCTTCGGTTCTGTCCGTTTTGATCCTGCCACTGATCTAGCTTTAAGCGGCCTTCGATCAAAATTTTACTGCCTTTTCGCAAGTATTGGTTTGCGATCTCGGCCGTACGACCGAAAAAATCTATGTCTATAAAGCACGTTTCTTCGCGTTTCTCGCCGTTTGAGCTATTGTATCTGCGCGTGACGGCGATGCCGGTTTTACCTACGGCGGTGCCCGTTTGCAGATATCTAAGCTCGATATCTCGGGTCAAATTACCTACCAAAACTACTTTATTGAACATATTTTATCCTTTATTCGCCCTCTTTGGCTGCTTCTGCAGGCTCTTTTGGCTCTACCGGCGCTTTTGGCTCGCGCTCTTTTTTTGCAGGGCTTAATTTGATACCTTTGCTTAGTTTATCCCAAGCGGAAATTTCACGCTTAGTCTCATATTTGACGGTCAAAAATCTAATGATATCTTCGGTGATGCGCAGATTTCTAACAAGCTCGGAGATCAAGTTCGGCTCGGCTTTAAAATAGATTACGAAATAAACTCCGCGCTCATATTTGTCGATCTTATAGGCTAGCTTCCTAGCGCCCATTTCGATTACGGAAGCGATCTCTCCGCCATTTTTGGTTATGATTTCTTTGACGAAATCGACTTTTGTTTTAACTTCATCGTCTGTAAGCGTGGGCTTAACGATGAATAAAACCTCGTAGTTTCTCATAAATTCTCCTTATGGATTTTAGCTCGCAAACAGCGTCTGCGGGCAAGGATTTTGCAAAAAATGCAAGGGGATATTACTAAAATTTCACTTAATATTTGCTTTTTGCCCGAGCGAACTTAGCAGCATGCGTTGCAACCTCAAAAACGACGCGAGCAAAAGCTCGTCCTTCGCCGCGTTCTTTTCGCTTTTGAGTTCAAATTCCAAATCGTTTAAGTGAGCGAAAATTTTATAAAACGTCCGCGTAGAAAAGCTAGTGGCGTAGCGCTGCATCTGTGCGGCTACGGAAGGGGGCGGCTGATAGCCTAAAACCGCCTTAAAATCAAATCTGCCGTTTATTTTCACGTAAGCATGTAGGCGAAAAATTCTATAAATCAAGCGGTAAAAATAATTTATCAGCTCCATCTCGTTGTATCCACCGCTCAGAGCCATTTTATAAAAATCTACGCGAAAATCGCAAAGGCTGAAAATTTTATCAAAAAGCTCGTCGTAACTCACCTCGCTAAGGCCATAAACCATTAAATTTACGTTTTGCAGGCTAAGCTCGAGCCCCAGACTTGCAAATTTCTCTATCTCGCTCGCGCTTAGGCTCAGGCTTTCGTTGTGGATGGCGTAGATCCTGCTAAGTGCAGCAGTGTTTGCAAAAAGCCCGCACATCTCGCATTTTTGCGCAAGCAGCGCTATGGCTTCGTTTACGCCCGAGGGCTTGAAAAACCTCACTTCGTTTCGTTCAAATTCCTTGATAAAATCCGCGCTTACAGAAATTTCGCTATCGTTTAGCTCATAAATTAGATGATTGTTCGCGTCCGCTTTACATAGCGCGATGAGCCTTCGCAGCTCCTCTTTTTTGATGAGCGAGGCGGTTTTGATATGAAGCGTGTTGCTGCCGCCGAAAAGCGAGGGCTCCAAGAAGCTTCGCGCCTGCTCAAAATCATACTCTAAAAAATACAAACTCAAAAAATTTTCCGAGGCGTAAATTTGCTTCAGGCGCTGCGCGTAAAGCTCGTTTGAAAAATCGTCTCCGCCGCGCAAAAGCACGAAATTAGGCACTCTTCCGCTTGCGATAAGCCCGTCAAATTCTTTCCTATACATCAGATCTTCTTTACCACCCTGCCTAAAATCACTCCGCTAGCGATATTTGCGTCCGTAAGCTCGACTAGCACGGGAGTTAAAATGTCGCCGGCGAAATTTGAAACTAAAATTTTAGCTCCCTTTAGCTTGTCGTCTAGCTTTGCGGTGACGGAATTTCCGTTTTCGTCGATGTAGCAGCGAAATTTTTTGCCCAAATTTTCCGCGGCCCATCGCGCAAATTTACGATCCATAAAATCAAACGCGACCTTGTCCGCCTCGCGCTCTAGCTCATTTAGCCGCGCGCACGTCGCGTCGATGTTTAAAAGCAGGTAATTATAAAATTTCTCATCCCCCCTCATCTGCGCCTTTAGCAATCGGTGCAAAATGAGATCGGAATAGCGCCTAATCGGGCTTGTGAAGTGCGTGTAGTTATCAAATCCGAGTCCGAAGTGCCCGCGCGATTCGGATCCGTACTCGGCGCGCTTTTGAGCCTTGATGATGAGCTTATCGACCTCCTCGCGGATACCCATGGCATCGGCTTGAGCTTGGATTTCGCCGATCATTTTAGCAAGGTTGCTCTGATACGGCGCGTCGATGCCAAACAGCGCCAGATCGTCAAGCAGAGCGTAAATTTTTTTAAGCTCCGCCGAGCCGTGATTTCTAAAAACGCCCCGCTCGATGCGCGCCGCAGCGGCTTTGTTGGCCAGCAGCATGCAATCCTCGATGAGCTTGTGCGACGGGGTGTCGGTCTCAAAGCGGGTGGAGTTTATAAAACCGTGCTCATCAAGCGTGATGCGAAGCTCCTTGGTTCGGAAATCAAATCCGCGCTTTAGCCTCGCGCGGCGCAGGCGCTCGCAAATTTCATTAAGCGGCAAGAGCCAGCTTAAAATTTCAGGCTCGGCTGCTTTCTCAGTGCGTAAAATTTCATCGACCTCGTCGTAATTAAAGCGGCGCTTTGATCTTATAATCGCTTCGAAAAGCTCCTGCTTTTGCGGGTTTAAATTTTCATCCAAAGCGATCTTAAAAACAAAAGCTAGCCTCGGCAGATCCGGCATCAGCGAGCAGATGTTTTCGCTAAGCTCGCGAGGTAGCATCGGCACGGATCGGTGCGGGAAGTAGATCGAAAAGCCGCGAAATTTCGCCTCCTTATCGATCGGCGAGTATTCGCTTACGTATTCGCTCACGTCGGCGATAGCGACGTAAAGCGTGCGCTCTTTTACGTCAAAATAGATCGCGTCGTCGAAGTCTTTGGCGTCGATGGGATCGATGGTGCAAAAGGGCAGATGCTGCAAATCCACGCGCTGCGGATACAGCGCCTCGTCCACTTCGCTGCCGAAGCTCGCGGCTTGCTGCTTGCACGCTTCGTTAAATTCGTCGTTTTTATCGTAGATCGCTAAAGAAATTTTCTCATCGACGAAGGGATCGGCTAAGTTTCCGATCACCTCGGTAATTTCGTTCGTTAGATTATCGATCTTTAAAAGGGTGTTTGGAGGCAACTGCTTTAGCGATTTTTGCGTGGCTTTGAGCGGATTTGCGAGGCCAGTTTTGACGTTTACGCCTAAAATTTCGCGCCCGAAGCTTTTGGTATAAACCACGCTCGTTAAGAATGCGGGCTTAACGCACATCAGCACCTTTGCGTGCAGGCGGGACTTTCTTGAGCTTAAAATTTTTGCTAGGATCAGATCGCCCAGATGCACGCCGCTTAAATATCTGTTTTCGATGATGAGATCGGCTTTGAAGCGATCGTCGAAGCTTTGCAGATAGCCCGTGCCGTCGCGCGCGATGTCGAGCCTGCCGAAAACATAGCCGTCGTTTAGATAGAGCTTGCCCTTGTGCGCGCTGATAGCACCGATATTTAGGAGGTTGCGCGCGAACTCCTTTTGCTCGCCGCTAAGATCCTTTTCAAATACGCCCGAGTTAAAGGCGCGCAGGAACTCTTTCATATCGAAATTTCGCCTTTAGCCTCTAAAAACGCCTCTTGCTCGAAGCCGAACTCGACTAGTAAATTTAAAGCGTTGTCGATACTAAGCTCGTCGAAGTGGTGGTAGATATTGACCGCGGTTTTGGCGATCTTTAGCATCGCGTAGCGGGATTTGTTCTCAAAAGGCGCGTCGTCTGGGGCGTTTGAATACAGCGCGTCCTGTGCGATCTGCTCTAACCCGAAATGCGCAAATAGCGCGTGCGAGACGCTTTCGCGGCTCGTGCCGCTAAATTTCATCTCCACGTCGGTAAAATCCTGCGGAAAGATCGAGCCTTTGATGGCATGGTAAAATTCCTCCGCCTTGCCCGCCGCGCACACCTGCTCGTCGATAAAAACTCGCCCAAACTCCACTAAAATCACGCTTGAAAGGATATTTTGCTCTATCTGCGGGTAGGATTTGATCCACGAAAACATAAGCAGATTTCGCAGCAGCGAGACCTGCGTGAGCTTTTCGCGGTCGATGCGATACGCCCGTAGACTCGGCTTTAGCATCGCGTCAAATACGGCAAATAGAAAAAATGCCCGCATCTGCTCGCGCCCGTAAAGCTCAAAAGCTCGCTGTAAATTTAGCGTCTTTAGCGCCGCGGCGCCCTGCTCCTGCGCTCTCCCGCATTCTTGCTCCTGTTTTTGTTGCTGCGCTTGTATCGGCTCTCGTCCATACGCTCGTTCGGCCTGCGCGGAAATGCTTGAACCTAGCGCGCAATCAGCTCTCGCGGCGACGTATTGATTTTGTGGCGGCGTATCGCTTGCTGCTTGCGAGGGGTTAAATTTAAAATTCTCGTCGCCGTAATTTACGCCGCTTGCGTCATTTGGGCGATTAAATTTAAGACTATCGCCCCGCTCTGCTAAATCTGAGCCTTTTTGCTCGCTCGAGGTGTACTCGTTTTCCCGCCACTCGTCTGCGGCGTCTTGCAAACCGCGCCTCATAGGCTCCGCGCCTTGGGGATCGCACCGCTCATCCGCGGCACCGAAATTTTGCTGCGCGAGCTCTTCGGCGCTAAATTTAGACAAACCGCAAAAGGCCAAATCTAAAATTTTATCCGCGAGGGGGGCGTTTTTTGAAATTTGCAAAGCGAGCCTGACATCCGAAACGTCCGCATCAAACGATGCTAAAATTTTTAAAATTTCATCGCTAAAGCCTGCAAGAGCGCCTATTTTTTGGGTAATAAATTTATTCATTTTAAAAAGCCGTTCAATATAAATTTCGCACAATCATATCAAATTTTAACTCAAATTGCAAAGCAAAACGCCGCCGTTGCGCCTAAATTTCGCTCCGCCTCGCGGGCTTTTAAAGCGCTCTTTTTGCTCCTAAAAATCGCGGATCAAACCGCCCGTTTGTCGCGGCGGCAAAACCGAAATTTCAAGCGCCGTTTTATAAAATTTTAATCCCCTTTCGTATAGAATGCATCGAAATTCCGTTTATAAAGAGCCCAATTAAAACAGAAGTTTGAAGAGCCAAAAAGACTTAAAAACCGAAAATAATTTTAA
>CAURMQ010000097.1:0-6837 GCA_963525765.1 uncultured Campylobacter sp. | reverse complement strand
AATCCGCCGAGCCCTCCTAGCATGGACGCTGCGGCGCCTTTCTTTTCATTTTCGACGAGTTTTATCGCGTCGCCTATCGCCGAAATTAGCAGGATCTGCAAGCTCTCTTTGTCGTTAAAAAGGCTGTCGTCGATGCTTAGATCGAGCACCTCGCCCGCGCCGTTTAGCCTGATGGCGACCATGCCCGCGCCCGATTTTACGGTAAATTCCTTGCGCGCATTCTCCTCCTCGATCTGCCTCGCTTTAGCCTGCATCTGATCGAGCATCTGCCCCATTTTCGAAAAATCCATTCCTTCGAACATCAAAAATCCTTTAAATTTTGGCTATTTTAGCAAATTTAAGCTAAATTTAGCGTTTGACTTGGCGTTGGCGAGTTCTGTTCTCGACTTTGATTTTGCGGCGGGCACGCGCAGTCAAAAAGCGGATTAAAATTTAGCTTGGGCGGGTAAAATTTAAATAAGAGGCGCCATTAAAGCTTGGCGATGAAATTTATTTTAAAAGGAATAAAATGGGCGATTGGGGTTATAAAGCGTACGAAAACGACGAGGCGGCGGACTGGTTTACTAGATTTTGGGAGAGCAAAAATTTTGATCTGCTGCAAAGCACGGCAGCGAATTTCGATCCGAGAAACGAAAACTACGATGAAATCAGGGCTTCCGCGCACGTTTTGGTCTGCTTCGGCTCGCCGTATGCGTGTCCGTCGGATTTTTTAGATAAATTGCAACCGACCATCCGGAAAGTCGTTGCGATTTTGGAAAATATGATCAACCCGCCAAGCGATGAATGGACTTTTCTTGAAATTTGGGAAAGCTCGCCGGAAATCATAGCCGAAGTAAGGCGGCAAATTGCAGAGCTAAAAGAGCATTTGAAGTAGCTGGCGGAGCGGTAAATTTAGCCTTACCGTAGAAATTTTAGCAGAGACGCTAAATTTAAATCCGTTTTTGAAAAGAGCGTGCAAACGCGCGAGAAATTTTGCACGAAAATGGCTAGAATTCGAAATTTTATATCAATTTTTTAAGCGAAATAGGGTCGAAATTATGATTTTAAAATCGTCAAATTTCATGCTCGGAGCGATCTGAAATTCTAAGCGTACTCTCAAATTTTACGGCGGACGCGAGACGCGAAATTTAAAATTTCAAACCGCAGAAATTGGCCGAGCCCTGCCGAAGCGGCGCATGCACGATAAGCGAGCGATTTAATTTCGCCCGCAAATATGAGCGAGCAAAGCGATCTCGTTAAATTCGCTCCGCGAATTTTGAAATTTAGCCGCAAAATTTAGCGCCTACTCGTATGTTCGTCCCATTTCGAGCAGTTCGCCGAGCATCTCCCAGTCGCCGCGCACGGGCGCATCCTCGCCCGCGTGATCCATCAGGCCGCGCGCTCCGCACTCCAGCAGCGAAAACGGATCGAAATTATATCAGCCATGGCCGCTCGGCGAGACGATACCGAAAAACTTGCTATCGTCCGCAAGCTGTCCGCTAGCGCGCATCCTGCTAAACTCCGCTAGCTGAAATTTTATGACCTCCGCGGAATACGCAAGCCCGCCGTGCTTGTCTGCGGCCTCGAATTTTAGGGGCTCATTCGTCTTCGGTCCCAAGGGCTCGTCTCGCGCTGCTTTTACGGAGATACTGCTGCTTACGGCGATAGAATTTTGTCCTTGCGTCCTGCTCTCTTCGTTTTTTAGCTCGTCGTTCGTAAATTTTGCCTCGCTTAGCGCAGTTTTAAAATTTGTGGATCTGCTTTCGTCAAATTTTATCTCAAAGCCCTCCGGTAGGCAGCGCATTATATCTGCAGCGGTTTTTGGCTCCTCCGCTGAACGAAACGTATCGCCGCCTGCAGACCCATCTTTGCAGAAGTGCGCAAGCTCGGGCGCTCGCTCTATCTTAAGCCACGTCTCGCTGGGCTCCGCCCTCTCGCTCTCAAACGCCGCGCTTAGAATTTCAAGCATTAGCTCTGCGTTAAAGGGCTCGCCGCCGCGCGCCTCAAGCAGCTTCAAAAGCGCAAGTAGATATGCGTCCAGCTCCTTGTTCGCAGCCCCGCTCGCTTCAAATTTTTCCACCATTTTGCAGACGGCGTCATAAAATTCTTCGTAGTTCAAATTTACTCCTTTTTTTTGTGGGCCGAAAAGCGGCTATAACGGGCTGTTCGGAGTGAAATTTAGCGCAAATTGCGCCTCTTGGCGCGCGATGTGGCAGGCGCACCTGCGCACAAGATGACAAATCCGCACAAAGAGCTAACGTTTGTAGCCGTAAATTTTTAAGCTTTGCTCGCTCTTCTCCATCTCAAATTTGCCCAGGCGCTCTAAATAGCGCGCTATGGTGTCAAGGTCTTGGCTTTTGTACTCAGGCGGTAGCAGTGCGCCGCGGCTTGTGAAGTCGTAAAATTTCGCAAATTCTATGTATTCTATCTCGGCGTAGAGGGTGGGCTTTTCGCTCGTCGTGAGGCGCTGCGAGATGTAGTTCTCGCAGATACCTTGCGCGTAGTCTGCGGCGGGCAGGGCGAATCTGATCTCGTTTACGCAGGAGCCAAAGATTTCATAGATCTCGCACTGTCTTGCGGGCGAGCCTTCGGCGCAGATCGCCGAAAAGAGCTTGCGCCATTTTGCGTCGCTCATAAAGCCGAAGCGAAACTCGGCCAGCTTTTTACCCAGCCGCGCCTTGTATCTTTCGTAGTGCTGTGGCGAGGCGAAAAGCTCCTCAAAACGGGGCTGCATTATTTTACGATCTCGTTTTGCGCGTTTACCTGCACGATTTTTGGTTCAAAATTTTTCGCTTTTTTGGTGCTCATCTGAGCGTAGGCCACGATGATGATGACGTCGCCGACGCAGACTTTGCGCGCAGCCGCGCCGTTTAGGCAGATCTCGCCCTTTTTATCGCCGCGGATCACGTATGTAGCGAAGCGCTCGCCGTTATTGACGTTTAGGATTTCGACTTTTTGGTACTCGCAAAGCCCCGCAGCTTCGATGAGCTCGGGCCCGATCGTAATGGAACCCACGTAGTTGAGGTTGGCGTCCGTCACGCGCGCGCGGTGGATTTTGCTTGATAAAATTTCGATTTTCATCGCCCGTCCTTTAAATTTAGTCTAAATTTGACCCGCCTCGCGCCGCGACGAGCTCGCTTACGACCTGCTTGTCGCTGAAGGGGTGCTTCACACCCTTGATCTCCTGGTAGGTCTCGTCGCCCTTACCCAAAATAGTGATCATCTCGCCGTTTTTGGCAAGATCTAGCGCGCGCGCGATAGCCTCTTTGCGATCCGTGATCTTTAAAATTTTATCTTTTCGGCGCATACCGGCGCAAATTTGTTCGATGATTTCGCTCGGCTCCTCGCTGCGCGGGTTATCGCTCGTAACGATACAGATTTTAGCAAAGTGCTCCGCGATAGCGCCCATCTTCGGACGCTTGCCGTGGTCGCGATCGCCTCCTGCGCCGAAAACCGCGATGATCTCGCCGCTTGCACGCAGCGCGTTTAGCACCTTTTCGATGCCGTCGGGGGTATGAGCGAAATCGACGATTACAAGCGGATTTTTATTTACGATCTGCACGCGACCCTCGACGCCGCCGAAGTTTGCCAGGGCTTTTGCGATCTCCTCATTCGGCAGCTTGGTTAGAATTTTAACCGCCGCAAACGCCGCGGTAAGGTTGTAGAGATTAAACTCGCCGATGAGATCGCTTTGAAGCTGCGCATTATCGCCGTTTGGAGTGCGCACGAGCGCGTCGATGCCGCCCTTTAGCCCATATCCGCTCACGCTGAAGCTCGCTGGATTTTTTATGCCGTAGGTAAGGGCGTTTGCGGGGTTAAATTTAATATGTCCGTCATCGGCGTTTATGAGCTTTGGCGCGTCGTCTGCGAAAAACGAGCTCTTGACTGCCGCGTATTCTTGCATGCTGCCGTGATAATCAAGATGATCTTGGCTTAAATTCGTAAAAATTTTAAGCGCAAATTCTAATCCTTCGATACGATTTTGCGCGATCGCGTGTGAGCTAACCTCCATAACGAAGTACTCGCAGCCCTGCTTGCTGGCTTCATAAAGATAGCTCATCGTCTTAAAAACCGAGCTCGTCGTAAGCCCCTTCTCGTCGATTCTGCGCTCGTTTATGAAGGCGCCGCGCGTGCCGCTTAAGCCGCAGCTAAAGCCCAGATCCAGCAGCGTCGAATAGATCGCCGCCGCGGTCGTCGTTTTGCCGTTCGTGCCGGTGATGCCTACGATTTTGATGCGCGGATCGATATTTAAAAGCTTCTTTGCCCGCGCGATAGAGATGATCTGCGCGCCTTTTTGCGCCGCTTCGGCTTGGAATTTAGCGTTCGCGTCCGTGCGCATAAAAGAGCAGCCCGCCTCACACTCGGCGGAGTTGTCAGTGATAAAGCTATTTTCGAGTCGTATTTTCATGATTTTTGATTTTTTGCATCAGCGCTTCGAAGCGTTCATCGCCTGCATACGCGGCGGCCGAGCTCTCGACGTAATTAAGCCCCATTTCGTAGTAGCCGTTTTCTATCAAATTTTCTAAAAATTCTATCATCTCGGTTTTGTCCGAAATGGCGATTTTGGAGGAAAAAATGATCGATTCGAAGGCGTCTTTAAAGCCTCTTTGGCCTACCGCTCGCATAAAATCCGCATAAGCGATAACGGCGATCTCGTCCTCGGCGCCGGGTTCGGAAGCCGCTTCACTCGCGATCTTTTCATTGATGGAGTTTAAAATTTTAAAAAGCTCCGCGGTTTGAGTTTTTGGGCTGAGGTTGTAAAAATCAAAGAGCATAAGCGCCTCTTCGCGGTCTGCCATCGCGGTCTGGCAAAGTTCAAGCAAAAATAGAATTTCCTCCTCGTCGCTTTTTTCGTATGCGAGCGAAAAATATAGCTTCGCAAGCTCGAATTCTCCGCGCGAAAAGGCCTTTAGCCCCAGTTTTTTATAGTTCAAACTCTTCGCCTTCGGGGATGTTTACGACGCTAAGCTCGGGGTGAATATCCATGCGAAGCTGGCGCTCGACGCCGTATTTTAGGGTCTGCGCACTTGCGGCGCAGCCGTGGCAATGCCCGGTAAGGCGGACATAGACGACGCCGTTTTTTATGCCTAAAAGCTTCATATCGCCGCCGTCGTTTTGAAGCATCGGACGGATTAACTCCAAGCTATCCTGTACCGGGGCTAGAAGCTCTTCGTCTGTAAATGGTATCATTAAAAATCCTTATTTTAGTTTTGGCGCATTATATCCAAAAGCGATAAAAAAAGGCTTATCGGGGATGAAATTTAATCTGAAATTTTGCGCAAGGGCGCGGATTTTGCGTTATGGATCTTAAAGCATTTTTGTGACGCGGATGGCTGGGGCTATGATTTGAAATTTTATCTATTCGGTAAGGGTGGAGCCCGCGAATCACCAGGTTTGCATATATTTAAATTTAGACTATTTGCGCTATAAATTTGGGATGAAATTTTAGCCCGGTCGGGGGCTATATTTGGGATGAATTTCGCTTGAGCGGGAGAGGAAATTTAAAGTAATTTTGTCTAAATTTATTGGGATAAACGCCGATACGATTAAATTTTTAGAAAAACAATTCTGCTTTTAATCGCAAATTTTGCGACTACAAAAGTCTGGACGAGGAATATTATTTTAAAGCTCGTAGATGAAATTTCGCTATGTTTTATATCGATCGTGGCTGTGAAATTTTAGCGCAGACGCGTGCAATCACGGCAAAATTTCTATCGGCGTACCGATTTTTACATGCTCAAAAAGCTCGTCCATATCGTCATTGACGAGCGCTATGCAGCCCTCCGTCCAGTCGCCGAACGCCGCGATACTCTGCCCTAGGTAGCTAAATTTATTCGGTAGCCCGTGGATTTTGATATCGCCGCCTGCGCTCTTGCCGAGGGATTTTGCGTGTGCTACGTCGGCTTTGTTCGGATAGGAGATGCCTAAATTTAGATGATACGCCGAGTTTGGATTTTTGCCGTTTATGGTGTAGTTGCCCTCCGGGGTTTTGCCGTCGCCTTGAACCTCTTTATGTCCTTCAGGCTCGCGTCCGAGGGCGATTTTGTAGCTTTTCGCGATGCCTTTTGAAGTTAAAATTTCAAGAATTCGTTTGGATTTATAGACGCGGATTTTAGAGATTTGCTCGCCGTCCAATGCCTGCTTTAGCGGAATTTCGGAGTTAATCGTTTCGATATTTTTATAGCTAAGATAATTGTCCAATGCCCACGCTAGGCCCGCAGCAACGATAACAAGCGGGAGTAAAATTTTAAATTTCATAGAAGAAATTTCGGGAGTGATCCCGAAATTTTATTTGCTGATTAGCTCGATATAAGCCATCTCTGCGGCGTCGCCCTTGCGAAGGCGGGTTTTGATGATGCGAGTGTAGCCGCCGTTTACGCCTGCGTATTTTGGAGCGATCTCGGTAACCAGCTTATTTGTCGCAGCCTTATCCTGAAGCGCCGCGAAAACAAATCTATGCGCCTCGCTGTCGCCCTTGCGCGCACGAGTGATCAGCTTCTCGGCATAGCTTCTTAGCTCTTTGGCTTTAGGAAGCGTAGTTTCGATCTTGCCGCTAGTAACTAAAGCGATGGTTAAATTTTTAAGCAGGGCAGCACGGTGAGACGAAGTGCGCCCTAGCTTCCTATATCCGTGATTATGTCTCATTTATTGTCCTTCATTCTTTTGTCTTTGAGCCTTTAGCTCATCAAGCTTGCGTTTTAGCTGCTCTTTTTTATCGCCGAGCTCCTGGTTGCCGATAGGATAACCGATCTCCTCCATTACGGCCTTGATCTCCTCGAGCGATTTTTTGCCTAAATTTTTAAGGTCTTTAAGCTCGCTCTCCTCCATAATCGCTAGCTCGCCGATAAATCTAATATC
>CAURMQ010000096.1:0-6965 GCA_963525765.1 uncultured Campylobacter sp. | reverse complement strand
GGCCGAAATATCGCACGAAATGGAGCATCTGGGCATCACGCACACGACGCTGCAGCTTGAGAGCAGCGACAACGAATGCGCCGACGAGCTAATCTGCGAAGTAAGATCAAGCGATACGGGCGGGCATTTGGGACATCATCACTAAATTTTGGATTTGGAATTTTGCTTGATCTGAAATTTAAAATTTGGTTCGATTTTTAAATTTTAAATTTGCCCGCGCCGCGAGATTTCGGAATTTTAGAATTTTGAGGTTTCAAATTTTAAAATTTTGCGCTCGTTATGAAATTTTAAATCCCTACACGTGGTGGAATTTTAAAATTTCGCCCCGTGGACGCCATTTCAAAATCAGGCGCCGCACGCGCAAAATAGTAGAATTTTACGCAGCGGATCGTCGTATCATTCAATTAAAATTTAACCAAGCATATCGCGCCGCTAAATTTTAAAATTCCGTGCGCAAATTGAGCTGTAAATTGAGCCGCAAATTTAAACTACACTCAAAATTTTATCTAAATTTCACCCATTATTTCTATGCCGATTTGAGCCTGTTAAAAGCAAATTTGACGTATAATCTCGCGAAATTTCAGGGAGCCAAGGTGCGCAAAAACATAAAATACCTAATTTACAAGTTTCTTTTGGGTAACGTATTTTTAGCCATTTTTGTGATTTCATTTTACGTTCTTTCGTGGCATATTGAAAATATTTCAAATATTGATGTTATGAGCCTTTTGAAGGGATATTTTTTATTTCCGGGCGATATTCGCCTGCCTTTTACGACGGCGATTCTTGAGCTATTCGCCTTTTACGTCAGCAGCAGTTTGAGCGATTTTTATGTCAAAGAGGTTGATCGCAAGCTAAATTTTATATTTTTCATCGCCTTTGCGACGATAGGAATTTTGGCGCTTACCGCCGTTACTTATATCATAGTATTCGGTTTTATGCTATTCGGTCTGGATCTGGATAAAAAACTAGTAGCGATATTATCTGCCGTAATATTATTCATAGGCACCTATTCTACGGCATTTTCATTTCGCAAAAGTAATTACGAGCTCGGTAAATTTTTACAAATCGTTAGTCTAAAAAGGCGCTGGAATGCCAACGAAACATTATCGTCTATTTTATTGCTTATAGGCGTAATAATATGGTTAAACTTTATCGTTTTTGAATCTAAATAAAGCTAAGCACCCCATTTAATTTCGTCCGTATGCGCTAAATTTCATAGGCGTAAATTGCCCGCACGGCGCGATGAAATTTTAAGCACGGAATACTTTTTTATCAAAATTTAAACCTACGCATTATAATTACAGGAATTAAAAGGACGGCAATCGGTTATGAAAAGAGATATATTAATCGCGATTTTAGGCTTACTTTGCGCCTTTATAGATATTAATTACATAGGTTTTCTTATCGCATTAAATTTGATAGTAGCCTTGGTTTGCGCCGCTTTTCCTTTTATGAAAAAGAATTATATATTTTTGCTACTGCTTGTCGTAAATTTAGCTTTGTATTTTAACGCTATCGACACTCCTTTTGAAAAGCCCGAGCTTTGGACTTATAACATACCTGCGCTGGCAAATGCGACATATGTATTAGTAGCGCTAGTTTATGCTTCGGGATTTGTCGCTTTTGTCCCGCTTGCGGCATATATCTGTTTTTTATACTCGCTCTGCGCCGTTGCTTGCGGCATACGTGAAAAATTTCAAAGCTTACGCTAAATTTGCGATTAAAATTTTAAGCCGCTATTGCGTATAATTTCGCAGAATTTTAAGGATTTCGTATGAAAATATATTTCTACAAATTGCTTTTAGGCATCTTACTGACGGGCATATTCTCATTCTCGCTCGGCTTTACTTTATTACGCGTAGGTATGGTTTTTGACATGCCTTTTTTGCATTATGCTTCCTTAGACGTTCAGATCGCAGAAGCTATCCTAACGATAATTTTAGCATTTTATATTGCCGATAAAATTATCGACTTTCGCATTTTAGGCATCGATTGCGAGCTAAATTTCATATTTTTCATCGCCTTTGCGACGATAGGCATATCGATCGTAAGCGTACTATCGTTTTTTATGATCTTCGGTATATTCGTATGGCAAAAGTCAAATGCGGCATTTTCAGCAATGTGTCTATTTTTAGGGATAATTTGGACAGCTCGGCTATTTAGGAATAGCGAATACGAACTTGGGAAATTTTTGCAAAATTGCAGTATCAAAAAATACTCCAAAATTGACAAAGCACTATTGATCGTACTGCTTATAATCGCGTTCTTTGTGATTATACCGATACTATGTTTAGATATTTAAAGTCGCTACTGCTTTTTACCAGGCAAACACAAGATTTTGATTAAAATACTATTTCTGCAGTTACAGTACTGTCTTGCTCTACTTTAAAATTTTAAACCAGCCGTAGAATTCGTTCGCTTCCAGGTGCGGATCGCCCGCGCTGGAGATAAAAAGCGGCCGTAGCGCGGCGTTTGCTCTAAAATTTCCCCCGTCCCTCATCTGCGCGCTGTAAAAAATAAGCGCGTGGCTCGCAAACTGCGCAAACTCGTCAAACGAACTCGCCCCCGCCTCTATCATCGTGATTTTTGCGTCCGCAGGCAGCGAGCGCGAAACTTCCACCTTGCGCCCTGCGACGCCGAAAAGCGGAATGCTCGCATCAAAATCCGAAAGTGCGCGGCGCGAGTATATCCAAACGTCAGGCGGACGCAGCTTTAGATTTTGCGGCGCGGCGCACGCGTCTAGCGCCAGCATATCGGCGCTACTTGCCAAAGCGCTAATTTCATCAAATTTAGCCGCACGCACGTCCAGCGTCGGTCTATCGGCACGCACGGTCTGCCCGCCCACGCCTACGTAGTCGCACACGCCGCGCAGCTCGTGCACGAACGCGCGCTGCTTCTCGCTGCCGATCCGCCCATGCACCGCGCCGTTTAGCGTGGCGTTGATTTTGATGAAGCAAAAGCCGCCCTCGCGCGCCAGATAAAACGGCTCCGCAAGCTCCGCCGCCGCGGCACGGCAAACGTCAAATTTCACCTCTATGCCCCCGCGGCGTAAAATTTCCGCGCCGCCCGCAGCCTGCGCGTTCGTATCGCGCGCGCCGATTACCACGCGAGATAGGCCTAGCTCTGCCAAAAGCTCGGCACAAGACGCCGTCTTGCCGCGATGCGCGCAGGGCTCGAGCGTGACGTAGGCGCAAGCGCCGCGCAAAAGCCCGCCGTGGCGGTTTAAGATAAAATCATAAGTGAAGCTCGGCTGCAAAAGCGCGCTTTTTAGAGCTTTTGTGTTTTGAAATTTTACGCCGAATTTGCGGGCGTATTCGCAAGCGAAATCCTGCGCAAAATTTACGTCCAGATCGCACAGCGCGGCGAAAACAGCGTTTACCTCGGCATGCAAAAATCCCGCTTTTTTGTGCGCGCCTATACTTAGAACTCTGCCGCTCTTATCCAGCAGCGCGCAGCCCACGGCGGGGTTGGGTAGCGTCAAGGCCTGATAGCGCCACGCAGCCCGCAGCGCCAAATCCATATAAAATTCGTCGTTCATAAAATTTCCAAAATTTAAATTGTCCCGCTCCGTTGCGATTGCTTAGCCGATTTGCGACAAACCAGTAATCGCGTCTGTTCGCAACAGATTGCAGCTCTGCGCAAACCGACTAGCTCACCTGCGCTCATCCTTGCTGTACCGGATAGCGCCGGCTCGCACTTAGCCCACTTGCGAGAGCCAAGCTTGCTTTAAACGCCAAATTTATCGGAGCTTACAAGCCGCGCGCCGTATGTGCCCGGGCGAAATTCCGCGCGGAAGCGAAACTGCGAAATCTTACCACAGGTTTTAGAATTTTATCCTAAATCGCAAATTTTACGGCGTCCGTTTCGCGCGCGAACGGCACAAAATTTTACGCTTATCGTGCAAAAGAGCGTCTGCCGATAGCGCGGAAAAGCGGGCTTTGAGAAATAAAATTTTAATAGGCGCCATGGCAGAACCGCAATCGAGCGTGAATATACAGTCCCAAAAGGCACGGCTTAATTTCAGCTCAAATTCAGGGGGGGGGGGGGGGTAGAATTACATAATTTTTTTCAAAGGATTAAAATTTCTGAACAACCAACCGTTCAACCCCAATCAAACGGGCTTAGGATACTCTCCATAGTCTTTGCGATTTTAGGGATATTTTTTCTAGGAATCGCTTTGTTCCGCTTGCGTTTTTGTGCGCGATCGCCGCGACCTATCAAGCCGCCAAAAAGCAAGCCTCGCTCGTAATAGCGATATTAGCGTGGATCCTTACGATCGTAGGGCTCATGACGTCGCCCGTACTGCTAGCCACGATCGGCATCTCCGCTTCATAGTCGCAAACATCCGCGCCGCTTGGCCGGCAATCGAAATTTCGCTAAGCGGCGCGCAAATCTCTGCTCGTGGAATTGTAAAGTTAAATTTATCGATAAAAGTTAACCGCCTAAAATTCTGCGGCGAAATTTAACGCGGGAATTTGTATTAAAAATTGTGGGCGGAATTTCGGCGCGAAATTTTACTACAGCAAAACAGCGCGTAAATTTTAAATTTAGCCGCCTTTTGGCGCGACGTAAAATTCCGAAGCAACGTGCAAATGTCGTGCAAAACTTATCTTTTAGCGGCGCAGCGTGAAATTTCAAAACGGCACGCGCGGCATGGGAATTAAAAATTTACGCAGCAGAAATCGCCGCGAAGCTTGCTTTTAGCGGAGCGATCTGAAACAAAGCGCCGCCTAGTAGCTTGAAAAATTACCTTTTATCGGCGTAACATAAAATTTCAAAACAAGCAAAGCGGCACCGGAATTTTAAAATTCTGCGCTGATCGCCGCGAGAGATCAAGAGCAACAAGAAGCTGCCAAAAGCAACCGGGAGCTGTAAATTTCAAAAGCGATTTTAAAATTTAAACCTCAAAATTTAAAGCTGAAATTTCAAACTCATAAATCCCGCGCAGTAAATTTTAAAGCCTCATTCGCAAAATTTTAAATCTGCGCGCAGAGCTTTAAAATCCGCGCCGCTACCACTGCACGTAGGTTCGCGCCTTTTTGATCTCATCGAGCCGAACGCTTACCTCGCCGCCGTCCGTGCGTAGCCTAAGCACGCCGCCTTCGCAGCCAAGCACCTCGCCGCTTAGCTTCTGCCCGTCCGTGCAGCTTAGGCGCACCAGCTCACCCACGGAGTTTGCGAAATGCTGCGGCTTACTTAGCTTGCGCTCAAGCCCGGGAGAGCCGACCTCCAGCGTCCACTCACCCTCAAGCGGCGGCTCCACGTCGTAAATCGGCGAAAGCAGCCGCGATAGCCGCTCGCAGTCGTCTAGGCCCACGCCGCCCGCTTTTGTGATGCTGATGCGGTAGATCGTTCTGCCGTTTTCGCTCACCATCTCCACGTCGTAAAGCTGCACGCCACACTCGCGCGCCAAAGCCTCTAAATCAACCATTTTTGCGCAGCTCCTCCTCTATTTTGTCAAAAAGATCGTCCATTTTGTTTTGATACTCCAAGCAGTCGTCGAATTTGAAGTGAAACGCGGGGCAGCGGTACCAGCCCTCCGCCTCGGCGCAGAAGTTTTGCAAATATCTCGCCACGCGGCCGAGCTTTTCGAGCACAAATTCCTGCTCGCGCTCGTCGAAGGCGTTTTTATCCAGATAGACAAACGCGTCGTAGCGCCCGCGCTTACACTCCACGTCGGTGACGCACAGCCCGCGCAAAAGCTCGTCCTCAAGGCTCGCGAGCGCTTCGGGGATGAGCTGCTTTAGCACGCTTTGCGTGCGCAGTCTTCTGAGTTCGGTCGGATTCATCTTTACCTCGCTATCTTAAATCGCCGCAGATTATACGGCGCGGAATTTTAATTGCTCCGCCACGGAGCTTTATCTCGCATCCGTCTCGCGACGACAACGCAGAATTTTATCTCGCGTCTTTCAGCGACGAGAAATTTTATTTCGCTTGGGCATGACGATGCGGAATTCTATTTCACTTCGGCGTTGCGAAATATCCGTCCTGCGGCGACGCGGTCTGTTTAAATTTGACGCGGTTTGCGTCGCGCCGGAGCGCCCGTTTAAATTCTAAGCGGTTTGCTGCGCGCCAGTATTGCAAACGGCAGCGCGCTTTTGAAATTTGCTTTTAAATTTTAAAAGGCGCAAGCCCTGCTTTGAAATTTTGCTTTTAAATTTTAGCCCGCGCACTTCGCGCTTAAATTTAAAACGCAGATCGCGCGAGAATTTCATGGCTCGCGTACGGAAGCTCGTCGCATAGCCGCACCGCTACCGCAGAAATATTTTCGCACCGAGACGTAATGCTATTCTGCGCCGTGCTCTGCTTGCCACGGCGCGTTATATTCGCTGCGCACTGCCCGTCTTGGCACTGCTCTACAGAACCGCACGCCGTTGCGGCCTTATTTTGCGCCGCCTGTGCCGCGCTATTCTCCGCGCTGCTGTTTTTCCCACACTGCGCCGCTTTGGAATTTTATCTTAAATTTAAAAGCGCTTCGATGCCGCGCGAAATCTAAATTTTGCCGCTTTAAAATTTCGACTTTGCGATTAAATTTAAAATTTAAGTCTCACGGAAAATTCGCAACCTATAAGCAGCGTAAATTTAAAATTTAATCGCAAAGACGCGCCGCAAGAAAAGTCTAAACATTAAAATTTCAAAACTAGCGCTACGCGGCAGAGCCTCGCGCAGAAACCAACAAAATTTAAAGCCTTGCTCGCGCATTCCGCCACTAAATTTAAAAGGCGAAATTTCACGCCCAAATTATGCGAGCATAAAATTTCAAAGCGCGATCGAGGCTTAAAATTTAGCCCCAAGCCGTGCAAACGAAGCCAATGCCTACGCGGAATTCCGCGAGCATTAATCGATCGTAGCCTGCTCCTCTTTTTGCTTGTAGCTTTCGATAAAATCGCCCACGCGCATATCGTCGTAACCCTCGATGCCTACGCCGCACTCGAAGCCTTTGGCGACTTCCTTGGCGTCGTCTT
>CAURMQ010000095.1:0-6971 GCA_963525765.1 uncultured Campylobacter sp. | reverse complement strand
GCTAAAGAGATGCCGCGAGCGGAATTCCTCGCTCTATTTGCTGAGCTTAGTGTGCAAGATAGCGGCTTTGAGCGCTTTGCGGATCTTAAAGTTTCGCACGGAGCGCAGCATTGAGCCAAAGCTTGAAACGCAGTCGCACAAGCAGAGAGTGCGCGGAATTTAGAATTTTAAAGAAATAAGATGTGGCAAAGAGATAAAAGCTCCTCGGTCGGTATGATTATTGTGATGTTTATATTCGTGCCGGCGGCGCTTTTTGTATTTTTGGCGATTTTATATTTTTGGGGCAGCACTGAGCGCAAGCTACCGCGCCTGGATGTCAATGAAACCAACAGCGCGATCCGCGGCGCGATAATCGCAAAAGATAACTACGTCGCGGCAAATTCCGTCAAACTCTACAAAGTTAGCGTCGATGCGCGCAGCATCGATAAAAACAAGCTTGATCTTTTCGTGCGGCTATACTGCATCTACACGGGCGATAGTGAAAAGCGCGTCAAAAGCGCGATCGAGGGCTCTGGCGGCACGACCGTGCTGTCGTATAAGATCGACGCCAAGACCGCAGTACATCTAAAAGAGCTTGCGTATAAGCTAAATTTAAAAAAGGTCTTCGTCAGCTTCATAGGCGCAAACGGCAGGCTAAATCCGCCTATCCGCATGAGCGTAACCGAAAGCGGCGAGAAGCGCAGCTACAACGTCGGCGATTCGCTCACTCCGTTAATCGGCTATATCAATAAAAAAGAGGTTGATGGCATTACAAAGGTTAGTGGTATCAAAGGGATCGAGAAGTACTATGAGTATTATCTAGCGCCGGTTAGAGATGAGTTTATCGTGGGCCCGCGCGATATCGGCGGCAACATCATCCTAGAGCGCAGCAGCAAAAAAACAGGCAGGATCGACGGCTACAATGTCCGCCTAAGCGTGCCGCTAACGCTGCAAAGAAAGATAGAGCGCCTAAGCGATGAGGGCGCTGATAATTACGATGCGCGAGAAATCGTGGTGGGCATTATGAACTCCAAAACGGGCAAAATTCTATCTCTCGCGACCAATGCCCGCTATGATCCCTCAAACATCACAAAAAACGATCTTAAGAATTTAAATTTTACCGCGAGCGAATACGCCTACGAAGTGGGCTCGATTATGAAGCCGATAATTTTCGCAATCGCCTATGATGCCAAAGCCGTCAAACCGGGCGAGATCATCAATACCTATAACGGCAGCTATAAGCTTGGTACTCGCACGATCCGCGATACGCACCCGGCTAAGCAGATGAGCGGCGAGGAGATCATCATCCACAGCTCAAATATTGGAATGATTAAAATTTCAGAGCGGTTGGAGGGGCAGGCTATTTATGATGGGCTTATGAACTTCGGTATGTCGCAAAAAACGGGTATCGATCTGCCGTATGAGCAAAGCGGAAATATACCTAGTATCAAAAGCCTGAATAATAAAATTTACAAAGCTACGATCAGCTACGGCTACGGCGCGCAGATGACCTTCCTCCAGATGCTCAACGCCTACACCGTCTTTAACAACGGCGGCGTGATGATCAGTCCGCGCCTAGTCGAAAATCTCGAAAATAATGGCAAAACTTACACCGTTAACGAAAGTGAAACCCGCCAGGTAATCTCTAAACCTACCGCTGACGTAATAAAAGGAATTTTAATCAAAACGGTTGAGAGCGGCACGGGGCGCAAAGGGCGGGTAGCGGGGCTGCAAATCGGCGGCAAGACGGGCACCGCGCGTATCGCTAAGGGGGGCGGCTATTCGAGCGCCTATAATAGCTCGTTTTTTGGCTTTGCCAACGACGCGGACACCAGCTACACGATCGGCGTTTTGGTGCGCGAGCCTAAAAGGGGCAGCTACTACGCCGCTCAAAATGCGCTGCCGATCTTTAAACGGGCGGTAGGAATTTTGATAGAGGAGGGCTATCTAAAGCCCGCGGCCGACGCAAACGCCACGCAAAAGGTCGAGATCAAGGATGAGGCAGTTGAAATTAAAGATTAAATTTGCTAAATTTCGCGAGGTTTTTTAAAATTTTGCGGCGACGAAATTTTATGAAATTTTAGCGCGGCTTTTTGAAATTTTAAGACGTTTAAATTTTACGGCGCGAAATTTTAGCGGCATAGAATTTCGTGGCGTAAATTTTAACAGCACGGCGATGGAATTTTATCGTGACACAAAATTCGGCACGGTAGTAAAATTTTATCACGGCTTGAAATTTTGCATAGCGCCGCTCGCTGCACTAAAGCAACGGAATTTTATCGTGGCTTGGGATTTTGCCGTAGCGCAAAATTCCGCGTCAAGACAAAATTTTAAATTTGTCGTCGCGCAAGTAACGCAAGTAAAACGGCGAGCGAGCTTGCAGCGTTAAATTTTAAGAACGCGCAATGTATCTGCGTAGCCCTGAAATTTAACGAGTTTGGCTGCGAAATTTAACTATGAAATTTAACGCAAAGAAAAGAGGAGAATATGAAAGCAAGTGAGGAAAAAATGAAAATAGCGATAATCGGACTTGGCTACGTGGGGCTTCCTTTGGCGGCGGCGTTTGCGGCGAAACACGAGGTCGTGGGCTTTGACGTTTCGCAAGAGCGCATAGAGGAGCTGCGCGGTGGGCACGACCGCACGTTGGAGCTTAGCGACGAGGAGCTTGCCGCGGCGATTCAAAACGGGCTTAAATTTAGCGCCAAGCTAGATGATATGAGGCAGAGCAATTTTTATATCGTGTGCGTGCCGACGCCCGTAGATAGGCTAAATCGCCCCGATCTCACGCCGCTAATCAAGGCCAGCGAAAGCGTCGGCGCCGTGCTTAAAAAGGGCGACATCGTCGTGTATGAAAGCACCGTCTATCCGGGCGCTACGGAGGAGGACTGCGTACCGGTGTTGCAGCGGGCTAGCGGGCTTAAATTTAACCGCGATTTTTTCTGCGGGTATTCGCCCGAGCGTATCAATCCCGGCGATAAAATTCACACCGTCACGAAGATCAAAAAGATCGTCTCGGCAAGCACCCCAGAGGCTTTGGACGTCGTAGATAGCGTCTATCTTAGCATCCTGCAAAACGGCACCTTTCGCGCTAGCAGCATCAAGGTCGCCGAGGCCGCGAAGGTGATCGAAAATACCCAGCGCGACATCAACATCGGCTTTATCAACGAGCTTGCGATCCTATTCGGCAAGCTCGGTATCAACACCAACGACGTCATCGACGCGGCGGCTACGAAGTGGAATTTCTTAAGCTTCCGTCCGGGGCTTGTCGGCGGGCACTGCATCGGCATCGATCCGTACTATCTGGCGCAGAAGGCGACCGAGGTGGGCTATCACCCGGAAATCATCCTCTCAAGCCGCCGCATTAACGACAATATGGGAAGCTACGTCGCTACGGAGGTCGTTAAGATGATGATAAAATACGACGAAAAGGTAAAGGGCGCAAAGGTCTTGATCTTGGGACTTACGTTTAAAGAAAACTGCCCCGACACCCGCAATACGCGCGTCGTGGATATGATAAATGAGCTTAAAAATTTCGGCTGCGAGGTAAGCGTCTATGATCCTTGGGCGAGCGCCGCCGACGCCAAGAGATACTACGATATCGATCTGCTGCAAAAGCCCGATTTGGGCAAATTTGACTGCGTCGTAATCGCCGTGGCGCATAAGCAATTTTTCGAGCTTGATTACGCGGGCTCGCTGGTTTACGACGTGAAAAATGTCTATAAAGACGCGCAAGGAAAGCTCTGAAATTTAGCCGAGGTTTAAATTTAGACTTCTAAATAGGCGGTTTAGCGGGGATAAGGATGAACGAGGCAAGGCTCGAAAAGTTAAAGAGGCTTTTAGATGGGCGGCGTCAGAATTTAGAGCAAGGCTTGCAGGAAAATTCTGATGCTCAAAATTCCAATGCCTTAATTTTAATAAAGGAGGAGATATAGATGAGTAGAGGAAGTGTTGATAAAAGGTGTACTTATTACAGGTGGTTTTAAATCGCTACAAGAATATTCTGATTTGCCAAAAGCTACTAAAGGAATACAATGAAAAACCCGCTTTACTACGTAGATTATTGGTATGATTTGATTAAATTCGGCTTTGATCGGAAGCATACTTTTATAACGCTAATCGTTGTTTGCGTTTCATTTATCGCACCGATACTTCTCTTGTACTCCTACTCTATCGTACCAAGTACTCAAAGCATAAGAGATCCATTCGTATTTTTCGGTACTATAAAAGAACTTAAAAGGCACAAAGGACATTATCGTACGAAAGCCAATTGTGTAGTGTCAATCCAAAATAATAATAAAATCATCACTAGACGCTTTGTAGATGTAAAAATTTCAGAAGGAACATATATTTGTGATATATTTTTTAAAGAATATGTATTTAATCGATGTATAATCATAAATATGTCTGATTTTGTATTGAATAAGCTGAGCCGCTGCGATGATGGTTTGGTTTTATTTAAAGATACGACAAACATGAGCTATCTCTACAAAGGAAGAAAAACTAGCGTTATAGCTGGTATAATTTTAGTTTTAATAGCTTTTATATTTACTTTCAAGCTTCATATAGAATATAAAAAATCCAAACTAAAAGATTAAATTTTAATCTCTAAATTTACAGCGCTTGCGCGAGTATAAATTTCGCGAAATCCTCGCGAGAGTTCGGGCATTTGCAAACTTCGTAGTATTCATAATCCAGCTCGCGCACCTGGTCCCTATAAAAAATATCCAGCTCGAAATCGGTCTCGGAATTATCCACGCAAAATGCGATCGGAAATATGAGCGCTTTTTTGCTCTGCAGATCCCGTAAAACGTCCGCGACATTGGGCTCTAGCCACTTCACGGGGCCCAGGCGCGATTGATACGCCAAAATAATCTCTTTAAATTTAATCCCGCGCGCAGCCAGCAGATTTTTTAAAATTTCCACGTGCTCCCCTACCTGTGCCTCGTAAGGATCACCCGCGGTGATCATTTTTACCGGCAGCGAATGCGCAGAAAATATGAGCGAAATTTGCGAAATTTCATCCGCGCTAAATTTTGCGACGCAGCTTGCGATTAAATTTAGTAAAATTTCGTTGTAAGCGGCGTTGTCGTAGAAAATATCAATGGTTTTATAATTTTTTATACCGAGCCGTTTAAGCGCCGCTTCGGCAGAGCACAGGCTCGATTGCACCGTAGTTTTCGAGAAGTGCGGATACAAAGGCATCAAAATTATCTCGTCAAAATCCGCATATTTTTTAAACACATCCTCCGCAAATGGCGGCGTGTAATTCATCGCATAATCGCAAATTAGCTCGTCTATCGGTTTTTCATCCTGCGGCGCCTCGTTTTGTGTCTGTGCCTCTTGCGACGGCTTGCTCTGCGATGAAACGTCTTGCGACGGCTCATTTGCAGCGCTTACACTCGCCGCATTTTCAAATTTTAACTCCGCGCCGAATTTTGCTCGCGCTAGTTCATTTACCCGCTCGCAAAGCGCTTCGGTGATGGAGCATATCGGCGAGCGCCCGCCCAGTTTTTCGTAGTTGCTGCGCGCCGATGCGGTTCTGCTTTTTACGATGAGAGAGGCCAAAACGCTGCGCCAAAAACCACTTTTAATGCCCAAAATAAAAGGGTCGTTAAACATATTTTTTAAAAAAACTTCAACCTCACTCAGATTGTTCGGACCGCCCATGTTGAGTAAAATTAAAGCTTTTCTCATGAGATGATTTCTCTGATTTTTATCGCATCCTCGACGCTTGCAAGACCTGCGTTAGCGCTGCTGTCGCACATCGCGCAAAATGCTTCGTGTTCACGCCGTAGCGAAAAGTCATCGCGATCGACGCGCAGATTTACGCGCCCGTCAGGCGTAATTTTAAAAAGAGTTATTGAGATTAGATCGCCGAAATACACACCGCTGTCGGTGCAAATCTCGATACCGTGGCGCCTGATCGGATAGAGATTGGACTGCATTAGCGTGCAATAGCAGCCGCTTTTTGTGTGAAGCGTCGCGCATGCGGCTAGAGTGCGCTCTTTAGAGATATTTTTGCTAAGTTCTATGCAGGCGATCTCGCTGTGAGAAAGCAGCCGCACAAGATCGATATCTCTAAAAAGGGCATTGGCTACGATATCTGCTCTATCATCGTTTGCAAAACCGCTTACAAAGCTCATCGAAAAAATTTTATCCCCCTTGGCAAGCTCGCGTAGCAAGGATACGATTACTGGATTGTAGCGGTCGGAGTAGCCTACGGCTAGGCGCGTGCCGTTAGTAGTGACTGCGTAATTTATCTCTCTGGCTTCGGCTAGGCTTTGTGCGAGCGGAGATTCTACAAAGATATTTTTGGTAAACGGTAGGCATTTTAAAATAAGCTCTTTATGCGATGGCGGGGGGGCTGTAATGACTACGGCGTCGGGCTTGGCGACGTTAAAAAGATCGGTTAGATTATCAAAGATCGGATAGCGCGGGCCGAAATTTTCACTGCTGCCCTTATGATAAAGCGCTACGAGCTCGAAATAATCGCTCCTTCTTAGCTCGCTGAAATGCTTTTGACCAAGCTCGCCCATGCCTATGATCGCTATCTTTTTTTTCATCGTTATGCCCTAAATTTAATCTTTCGCGCCATTATAACTAAGAATGGTTAAAATTTTATAGTTTTTAAAATCTAATTTGGCTAAAATGCGCTCCAAAATTTTAAAATTTAAAACAGGGAAATTTCATGGATATTAGAAGCGAATATTTGAATTTTTTTGCGAGCAAGGGGCATCAGATCGTTCCTAGCGCGCCGCTAGTGCCCGATGACGATAGCTTGCTTTTTACCAACGCGGGCATGGTGCCCTTTAAAAGCATATTCACCGGAGCCGTACCGCGCCCGATCCCGCCTATCCGCACGAGCTGTCAGACCTGCATCCGCGCCGGCGGCAAACACAACGACCTAGACAACGTCGGCTACACCGCGCGCCACCATACGTTTTTTGAGATGCTTGGAAATTTCAGCTTCGGCGAGTATTTCAAAGAGCAGG
>CAURMQ010000094.1:0-7108 GCA_963525765.1 uncultured Campylobacter sp. | reverse complement strand
TTACCTGCAAGCGGCTAGGGCTCGTGCTAAGCTCGGCGCAGCGAAACGAATGCGCTCGCTGCCTAGAAAATGGCGCCGACTGCGTGCTAGGCGGCAAGGTAGCCGTGGGTGCGGGCGAAAATTTTATTCTCGTAACGCCATATATCAAAGCGACGATGGACAAGAAATTTAAAGAAGCGTGCCGCACCTTAAAAATCCCGCCGATAAACCGTGGATTTTTATTTGCCGCGGGAGCGGATCTTGCGCTATTTGAGGAGCTTTTATGAGCGTTTATTTTACCTCCGATCTACACTTCGGCCACGAGCTGGTGCTTAAAAAATATCCGAATTTTAGAAAAGGCGCAAACGTAGCCGAAATGGATGAAAATCTCATCGCCGCTTGGAATGCGCTCGTTACGCCAGAAGATCTCGTCTATAATCTCGGCGACGTGTCCTTTCACAAGGATTTTGCGCACACTTGCGAGTTACTTCGCAGATTAAACGGGCGACATTTTTTGGTGCTCGGTAACCACGATGGGCGCATCGCTGCGATGAAAAACGAGCTGCTAAACGGACGCAAGGCGGACGGTAATTTTATGTTTGAGCAGATCGTAGGCTACGCCTTTGTGCGCTTATCGCATAAGAGAGCGGCTCTGTCTCACTACCCGATGATTGAGTGGGCAAACTGTCATTATGGCGCGCTGATGCTCTACGGTCACCTGCACGCAGATATGGCTGAAGTTTCGGGCAGGGCGCTAAACGTGGGCTTTGATCTGCACGGCAAAATTTTAAGCGAGGACGAGGTGTGGTCGTACCTCAAGGACATCCCGCCCAAGGCGCATCACGCAAGCGAGCTAGAGGGCATTAGCGAGAACGACGATGTGGAGCAAAGGCGGATTCTGATAGAAAATTTTTTACGTAAAATTAATCAGAGTTCGTAAAAAATAAAATTTGCGGTGCAAGACGGCTCTTTGCGGCAAATGAGCTTAAATTTAAAATCGAGCTGATTTGAATATGAATGATTTTATCTAGCCAAAATCCATTATGTAACGCGAGATAAAATTTAATAAAATGCGGCGCAAACAGGCAACTAAATCGTATCAAGCAAGCGCAATTGCAAAGATAAAATTTTAAAATTTTGCCTAGGTGCGGAGCAAAAAATTTGATCTAGCGGGCTTCTAGCATCACGATTTTGTTGATGTAATCGGCGAAATTTAGATTTATCAAATTTGTTTTGATGAAGATGCGCGTAAAAATCACATAACCGATCTCATTACTAAGCGTGCCGTCTGAGTAGATGAAAACATTAGTGAGAAACTCGCTATTTTCGGATTTATAGAAGGTCTCGATCTGAAAATTTAAAAGCTCGTAAAATAGCTCGTCAGTATCGCTCATCGCTGCCTGCATCTCCTCATCGATACGCATTATGTCGGCATAGAGTACGCGCTCTTGGTTGGCGACGACGAAACATGCGCGGTTATTAAATTTCAGTGCGAACATCGCCATGTTTTCAAAATCGCTTTGATTTTTTAGCAAGAAGTATAAAATTTTAAATAAACTAGCGTGCGAGCTAAATTCTATTCCAAAAGTCTCATCCACCGCCTGTGCACTTGCGCGAGGGAATTCCACTATGAAGCTATCATCGACTTTTTGATAAATGCTATTTTCTTTAATCATATAATCCTCGTTAAAATGCACTCTTTGATTTTCGTCGTCTATCAGTACGCAAGAGATTAAATTTTTATCACTCAGATCCGCAAAGCCCGCTAGCGAGGTAGCCAGATCGTTTTCTTGCGCTATAGAAAAGCGATCGGATTTCTCATCCAAAATTCTTTTGCCAAAGCCCAATTTTCTATAAAAAAACTCGCATGCGTCGGCACTTTTAGCGACGCCGAGGAATGATTTTGCTTTAAATAGTGCCATTTTTTCTCCTAAAATTGCAATTATACCGAAACACTATTATTTCAAACTAAAATTTAGCGTCCTTCTCGGCGCTTGCAAAAAGCAGTTGCCTGATCGCCTCTTTACCCGCATCGAGGCTAAGCTCAGTTAAATTTAGCGGCGCGCTGAGGCTATAATTTATGCGCGAAAACAGCTTTGGCAATACCATCTCGTCCCAGCTACGAAATTTCCAAAAACTGCTCGCTTCGTAATTTAGCGCGTAAATGTCTAAGTTTAGCCGCTGCGCAAGGATCACAGCACCGTCGGCGACGCTGTGAAGCGGGCCGCGCGGCCCGTCGGGAGTGATGATGACGTCTGTGCCGTTTTTTATCTCCTTGATCGCGCCCATAAGGGCTCGCGCGCCGCCCTTAAAGCTGCTGCCGCGAATCGCGCCGATACCGAAATGCGAGATCACGCGCGTAATGATTTCGCCGTCTTTGTGATCGCTGATGATAACCTTGGCGCACCTCTTGCTGCCGAAATCCCGCAGCCACCAGCGCCTATAAGCAAAGCTCATCATAGCTAGCCTTCCGTGCCAAAACACGACGACGCAGGGCTTTTCGGGCAGCTTCGCGGGGGTAAATTTAACCCTGCACGTTAAAAAAATACACCAAATCAGGATAAAAATGAGATATTCGGCGACTCGGAAAAACAGCCGCTTTTTAAGCGATAACTTGTCCATAAAGCGCCATTCTGGCGGTCTTTTCGATACGTACTCTGCGCGTTTTTCCTAGTAGCTCCTCGCCGCCTTGCGCGCAGATTAAAAAATTTGAAAAGCTTCTACCGTACGCGGTGCCGCCCTCGCGCAGCTCCTCGAAATATACGTCAAAAATTTTATCTTTTTGCGCCCCTGCGATCTCGTCTAAAATTTTAGCGTGAGCGCTTTGCAACCTGCTTAATCTTTCGCTTGAAATTTCATCATCCAGCGGCTTTAAATTTGCCGCTGGCGTGAGGGGTCTCGGGCTAAATTTAAAGGAAAAAACCTGCTCGAATCTCACCGCCTCCAATACTTCCATCGTCTCAGCAAAATCATCCTCGCTCTCGCTCGGATAGCCTACGATGATGTCGGTGCTAATCGCCACGCCCGGGCAGCTTTGACGCAGTTTAAGCGCGCGGTCCAGATACCACTGCTTGGTATATCCGCGCTTCATATCGCGCAAAACATTGCTAGAGCCGCTTTGCAGCGGCATATGCATCGATTTGCAAATTTTAGGATTATTGCAAAAAACGTCTAGAAATTTATCGTCCATATGCAGCGGATGCGGGCTAGTAAAGCGGATGCGCTCGATGCCCTCTATATCGCTAAGCCGCATGAGCAAGTCGCTGAAGTCAATTTTTTCGTGGGCATTAGAAAAGCGCTTGCCGTAGTTATTGACGTTTTGGCCGAGCAAAAATATCTCTTTGGCGCCGCGAGCTGCGGATCTTTCAGCTTCACGCAAGATGATTTGAGCGGGGATCGAAATTTCATCGCCTCTAGTCTGCGGCACGATGCAGTAGGAGCACTTTTTATCGCAGCCGATCATTATGTTTATGAAGGATTTATATGGTGAGCTTGCAAAATCGCCGAAGGCAAACTCGCTCTCATCGTAGTTTATGTCCGTGCTGATAAATTTTGGCGTAAGAACGGCTTGCGAAATTTTAGATACGTTTCTGGCACCGAGTACGAAATCCACGAATGGCGCGCGTTTAAAAATCTCTCCGCCCAGATGGCTTGCGGTGCAGCCGCAAACGCCGATTTTAGAGCCTATTTTTCGCGCTTTATCGAATGCGCCGATCTCGCTGAAAAGCTTATGCACGGGCTTTTCGCGCACGGAGCATGTGTTTATTAAAATCAGATCGGCAATGCTAATGTTATCGGTAATCTCGTAGTCTTGATCTTTTAGCTGCGCGATAATATGCTCGCTATCGCGCACGTTCATCGCGCAACCTAGGGTCTGGATGAAGAGGAGTTTGCTCAAAGGATATGCACCTCGTACATATACTCGTTTTCGTTCAGCCCGTATCGCACTATGCGCTGATACACGCTAAAACCCTTAGTGTCGAAAAAATCCACCAAAGCGGCTAAATCTTTTTGAGAATTTTCTCTATCCAGATAAAATATTTTTTGTCCGCTCTTTTCTACTTGGGCTTGTAAATCCTCGATCTTAACGCTTTTTGGCTTAGAGGCAAGCTCCGTTCTGGCAAGTTTTAGCTGCATGATCTATCCTTTCATTTATGTTTTAAACCCGCGAGTTTAGCGAAATTTAGATAATAATTCGTTTAAATAAAAATAAAGTCAAAATTCCATATAATACCGCACTTCAAAATTTAAAATCCAAATTTAGTAGCACGAAATCAAATCTTAAGGAAAATTTATGGAAAAAATCACCGACATCATCGAGTCGATTGCAAATGAAAAGGGGCTTGAGCCCGCAGACGTGAAAGAGCGCGTCAAAACGGCGTTCATCCAGACCGCAAAAAGACTTTTCGGCGAGGAGTATCTCTACGACAGCGAAGTCGATCCGCAGACCAAGCGCGTCAAGCTTTACCAAAAGGTTCACGTAGTCGCGGATGATGATGAGCGGCTCGGCGATCACAACTTCATCGCGCTGAGCGAAGCCAAAAAAATAGGCGAAAATGCAGAGATCGGCGATGAGCTAAGCTACGAAATAAATATCGAAAATCTCGGTCGCACGGCTTCCGGCGTGCTGGCTAGAGAGCTAAATTTTCATATCCAGCGGCTGCTCGAAGAGAAAATTTTTGAAAATTATAAAAGTAAAGTAGGCACTCTCACCCACGGCACGGTCACCAAGATCGATCACGACGGCACGACCTACGTAGAGATCGAGGATACGAAAGCCTTTATGCCGCTTAAAAACCGCATCAAGGGTGAAAATTTCAAAGTGGGCGACGTGCTGCAAGCCGTCATCAAAAACGTAGCCATCGACAAATCTCACGGCATCAGGCTGGAACTTTCGCGCACCAGCCCAAAATTCCTAGAAGCCCTGCTCGCCGCCGAAGTCCCCGAGATCAAAGACGGCAGCGTCATCATCCAGGCTTGCGCGAGGATTCCGGGCAGGCGAGCCAAGATCGCGCTTAGCGCCGTCTCGCCAAACGTCGATCCGGTAGGCGCTACAGTCGGCAAAGGAGGCGCTCGAATCGACGCGGTGAGTAGATTTTTAAGCAAAAATTTGCAAGACGGAAGCGGCGGCGAGAGCATCGACGCGTTTGAATACTCCGCAAGCCCCGAAATTTTGATCACTCGCGCGATGGCGCCCGCGATCGTAAACTCGGTCAAAATAGCGCAGGACGGCAAGGCGATCGTCTATGTAAACCCCGATCAAAAAAGTAAAGCGATCGGCAAAAACGGTCTAAATATCCGACTCGCCTCGATGCTGTGCGGCTGCGAGATCGAGCTTATAGAAACCGGCTCCGCGAGCGAGAAAAAGGTCTCCACGGAGGAAGGCCTTAAAAATCTCGAAGCGCTTTTCGGCGAGCTGTAAAGCTCGCGCGCTTTGCTTTTTTAAAATTTAGCTATTGCGTGTTTCATCAAATTTACGTCTGACAAATTTTGTAAATTCTACGTTTCGAGGATTTTTATAAAGAAGCACAATTCTATTTTATAGATAAAATTCAACCTTGAAATGAAAATCCAAGGATTCGGTAGTCAGAGAAATTTCATAAATTTAGTCAGTCAAATTTTATAAGTATATGAAATTTATAGTACTTGGAATTTCAAGAATTTTAATGTCAGAATAAAATTTTAAACTGAGAAATTTATGATACAAGGTTCTAAACCCAATCTCATCCACGTTCGCGCACGTATTTTAATTAGCGCGAAATTTTAAAATTTACACAGCGCGCAAAATTCCGCCCCAAGTTAAGTCGCGCCTACCGCTCATATAAAATTTCGACGCCGCCGTAGTGCCAAAATGCCTTCGGCGCGAGGTATTCGCCGCCCAGGACGGCTAAGCCTAGCTTAAAATACTGCGGCGAAAATTCCACGATTTTAGAGATTTCCTGCTCAAGCAACGTCGTGCAGTAGAGGTTCGCTTCGCCGCGAGGTCTTAGCGTAAAATCTTCGCCGACGCGTCTAAGTAAAGAGGCGGCTAGGCGCGCCTTTTGCTCCTCGTTTAAAAATTTCATCCGCACCGCACCAAAGTCTCGCGCATGCGCCAAGAACTCCTGCATCGAAACAGCCGCGACGCCGTTTTGCTCGCCTTCGCCCGTTACGGCGCGCACCACCAAAAGCGGGCGCTCGCGCACGATCATGCCTACGTGCGAGTATTTAAAATCCGTCGCGGTCGCGATTATGCGGCTGTCGGTGATGTCGCCTAGGCGAAAGACGAGATCGCCCGTGCGTAGATTTGATAAAATTTCATCCGGCACCCACAGCGGCTCTTTTGCCGTAGGCGCGCGCGTGAGCGTCCAAAGCTCGCCGAGCCCGCCTAGAGCGAAGATCAGACAAACGAGAAGCTTTTTGGCTAAAGCGCAACCTTCCATTTGCCGTCTTTTTTGACGAGTTTAACGCTCTCGGTGCGCTTTGTGCCGTTTTTAAAAGACACGACGATTTCACGAGCACCGATTTCTCGTCGCTATTTTGCAGCTCGCCCGAGACGCTCTTTAGCCCGTCGCGCTTGGAGGCCTCCTCCTTGCCAGCACCTGCCATTTGCATCAGTTTGCCGTTTATCATCTGCATAGAGCCATCGTCCGATCTGTCCTTATCGGGTATGTCTATAGCATCCACCAAAGTCTTAGAATCGCCCCCGTATAGGGCTCTAATGAAGTCCTCGGCTACGCCTTTCGGGTCGCTGCCGCAGCCCGCTAAAACGAATATCGCAATGAGTGCAAGTAGAAATTTTTTCATAAGCTCTCCTCGTAGAAATTTTGAAATTTTATATACGAGCGGTGAATATTTTTTAAATTTTAACCTTTCTGCTCGGGGAATTTATATCGCGTTTGGATTTGCAAAAAGGGTATTCGGTCGTGCTTTTGCTGAACTAAAATAGAATTTTGCATTCAAAGGAAAGCTCGTCTTGCCTCGGTAAAATTTTATCTTGCCGAAGCGAAATTTTATAGCAGTTTCTGCGAACCGTGTCTTGCGGCACACCACTCAAACGGCGCTCAAACTCATTCGGTAGCGCGCGAGGCAAGCTTTGCTTGTCGGAACTGAAATTTAGCCGTATTTTGCGGCTAAAATTTTAAAATTT
>CAURMQ010000093.1:0-7292 GCA_963525765.1 uncultured Campylobacter sp. | reverse complement strand
GCGCCGCTAAGCTCAAACTGCTTGATCGAAATCGGCGTCGTGATGTCGTTGCCGATGACCATATCAATGGTGCTTTCGATGATCTGTCCCGCAAAAACCGCCTCACCCACATGCTCGCTAAAAATTTTCTCCGTGATCGTCTGCTTCATAAAATCTCCTTCATATCGGTTAAATTTGCGCGATTTTAGCTAAAAAATCATAAATTTTTGCAATTTTATGTATAATTAAGCCGCAAGGAGCGAGACGATGGAAATTTTAGATATTTTTGCAAGCCGCAGAAGCGTAAGGAAATATACGGATACGCCGCTTGAGGACGAGGTGCTGGATAAAATTTTAAAAGCGGGCCTGCTTGCGCCGTCGGGGCATGCACGCCGCCCGTGGGAGTTCATCCTCGTGCGCGACAAACAGATGCTTGAGCGACTAAGCGGATGTCGCAGCAGCGGAGCGGATATGCTAAAACAGGCTGCGGCCGCGATCGTCGTGATCGCAGATGAGCAGAAGCAGGACGTCTGGATCGAGGACTGCTCGGTAGCGCTAGGCTACATGCACCTTGCCGCAAGCGCGCTAAATCTTGGCAGCAGCTGGGTGCAGGCAAGGTTGCGTGCCGCTGCGGACGGACACAGCTGCGAGGAGTTTTTGCGCGAGGCGTTGGGCTTTCCGCCGAATTTCAAAGCAGAAGCGATACTAGCCCTCGGCGTGCCGCAGCAGCGCCCGAGTCCTCACGATCTGCAGAAGCTAAATTTGAGCAAAATCCACAAAGAGAAATTTTAACGCGTATGAAGTACCAAAACTTAATTCAGATTTGCGAATATCTACGCGCCAAACGCTTCCTTTCGCACATTAAACGCGTAGGAGATAACCTTTTTAAAGTCTGCTTTGACGGCAACGAGACGCTGTTTTTTGATATGAATAAATCGGGCTGCAATATCCACGAAAATGACGCTTTTACCGAAGGCAAGGTTTATGCGGCGCCATTTGATGTGCTACTTGCCAAGCGCTTCGTAAAATCGCGCATCACTTCCGTTAGGGTGCCAGAAAATAATAGAATTTTATGCCTTAGCGTAAGTCAAAACGCAAGCTACAAAACCCAAAGCTCAAATATCTACTTCGAATTTACCGGGCGCTTTACAAACGTAATAATCACCGATGAAAACGATGTGATTTTAGAGGCGCTACGCCACTTCGAAACGGAATTTAGGCAGATCAAGGTAGGAAGAAAACTCCGTCATCTGCCGCCTGCAAATATTAAAGAAGCCCCCGTGCCAAAAATTTCGGACTTTAAAGCATTTTTTCGCGCGGAATTTAACGCGCTAAATACGGATCGCTTAAACTCGCTCAAATCCGCAAAAATCACGGCGCTAAATAAAAAGCTAGACTCGGTGCGCGAGGCTTTAGGCTCTTTGCAAAGCAGCGCCGAACTACTGCGAAGCGCCGAGCTTTTAGGTGCGAAAGCCGCCTTATTAAAAGAAAATATCTATAAAATTCCAACCAGCGCGCGAGAATTTACGCTGCAAAAAGGAGACGCCGAAGCGGTAGAATTTAAGCTGCAAAAGCCTGCAAGCGCTGCTTTGGGCGAGCTTTACTCCGAGGCAAAGCGTATGCGCCAAAAGGCTGCTAATATCCATATCGAAGAGCAAAATTTAAAGGAGAAACTCGCGTTTTATGAGAATTTAAAATCGCTCGTCCTTGCCGCACAGGATGCACACGAGATCGAAATTCTAATGCCTAAGCGCACACAAACTAGGCAAAAAAGCAAGGAAAAAAATAGCGAATATGTAGCGAGCTTTTATCTCGGGGATTTTAAAATCAGCGTCGGGAAAAACGAAAAAGGCAATGAGTTCTTACTAAAAAATAGCTCCAAATCCGACTATTGGTTTCATCTTAAGGACATTCCAAGCGCACACGTCATAGTAAAGACAAATAAACAAAGCCTAAGCGAAGAGGTGATCGAATTCGCCGCTAAAATTTGCGTGAGCTTCAGTGCAAGCGGCAGCGGAAAATATCTCGTCGATTACACCAAACGTCAAAATGTCAAAATCAACGAAGGTGCTTTCGTAAACTACGTAAATTTTAAAACAATCAGCGTTTTAAAGCCGTAATAAGCGAGCTTGCAGTATAATTGCTCAAAATAAATTCCAAGGAAATTCTATGAAGCAAAGAATAATCACGGCAAGCATTTTACTCGCCGTATTTTTGGCTCTAATTCTCATAAACGCTAGGTGGCTAAATTTCGCCGTATTTGCGTTGATACTCGTGCTTGCGTTTTTTGAAAGCCTCAAGTTATGGGGTCTGGAGGAAACTAGCAAAAAGTGGCTTGCGCTGGCGATCGCATTTTTTGCGCTGCTACCATTTACGCAGACCGATGAGCCATTCGTCTCAGCGCTAAAAGTTAGCATCCTAATGATCCTATGCGTCGCCTCTGTCGTAGCCTTTACCAAGGGCCCTAGCCTAAAGATCACGCTTCCTTTTATCTATCCCGTTGCGCCGATATTTTTTATGTGGGCGGCTTACGATGATTTCGGGGAAGTTTTTCACTTCGTTTGGCTGATCTTTATTATCGTAGCTAGCGATAGCGGCGCATATTTTATCGGAAGAGCCTTTGGCAAAACTCCGCTAAGCGCTAGCTCGCCAAATAAAACCGTAGAAGGCGTGCTAGGTGGTCTTGCGCTCGCGCTTATCGTTAGCCTCATTTATGCGCGCATCTTTACTAATATGCCGCCGCTTGAAATTTTAGGAAAAACCATCATCATAGCAATTTTTGGCGTGTTTGGCGATCTGTTTGAGAGCTACCTAAAACGCGCGGCGGGTCTTAAAGACAGCGGCGCGCTCTTTCCCGGACACGGCGGGATCTTAGACCGCATCGACGGCTATATGTTCGGCGCGATCGCGATGGCGATAGTCTATTCATGGTAGTTTTAGGCTCCACGGGCTCTATCGGTACAAACACCCTAGACGTAGCCGCGCGCAGCGGCAGTATGATCGAAGCGCTTAGCTGCGGGCGCAATATCAAGCTTTTAAACGAACAGATCGCAAAATTTCATCCAAAGCTCGTCTGTATCGCGGACGCGCAGCAGGAAAGCGCAGTAGATCACGAGCGCGTATTTTGCGGCGCGGATGGAATTTTGCAGATGCTTGCGGAGTGCAAAAGCACGACCGTGGTAAACGCTCTCGTAGGCTTTGCAGGCATGATGCCGAGCTTAAAGACCCAAGAGCTCGGAAAGAGGCTATGTCTCGCCAACAAAGAAAGCCTGGTCGTCGGCGGGAAATTTCTGCAAACGGATAAAATTTACCCGATCGACAGCGAGCATTTCGGACTGAAATTTTTACTTAGCAACGCCAAAATCCCCGTTTCGCGCCTAATCATCACGGCTAGCGGCGGCGCGTTTTACGACGTGCCGCTAACGCAGCTCGGTTCGCTCACGCCGCAAAACGCCCTCAAGCACCCCAACTGGAAGATGGGCGCAAAGATCACGATCGACAGCGCCACGATGGCGAATAAGCTCTTTGAGGTGATCGAGGCGTTTTGGCTCTACGGCATGCGCGAGATTGATGCGCTTATCGAGCGCACCTCGCAGATCCACGCGCTAGTCGAATTCACAGACGGCTCTACGACGGCGCACATTAGCAGAGCCGATATGCGCCTAGCCATCGCGCACGCGATGTTTAGTGGCGACGTGCGGGAGCAGATTACCGCGCCCGTGGATCTGTGCGCCCTGCGACCGATAGAGCTTAAACCGATCGACACGATGAAATTTCAAATTTTTACCCTCAAAGACGCGCTGTTAGCAAACCCCGACCTCGGCGTCGTCATCAACGCCGCGAACGAAGCGGGCGTAAATGCGTTTTTGCAGCAGCGCTGCCGCTTTACCGACATTGCGCGTGTCGTGCTAAAGTGCGTGGAGAAATTTAACTCGCCTAGCGTAACGGACGCGGACGCGCTTGTAGCGGTGGATGCGAGCGTGCGAGCGTATGCGAACGAGCTGCTGAAATAAGTTTTTTAATCACGGGATTTATACTGCAAGTTAAGCTTGGCGGCAAATTTCACTGCGCGCGGCTCGCGCAAGTAGCCGTAAAATTTAGCGGCTCTAAAACAGCGCGCACCTATTAAGTCGTATCGGGCGCAGATTTACGATGTGCCGCAAGGTTGCGCCATTAAATTTAATAAATAGAGGTTTGGCGTGGATATTAAAACCGTCATAGATTTAGAAAAGCAGCGCAAACGGCTTAAGAAAAGTCGCAAGCTTTGGAAAATTTTAAGTTATCTAGTAGCGTTTGCGGTTTTCGGTCCGATGCTTGCGCTCGCATTGATAATCATCTTTCTCGATTTTCCCAAACTCGATCTTGGCATAGAAAGCTTATCTTTTTTGGTCATGTCTATTTTAGCAATAATCGGCACGCGAGATGAATTTTACGAGTGGATTTTCGAGCGCAAAACCGAGCGATTTTTGATGCGCTACAAAGAGCTTTATCTCAAACCTTATATCGAGAGTCTGGGCTTTTCGTATAAAATGGGCGCACTTTTTCAGGAAAAAGAGGTAAGGGCAAGCGAGATATTTGACGGATTTGATAGATTTCGCGCGGATGATCTGGTTTGCGCGAACGTGGACGGCGTGGATTTTATGTTTTGCGACATAAGGCTGGAAAAGGACATCGGCACGGGAATTCCATTTATTTTTAAAAATAATTACGCCACATTTTTCGAAGGACCCTTTTTCGTGGCAAATTTTAATAAAAAAATCTGCTCCGACGTTTTTGTTTTCTCGAATACGACACTGCCGCCGTCTGAGTTGCGGCACAAACTACTGGGTGGTCGCGAAATACCAATAGATAACGCGGACTTCAATCAAAATTTTACGATCTATGCAAACGACGCAATGACGGTTATGTATGTCCTGACGCCCATGCTAATGGAGAAAATTTTATCTCTTAAACAGCTCGTGAAATCGAACATCTCGCTGAGCTTCAAGCAAAATAAAATTTACATCGCTATAGCTCGAGGCGCCGATAGTTTCGAGCCGAGCCTGGATCAGCCGATACTCAATGCTCGCATCGCAAAGGATATTAAAGCGGATCTGGACGCGATGCTGCAAATCGTAAAAATTCTAAAGCTGAATGAAAAAATTTGGACGTCTTAACGGGTGCAAGGCGGAGAGGCAGGCGGGCGAGACGGAATGCGACGAATAAGGCGCGCCGCGCGAATGCGGATGAAATTTCACGCGAAATTCCATCGTAGCGACTAAACCCTACGCAGAATTTCGACGGAATTTTACGAAAAATTAAAATTTGCTTGCTATTGAGAGATTTTTTTGATATACTGCCGTTTCTTTTTGGCCCCGTAACTCAGTTGGTAGAGTGTCACCTTGACATGGTGGAAGTCGTTGGTTCGAGTCCAATCGGGACCACCATTTAAGCTATTTTCAAATTTTAACCGCTTCATTTTCGCGCACAGCACCTGTCTTAAATTTAGTTATTCCGACCCCTTTTATTTTTATTTTAGATATAATTTTTCCAAAATACTATGAGATCGGCTAACCGATCGATGAGGTAAATTCTATCGACAATCGATTAAATTTAGAAAGGAGTATCGGCGCTATATGGGACAGTATGTTATAAAAACATTAGATTACTGCGCAGAAAAGGGGCTGCAGCTACAATGGGAAAAGGACTTCGCGATCTCCGTCAATGCTCCAGGAAACGAAGTTACTATAAGGGCGAATAAAAGCGGACTTATATCTCTTGCCAGGCATTTGCTTACTTTAGCGCAAGATTCCGTGCCGAAACATTCGCATATACATCTGGATGAGTATAATTCGCTTGAGAATGGCTCGGCGGAACTTATATTGGAGAAAATATGAACACAAACAGCATCAATGTAGATGGAAAAGAGCTATTATACCCCGCAATCAAAGGGGATGGGATTATATTTGACGGCGCTCGATGAATAACGGTATAGTGCGCAAAAAGGAGAATAAATCAGTGCTACCGAATAAAATTTATATTAAAGACGATCCTCTAACTATCGATGACGAACTTATGGGGCATGAGTATCATAAATTAGATATTAAAATTCTAGAGAACAAAAAGCTTGTGGTATTGGGTTTTACTACGAATTTGGCTATGTATTATTTTGCAAAAAATATTTTAACATTCTCGTATAATCGAAAGGTCTTATACCTAGAGCTTTTTCCTTATGATACAGTGAACGGAGTGCGATTTGCAAAAAATAGCGTTCAACTATGCATAGATATAGAGGAATTTATCAAAATGGACGAAGCGGAGTGCTATATAACGGACGATATGGATAAGTATAAATTTGGACTGGATTTTAAAACATTCTACCAAAGCGTTACATTTTATTTCCCTAGTACGAAGGATTACATAAATTTCGCCAAATATCTGCTAGGCATGAGTATTTACAATAGAAAAAATAGGGTAAAATTTTATAGCGAGGATTATACGTTGATTTTACAATATTGCAGGTTTGTTATATGAGAAATTTAAAACGATCAAGAATAAAAATTTATCTCTCATAAAGCCTAAATTTAAGGATCGGACGGTATGGCGCAAAACGCTATGAATAAAGCAAACCATAACGAAAAGGAGCAGCGCAATGCTAGATAGAATTGCCGCTTGTTTAACGGGCATAATGTGCTTCTTATATCTTATAATTTTTGCAGTAAATAAAAATATAAAGATAGGCGAGAAATATATTAAATTTGATGATGCAGGTAGTTTATGGATATTGCCCGCAACCGTATTTTTAATAGCGGGTATTTGCTTCTTTTACCTCGCCTTCCGCTCTGAAAAGAGTATAAAAAAATACCCGGAGTATATGTGGTGTGCAGACTGTGGCAAATTTTACCGATACGAGGATGTCAAAGATACCGATCAAATTTGCCCGGACTGCGGCAAAAAGCTAACGGAGTATAATGACGGCGTGTATCGGGAAGAAAATGCTTCCGACCAAAGTACTAAATCTCCAAAGCCTAAAAAGCGTAAATTTAAAAAGCGATGAAATTTTGATTTGTTATACGAGGAATATATAAAAATGCTAAATAGAATTTTTGCATTAATTGGCTTTTTCGCTTTTTTCGCATGGGGACTGGCGGCCGCTCTATTGGGGAGAGTTGATATAAAGCCTGGCTTTATGGCATCAGCAAAATTTGATAGCGCGTATCTGCGTATCATCATAGGAATTTTATGCTTTGCGGCGTGCGCCTTCTTTTTATATCTCGCCTTTCGCTCCGAAAAAAGCATAAAATATTATCCTAAATTTATGCGCTGCAAAGGGT
>CAURMQ010000092.1:0-7294 GCA_963525765.1 uncultured Campylobacter sp. | reverse complement strand
TCGAAATCGCAAGGCGCGTCTGAGCCGGAGCCTAAGAAAAAAGAGCTTAAATTTAAAATTTTAACCGATCTGGATGCCGAGGAGTCGCATTTTAGCGCGATGGTCGAGGCCGCAAAAGAAAAGATAAAAAGCGGCGACGTATTTCAGGTCGTGCTGGGCGAAATTTTAGAAGTCGGCACGAATCTGGGCAGCCTGGAGTTTTACGAGCGACTCAAAAAGAACAATACGAGTCCCTATATGTTTCACTTCCCGACGCCGTACGGCTGCGTCGCGGGCTCCAGTCCCGAGCTGATCATGGAGATCAAAAAGGACGAAATTTTCGTCGCTCCCATCGCGGGCACACGCAGCAGAGGCGCGAATGCCGAAGCGGACGCGGCGCTCGAGCGCGAGCTTTTAAGCGACGAAAAGGAGCTTGCGGAGCATCGGATGCTGATCGATCTAGCTCGCAACGACATCGGCAAATTCGCCGCGCCCGCCTCGGTGCGGGTGCAAAACGCGATGCGCGTCGTGCGCTACGAAAGCGTGATGCACATCGTAAGCGAGGTTTACGGCAGTAAGCCGCGCGGGGTAAGCGCGTTTGAGGTGCTTGGCACTATCTTTCCTGCGGGCACGCTAAGCGGTAGCCCGAAGATTCGCGCGATGCAGATCATAAACGAGCTGGAGCGCTACGAGCGCGGCATTTACGGCGGCGGAATCGGATTTTGGCGCTTTAACGGCGACGTGATGCAAGCAATCTTGATTCGCTCGGCGATCTTTGTAAATCGCGGCGCGCAAAATTTCTGCTCGAACGAGGATTTTAAACGGAATTCCAACTTAAATTTAAACGCTGCTTGCGGCGGGATAAATTCCCAAGCGACAGAGTTTTGCGATTTCGCAGCGCAAAAGGGCGGCGGCGAGGCGCAAAATTTACCGGCTCGTGCAAGCAAACGCGACGCGACGTTAAATTTAAAAGCTCGCGCAGGCGGCGGAGCGCTAAATTTAGAAAGCAAGCCGAGCTTTAGCCGCGCAATGCGGTTTGAAGCTGCCAAATTTAGCGCGGAGAATTTCGGCTGCGAAGGGCTAAACAATCTTGTATTTATCGGAGCGGGCGCAGGTATCGTTTACGACAGCTCGCCAAAGAGCGAATACGCAGAGATCTGCAAAAAGCGCAAAAGCCCGCTCAAGGCGATCGAGGAGCTATGCGAGGAAGCTTAGACCCTTTAAATTTAGCTAGCCTGACGCGCCGCTTTTCGGTGCGAGTTTGATTTCGCTAAATTTAATAGCGGTTTCGACGCTAGGACGTTAAATTTAACGGCTAGCTTCATTCGGCGCCGCAAAGCCGAGATACATATCGGCTGCAAAGCCGTGCAACGTCGCGATGCGGTAATGTCGCAGCCGTAGGCGGAATTTTAAATTTAGCACGCAAGAGGCGCTAAAACGGCGCTAAATTTACCCGCCGCAAAGCGGTCAAATTTAAACTATTTAAAATTTGAAAGAGGCGTAAACGCCCTAAAAAAGGATAAAATTTTGATTTTAATGATAGATAATTACGACAGCTTCGTTTTTAATATTTATCAATACATTTTGGAGCTAAGCGACGAGGAGGTGCGCTACTTCCGCAACGACGAGATAACGCTGCAGCAGGTGCGCGAGCTTGCCCCGTCGCACATAATCCTAAGCCCCGGGCCAAATCACCCAAAAGACAGCGGCGTTTGCCTGGATATTTTGCGCGCGGATTTGGACGTGCCGATTTTAGGCGTGTGCTTGGGGCATCAGGCGATCGGATATGCGGCGGGCGCGGAGATAAAGCAGCTGGAGGTGCCGCTACACGGCAAGAGCTCGTCGATCGAAATTTTCAATGGTGGCGTGCTTTTTAGCGGGCTACCACGTAAATTTGAAGTGATGCGCTACCACTCGCTTTATGTGGACGAAGCTACGCTGCCGCGCGAGTTTGAAATTTTAGCAAAGAGCGAAAACGACGGCATTATAATGGCGATGAAGCACCGAAGTAAGCCTGTTTTCGGCATTCAATTTCATCCCGAGAGCTTTTTTACCCAATACGGCAAAAAGATCATCGAAAATTTCATCAATTACGGCAAAAAGATAATTTTAAAGGAGAAACTCGTGGTAAATTTCGCCCCGTTTATGTTGAAGCTACAAAAGGGCTTTCCGCTAGACAGTGACGATTATGCGGTCATTTGCAAGGCGCTTTACGAGCAGGATTACGACATCGTGCAGCTTGCGGGACTGCTCGTGCTGATCAGCGAAAAGTCGCTCTATCCAAGCAGCCTTACGGCGCTCGTGCGCAGTATCTTGAAATACTCGATCACCTACGATGATCCAAGCCCGATGTTTGACATCGTAGGCACGGGCGGCGATAGGCTAAAGACGATCAATATCTCCACGACCGTGGCCTTTATCGCGGCAAGCTTCGGCGTGCGTGTCGCCAAGCACGGCAACCGCGCGATTACCAGCAGATCGGGCAGCTCCGATGCGCTAGATGCTCTGGGCGTGCCGCTACTTAGCGATTTGGCGCAGATTAAAGCGCTGCTAGATCGCACGGGGCTGGCGTTTTTTCACGCGCCGTTTTTTCACAAGATCACCGCCGAGGTCAAAGAGGTGCGCAATCGCCTAAAAATCGGCACCGTCTTTAATATAATGGGGCCGCTTCTAAATCCGAATTTAAGCCTAAGCAATCAGATCGTAGGAAATTATCTGGAGGAAGTAAACGGGCTCATCGCCGAAACGCTGATGGTTTTGGGGCGCAAGCACGCTCTGGTGGTGCACGGCATGGACGGCATGGACGAGATCAGTCTGTGCGACGAAACGCTAATCCACGAGGTCAAGGACGGCAAAATTTTAGAATACCGCGTAAATCCCGAGCAGTTCGGCTTTAAACGCGCATTTCACGGCGATATAGAAGGCGGCGACGGCGAGGCTAACGCCGAAACTTTAAAGCAAATTTTAAAAGGCAAACTTAGCGGGCCGAAATTTGACATCGTCGTGCTAAATGCGATGTTTGCGCTATACTGCGCCGATGTCGTAGCAAGCCCTGCGGAGGCTAAGCCGCTCATTTTAGAGGCGATCAGATCGGGCAAAACGTGGGAATTTTACGAAAACTACGTAGGGGCGAGAGCTTAGATGGCTAGCGGCGAAAAGAGGGAGTTTTTAAGTGAGCAGCTCATCAGCTATCTGGGCAACAAGCGCTCGCTGCTAGCGCCGATCGAGCGGGCGATCTGCGAGATTAAGACTGAGCTTGGACAGAGCAAGATCAGCTTCGCAGACGTCTTTAGCGGCAGCGGCATCGTCGCGCGCCTGGCCAAAGCGCACTCAAACCTCGTGATCGCAAACGATCTGGAGGGCTACTCGCGCGCGATAAACTCCTGCTATCTTTCAAATTTCAGCGACAAGCTGTGGCGAGACTTGAGCGAGCTGCGCGCCGAAATTTTAAGAAATTTTACGCCGCTTGAGAGCTTTTTTAGCGAGCTGTACGCGCCGAAGGACGATGAGGATATTAAAGCTGGCGAGCGCGCTTTTTACACTCGCCGAAACGCCCTGATTTTGGGCGGGCTTTGCGAGCAGATTAGCAAAATCCCGCAGCGATTTCGCGATTTTTTCACCGCGCCGCTGCTTAGCGAGGCGAGCATCCACTCAAACACGGGCGGCGTTTTTAAGGGCTTTTACAAGGACAAAGCGGGCGTGGGCAAGTTCGGCGGCAGCGGCGAAAACGCGCTAGCTCGCATAATGGGCGAAATTTCTCTGCGCCTGCCCGTGCTTTCAAATTTCGCCTGCAAAAGCGCGGTCTTTCAAGAGGACGCCGCGCGCTTTGCAAAGAGCGCACGAGAGCGCTTTTTGCAGCTTGACGTCGCGAATTACGACCCTCCTTATAAACAGCACCCATACGGATCGAACTATATCATGCTAAATTTGATCACGGATTTTATAAATGAGGGCAAGCGCCCAAATGCTGCGGGGCTTAGCAAGGTCTCGGGAATTCCCGCGGGCTGGAACCGCTCGGCCTACAACAAAAAATCGAGTGCCGCGGAGGAATTTTTCGCGCTACTGGCGGAATTTCCGGCGAAATTTTTAATAATCTCTTTTAATTCAGAGGGCTTTATCTCTAAAGAGGAATTTTTAAAAAACCTCGCACGTATCGGCACCGTGCGCACGATAGAGATCCGCTATCCGACTTACCGCGCGAGCAGAAATTTAAACGCTCGCGAGCTTTATGTGACGGAATTTTTATATGTCGTGCGAAAGTAGGATCAAAATTTGCGGCATCAAAAGCGCCGCCGAAGCTCGCGCGGTGCTGGCGTGCAGCTCGGCTTTATGTGTAAATTTAGAGCGCACGGACGGCGCCAAAAATTTACCGCAATCGGGTAGCGAGAGCTCGATAAAAAATTCTAATTTTTGCGGCGAAAATTCTGAGCGAAATTTTAATTCGGACGCCGAGAATGCTACGCGAAATTTCAATTCTGACGGCCAAAATTTCGCGCAAAATTTTAATCAGGACGGCGAGAATTTTACCTGCCGTGCGCAAAATCATGCAAATTTTATGTCTGAGCAAAATTCCGATTACGATAAAAATTTCAGCGACGGTTCGCGAAGCGGCGGCAATGCGTTAGGCGTGCGGGTAGAGTTTTTGGGCGTGATCTTTGTGTCAAGCTCCAAGCGCCGCGTGAGTATAAATACAGCGCGCGAGATCGCGCATATCGCGCATGAAAACGGCGCAAAATGCGTCGGAGTCTTTGCTTTGAACTCGGCAAAACACAGCGCCTCCGCGTGCGAAAATTTTAGCGGCAAAGCTCGCGGCGATGAAATTTGCAAAGATAAAATTTACGCGAGCAAGAGCGGCGGCGTAGAATTTTACGAAGCCGCGGAATTCTGCGAAAAGCGGCGTAATGATTTGAGCGTAAATTTAAACGCAAATCCTGCCGCGCCCGCCTCGACGGAGGATCTGAATTCTGAAATTTTTGGCGCAGAAACTCTAAGCGAGGAGCAAATTTTAAAAATTTGCAGCCTTTGCGAGCTGGACTGCGCTCAGATTTATGGACGCATAAGCGCGGATTTCAAGGCGCGCCTCAACGTAGCGGGTGTCGAGGCGTGGCAGGTGCTAAGCATTGGCGCCGAAATGCCGCCGCTTGAGGGTTTGAGCTGCGATCGGATCTTATTCGACGCCAAAGGAGCGAGCTTGGGCGGCAACGGTGTGAGCTTTGATTGGGATCTGTTGCGACGCGTAGGGCTTGGCTACGAAGGACAATACAGCGCGGCGCGCGATGAAAAATACTGCGCGAGTAGCGCAACTCAAAACATAGGCGGCACAAAATACGACTCGGCTAGTGAGCGATGCGATACGCAAAATAACGCAGCAAGTAACGAAAAATACTACGTAGCAGGCACAATGCAAGGCGCTGGCGACACAAGGAGCCATCTTAAACATAGCGCGATCTGTAGCGGATATAGCGAGGGGAATTTAAAGCGCGACAAAAACGGCAGCTGCGGCAATTCTTGCACGGAGCATAGCGAAAACGGAAATTTGAAGCTCAAGAGGGTAAGCGACGTATGCTGTGCTTCTAATAGTAATGAAGTGAGCGAACGCACACATGATATTGTTCGATCGAGCAATACGAAACAAGAAACGAACGCCGATCGTCGCGCCGAAAAAAATGACGATGAGTGCAAATTTAGTGCGTGTGCTACCGCTAGGCTGAGTGGTGTAAGACCCACAAGTGAAGGCGTCAATGATCAAGGCGCAAGCGACTATGAGGCGAGCGCGCCAAATATTTCAAATGACGGCGGCGAAGTAGGCAAGCTGGGTGCCACAAAAAATGATAATGCGGATAAACATAGCGCTGCTGCTAAAAACGGTGCGATCTCTTTCATTCTTGCAGGCGGCATCGGCGCGCAAAATATCCGTGAGGCACTCGCACTGCGCCCATACGCTATCGATCTAAACAGCCGCGTGGAGGACGCGCGAGGCATTAAAGATCAACAAAAGATAAGCGAAATTTTGCAAATTTTAAAAAATGCGCAAGGCTAATCTCTGCGTGCAAACTCGCGCGATAGTTATATCTAAATCAAGCGTGTATAAGGAGGAGTCAAATGCATAACGACGAAATTGCTAGGTTTGGTATAAGCAAAACGCGGTATGATAAAAATATAAAGGATTTCTTACAAAATAAAAATTGCGATAAGCAAAATTTGGCGGGTGGTGGGCTAAAATTTACGAGCGATGGTAGGCGAAATTCTATAAATGCCAGCGAACGAAATTTTACGAATGCCGTTGAACAAAAATCGCAAAGCGATCTCTCTTGCGCCGCTGATACACCCTCGCAAAATTTTAAAACTCAAGCTAGAGATTACGATAAAGAGCCGATAATCATAAAAGATAATTCAATAGAGATGATTAAATTTTATTCGCCATTTCTGTATTTTCTTAATTTCATAGATTTTGGAACAAGGCAAGACTCGCCAAGATCCGTTAAACGCTGGCTAGAACTTCCTGGTAAATTTGGCACCTGCTATATAAAATTTAAAAATTCAGTTATCGAATATTATTCCGAGAAAAAGAGAACGACCCTATACTCTATAAATTTATCCGAAATAATTGCGATAAAACGCACCTTTGGGCCATCCACTTTTAAAATGACGAAAAAAGGTAAAATTTCAACATTTTTTGTCGCGTTCGCGTGGATAATCCTTTTATCTTTGGTAGTAACTTTTAAAAATAAAATTTCTTATGGAATTTTAATTTTGCCAATCTCCTTATTTTCGGCGTTTGCGCCCTTAATCATATTTAGATTTAAGAAAAATTTGAGATTTGATATAGGTAACGACAGCCTTATTTTTATGAGCAACGGTAATTATATCGAAGCAAGCATATTAACAAGTAAAGAATACAGGGAGTTAAAAACCTATTTTTTACTAAAAACAGGAAAAAATTTAGATAAAATCCGGTCGCAAATTTTTGTGTAGGTTATAGAGAATAAAAGATGAATAGAAAACAGAGGCTTGAGAAGCTAAAAAATTCTAAATGAACGGCGTCAAAATTTAGAGCAGGGTTCAGGGCGGAATTTTGATGCCGAGAATTCTGACAGTAAGAATTCTAAATTTGAAAAATCCACGGATGACTCTACGATAAATACAAATGAAAAACCTAATAAATTTGAACAAAATTCGAGTTGCGCTCGTGATTACAATAAAGAGCCTTTAGCGCTCAAAGATAGGACGAATTTTTATATAGTTCTTGCTACGGTATGCACGCTTGCGATTATGATTTTTATGTATTCATACGAACCCAATCAAACTAGATATA
>CAURMQ010000091.1:0-7449 GCA_963525765.1 uncultured Campylobacter sp. | reverse complement strand
TCCCACTCTATCGTTGCAGGCGGTTTGCTCGAGATGTCGTAAACTACGCGGTTGATGCCGTCTACTTCGTTTATGATGCGGCGAGAGACGTTTTCTAGCAGATCGTACGGCAGGCGCGAGAAACTAGCCGTCATGCCGTCGCTAGCGTCCACTACGCGTATGCACACGGCGTTTTCGTAGGTGCGATTGTCGCCCATTACGCCGACTGAATTTACGTTTAAAAGCACGCAGAAAGCTTGCCACGTTTTGTTGTACCAGCCGCTTGATTTTAGCTCGTCGCGCAGGATCACGTCGGCTTTGCGTAGTAGCTCGAGGCTCGGCGTATTTACCTCGCCCATTATGCGGATCGCAAGGCCCGGGCCGGGGAATGGATGGCGGAAAACGACTTCGCGCGAAAGACCCAGTTCGAGCCCCAGCTGGCGAACCTCGTCTTTAAAAATTTCGCGCAGAGGCTCGATCAGTTCAAATTTCATATCTTTAGGCAGTCCGCCTACGTTGTGGTGGCTTTTGATCGTCTTGCTTGAGCCTGCGACCGAGCTCTCGATGATGTCGGTGTAGAGTGTGCCTTGGGCTAGAAATTTTACGTTTTTGTGTTTTGCTGCTTCTTTGCTGAAAACCTCAATGAAGGTCGCGCCGATGATTTTGCGTTTTTGCTCCGGATCGACCACCTCTTTCAGCCTGCTTAAAAATAGCTCGCTAGCATCGATCACGTCTAAGCTCACGCCAAGTTTGAGCCTAAACATCTCCTCTACCGCCTTGCGCTCGCCAGTGCGTAGCAGTCCGTTATCGACGAAAACCGCTATCAGGCTCTGCGGCACCGCGTGCGCCAAAAGCGCCGCTACAACCGAGCTATCCACGCCGCCGCTTACCGCGCAAAGCACTTTGGCGCTACCTACGCGCTCTTTTATTTTGATCATCTGCTCTTTGGCGAAGCTGCCCATATTCCAAGTGCTGGTTATTCCGCAGATCTCTTTGGCAAAATTTTTTAAAATTCTATCTCCGAACTCGCTGTGGCAGACCTCCGGGTGAAATTGCAGCGCGTAAATTTTACGGATCTCGTCGCCGAATACGCACCACTCACTCTCGTCCGAGCTTGCCATCACCTCAAAGCCCTCCGGCAGGCTTTCGACCTTGTCTGAGTGACTCATCCAGACAGTAGAGTTATCCTCCACGCCGCCGAATAGCTTGCTAGCGCGAAGCAGCTTTAAAGAAGCTTTGCCATACTCTTTTTTACCCGCAGGCACGACGCTGGCGCCAAATTTATGCGCGATGAGCTGCATGCCGTAGCAGATACCTAAAATCGGAATTCCAAGCTCAAAAATTCTATCGTCGCAAAAATACGCGCCTTTGGCGTAAACGCTAGCGGGCCCGCCGCTTAAAATAAGGCCTTTGGGGTTTTTTGCTTTTATCTTATCGATCGGCGCGTCGTATGCGATCAGCTCGGTGTAAACGCCTTGTTCGCGCAAGCGCCTAGCGATCAGCTGGGTGTATTGGGAGCCGAAGTCCAGCACTAAAATGTCTGCCGTTTGCATGAAATTCCTTTGTAAAAATTTTTAAAAGTATAACAAAGCAAAGCTAAAAGTAGGCTATTTATCGCGTAAAATTCTAACGCCGCCTTTCGTGTCGTTTGTATTGTTGCCATCTGCGGCGGATACCTCTGCGTTCGCGGTTTGCTCATCCGCGTCCGAGTAAAAAGGCGGTGCTTTGTATCCGCAGCCGCTAAGCAAAACTAAGATAAAAAATGCTAAAATCCGCTTATGGAAAATGCAAGAGAAATAATAGCTCATATCAGAAAAGATCCTTTATATGCCAAGATGCGAGAAAGAGGCGAGTTTCTGGCGATTTTGCCGCTTAGTTGGCAAAGGCTGATCGCTTTCATCTACGTCAAAGATGGCATTTTGATGATAGCCGCGAAACACCCGGCGGGGCTTTGCGAACTAAAACGCGATAGTAATATAAATTTAATAAAAGACGTATTAAAGCGCTTCGTAGCCGCTAGAGAGACGGCGGAGCTTTGCGGCGTGCGCGAGATAAAATTTTTCGTCGCAGATAGAGTGATGAGCAGAAGAAGAGCGCAAATTTATAAAGCTCATTTGCGCCAGGACGGCGAAATTTTATCTTTGGAGCGCGCAAAGGGGGAGTTTACAAACAAAATCCAAGATCCGCAAATTTATAAAATTTTTGAAGAGATAAGAGGGCTGATCCTTGCTAATAGAGGAGATTAAGAGTCTGCCTGCCGCACCCGGCGTGTATCAATACTTCGACGCCGCGGGCAAGCTGCTATACGTCGGCAAGGCAAAAATTTTAAAAAATCGCGTCAAAAGCTACTTTTCTTTCACGCCCGCCTTGGCGCCGAGCCCGCGTCTAAGCGCGCGCATCGCCAAGATGATAAGCGAGGCGGTGCATTTAGAATACATCGTCACGCCTAGCGAAAGCGACGCGCTGATCCTAGAAAATTCCTTCATCAAGCAGCTCAAGCCCAAATACAACATCCTGCTGCGCGACGATAAGACCTATCCATATATCTACGTAAATTTAGACGACGATTTCCCGCGCTTTGAGATCACGCGAAAGATTGTAAAGGGCAGAAACATCAGATACTTCGGCCCCTATTTTCACGGCGCGAAGGAAATTTTACAGACGCTTTACATGCAGTTTCCGCTCGTGCAGAAGAAAAATTGCGTCAAGGGCAAAAAGGCCTGTTTGTTCCACCAGATCGGGCGTTGCGCCGCTCCGTGCGAGGATAAAATTTCAAAGCAGGATTACGCGCGTATCGTACAAAGCGCGCTTGCCGCCCTAAAAAATCCGCAAAAGATGGTGCCGCAGCTTTTGGAGCGGATGGCGCGGCTTGCGCAGAGCGAAAATTTCGAGGAAGCCGCGCAGATTCGCGATAAGATTGAAATTTTAAAGCAGATGAACGTAAAGGTCGAGGTCGATCTGGCAAAGCTCGATGATTTCGAGGTCTTTGCGATTGCTGCACGCGACGGGCTCGTCTGCGCCGTGCATTTTAGCATACGCGAGGGTAAAATTTCAGCCTCAAGCTCGCATATAATCAACTGCAAAGCTCCGAGCGCCGATGATATCGCAAACGCCTACAAGCAGATGATCTTAAGCGCCTTCCCGGCCGCGGCTCCCGTGGCGTGCGCTAAAATTTACGTCTACGACGAGTTTGACGATGCGGATCTGGTATGCGAAATTTTATCCAAGCGGCACGAAAGAGCGTTTAAAATTTACGCGCCGAAAATCGGTGAGAAACGTAAAATTTGCGAGATTGCATACCAAAACTGCGAGATCAATATCAAAAAACATCTAAAAACGCACGATTACGCATTTTTGCAGGAGCTGAAGGATTATTTTAATCTTACGAATTTGCCGGTAAATATCGAAGTTTTCGACAATTCGCATATGTTCGGCGCCGCGGCCGTGGGGGCTATGATAAGCTTTCAAGACGGCGAGTTTAACAAGCAAAACTACCGCCACAAGCACCTTAGCTCAAATAACGACTACGATCAGATGCGCGAGTACCTAACCAGCCGCGCGCTTAAATTTGACGAGCTTGCAGCGCCTGATCTGTGGCTCATCGACGGCGGAACGGCTCTGCTAAGCTTAGCAGAGGATATAATCTCAAGCGTCGGAGCAAACGTCGATATAATCGCTATTTCAAAAGAGAAAATCGACGCCAAAGCCCACCGCGCAAAGGGGGCTGCGAAAGATAAAATTTGCACGAAAGGCGGAATTTTTTCGTTGCCGACGGATGATAAGAAACTTCAGTTTTTTCAGCGTCTGCGCGATGAAGCGCACCGCTTTGCGATCTCGTTTCACCAAAAGAGCAAACGCAAACTCGATCTGCAAAGCTCAAAACTGCTAAGCTTGGGCGTTAGCAAAGGAAGCCTGAAGAAGCTTTTGGACTTTTACGGCGATTTTGAGAGCATTTATGCGGCGAGCTTCGATGAGATCAGATCGCTTACGAATATCCAAACCGCGGAAAAAATTTTAAACAATCATTAACGAAAACCTAACGCAAAAAGCTATATTTAAAGATTTGTTTAGTAAAATCACCCATTAACTTTGCAGGACGGCTAAATCGTCTCCGCCTAGCGTGACGGAAGCGACTTCGTTTCTCCGGTTGAATAAAATTTAACGTCGCGTAAGCTGCGCTTTGAAGGATTTTGTATGAATTTAAATACTACAAGTGCTTTGAGACTTGTTAGCGGTATCCCGTTACTTTTGATTTTCGCGTTTGCATCATATTTCTTGTTTATCTCTTTGCAGGATTACGCCAGAGTGGGAATTTTGCAGCAGCAGATTGCTAAAAATAGCAATCTCGCGGCGTTAGTAGAGCAGGTAGATAAAGAGCGCGGTATCACTTCGGCGTTTTTGGGTAGCGAGGGAAACCCCGGTATGGGAACCCTTCTATCGGGTCAACGCAAAAAAACCGACGATGCGCTTGCAAAGTATAAAGAAAGCAAAAATATCAGTGAAAATGTCGTAAAAAAGACTATTTTTGATATTTTCGCTTACGGCACCGGTAATGACGAGCTTTTGGCTGCCGAGACCGATATAGACGGTTTATTAGATAAACTTCCGCAGGTAAGAAGGGATGTCGATGCTCAAAGCAAAAGCTTCGGTGAGCTTTTCAGCTCATATTTTCAAAAATTCGACGATGACGTAAAAACAATCCAACGAGTGCTAAGAGAGGGTCTTGTAAGCTCAAATATTACCGTTTGGACGGTTTCGTTACTTAATACTTATGAGGCGATGGATGCCACCGCATCGGAACGTGACTATATTATCGAATACATTATCGGTAGCAAGGCGATGAATCAGGCGCAGCTAAGGACTTGGGCTAGCTTCAACCTATCTAGTTCGCTCCCTAATTACTACTTCTTGCCGGAATCTGATGCTAGAGCTGCGATTTTAAAAATTCTAGACGGAGAGGAATTTCAAAACGCATTAAGAGAGACTGCTAAAATTTCAGCCACATTGCAGCAAGAAGCGGATGAGGGACACTATAGCGTACCTTTTCAAGAGTGGTTTGCCTCTACTACACTTAAATATAAAAAGCTAAGTGAAATTTCTGAAAAGATCAATGCTGAGCTTGCGGCGCATGCCGATACTTATCTAGCGCAAAGACTAAGAAACCTATTTATCGCTCTTGGTATATGGGCTTTAGCGGCTATTTTGGTCGTTTTTGCCTTGGGTATTACAAGACGTTTAAGACAGAACGTTACCGACCTCGGCAACGTGCTTAGCCGAATCGGCGATTTGACGAATCAGCACGAGCATATCGACGTTAGGACTAGTGAGGGTGTTAACAAGGCGTATTCGCTTATCGAGGACGCGCTAGATCTGATTGCGTATCAAAAGGGTGCTGCGGAGGATGCCAACAAGGCAAAATCGATCTTTTTGGCCAATATGTCGCACGAGATCAGAACGCCGCTTAACGGCATCATCGGCTTTACGGAGCTTCTTAAAAATACCGATCTGGATGAAGAGAAGCGCGATTACGTTGATACCATCGAAAAATCGTCCGAAAACCTTCTAACGATCATTAATAACATTTTGGATGTCTCTAAGATCGAGAGCAATAAGGTCGAGCTTGAGGATATCTTATTTAATCCTATTCAAGATTTCGAAAGTGCGGTTGAAATTTACGTTGCCAAGGCTGCCGAAAAGAATATCGACATCTTGCTCTACATCGATCCTACACTAGTGCACCATCTATACGGCGATATTACGAAGATCAAAGAGGTTCTTATCAACCTCATGTCAAATGCTGTTAAATTTACGCCTGAGCACGGCACTATCGTAGTTGAAATTTTAAGGGAGCCTAGCAAAGCTCCGGGAGAGGCGATCGTAACGTTTAGCGTAGAAGATACCGGCATTGGAATTTCTGAAGACAAGCTCGCAAATGTATTTAACGCCTTCTCTCAGGCCGACTCTACGATCACACGCAAATATGGTGGAACAGGTCTTGGACTTACGATTTCGTCGAAATACGTAGCGATGATGGGCGGTAAGCTTCAGGTCAAATCTACCGTAGGAAAGGGTACTAGATTTTATTTCACCCTTGCTTTTAAAGAGACTCAAAAGACCGATGCGGACGCAGTATTTGAAAGCATCAAAGGGTTAAATTTTGCGCTTTTAGCCGATAGCGCCGATACGATGTATAACGATATCGTTAAGAATTACATCAGCAAGCTAGGTGGTAAAATTTCGATATTTAATACAAACGCGCAGTTCCGCTCAGCGCAAAATAATAACAAATATGACGCCCTTATCACTAGATTTAAGAATTACGGCGAGGTTAGCGATATATTGAGTATGCCTACGATCTTAACTCTTAAGCCAAAAGAGCTTCAAAGTATTAGTATTTCAAATTCTAAAATTTTTACCCTCACAGAGCCTTTTAACTTAACTAAATTCGTTAAGACGCTAGATAAAATTTCAAAATCCGGAATTGCTCTAAATAGATCGGATTTTGCTCCACAGACGCATGAGATTAAGCTGGATACCGAGGTAGAAAAGCCTATCGTCGCTGATGAAATGATTATGGAAGAGCCGGTAGTAAAAGAAAGGCCTATCATCAACAAGCTCGATGAATTACGACATGCTACTACTTCGTCGGCAGACGAGCTACGCGCTATCTTGCAAAGCAGAAGGCGTACACACGATGCCGAGGCCCATTCTGCGCATAAAGAGGAGGCTGTTAGCAAGCCTAGTATTGCTCAAGAGCTCAAAAAAGAAGCTCCTAAAGCAGAAGAGCCGGTCATTAAGCCTATAGATATCGAGCCTATGAGTGATATTAAGATTGAAAAGACAGAGCCTGAATCGCCAAAGATCGATATTGATATTCCTGAAATAGTAATCCCGCACGCAGAAAAGCCAAAGGTAGAGCCTTCAAGCACAAAGGGTGCCCAGGCCGATATCGATGAGCCTATATCTTTGGAAATTCCTGATGATTTTGTGGGGCTCAAAACACATGCAACGCAGACCCAGGCTCCTAAAGCCGAAACTCCTAGCATCGATCTTTCTGATATCGAAATAGAGCTTCCTAAGATCAAAAAAGAGGAAGAAGAAGTAAAGGTTGAGCCTGCAAAAATAGAAATTCCAAAGGCTAAGGTTGAGACGCCTAAGGTTGAGATTGAAATTCCTGATATAGAGATCGATCTTTCGGATATCAAACCGAGTGCCAAGGTGCAAGAGCCTGCCAAAAAGGTTGAAATTCCAAGCGTAGAAGAAGAAATTCCTGTAGCCGTTAAAACCGAGCCTGAAATTCCTATCGCTAAAGCTTCGAAGCCTGATACTTCAAGTGTTTCTGCTCATGAAGATGAAATTTCAAATGTTAAACTTTCAGAACCTGAAATTCCAACTAAAAAGATAATTAAACCAGAACCTATCGCTGTTGAGCCAGAGCCGGTAGCAATTGAGCCTGAACTAAAACCTATC
>CAURMQ010000090.1:0-7453 GCA_963525765.1 uncultured Campylobacter sp. | reverse complement strand
CTTAAATTGATGGAATTTATGAAATTTTACTCAATCCGCTTTTTTCTAAGAATCGTTAAAATCTCAAGTTGAAAAAGCGGAATTTTATCAATGTCCCCATTTGCCACTTTAAATTTGTTTCATAATTGTTTCGGATATCTCACGATCCCTAGTTCGAGTACGACGCAGAAATGCCATTTTGCTTTATGGAAATCTCGCATTTACATCTTCGGGATTAGCACTTAAATTTTGCGGTAAAATTCTAAAACTACTACACCTAAGAATTTTACCGTTTTAAAGCATTAAATTTTTACGATTTTAAGGTTAGTTGCAACCGTAGAAAAATTCGCAGTAAAAGTGGTGGATGCCTGTCGTGCGGATTTAGATGCTAGATTAATCCGCAAGCGCTACGCTTTTACTAAAATTTTATCTTTATCAAAATTTTAAAATTTCAATCGCTGTTTTTAAAATACTTCGGCGCAAACATAAATTTCTAGCTGCTTTGCTATATTTTGTAAGCTAGCTCGGAGTTTTAAAATAGCAAGTCGTCGTGCCTGCTATTTGCCAAAAACCCTAGCGAAAATCGCGTCCACATTTTTAGTGTAATATCCGTAGTCGAAGCACTCTTTGATCTCGCTTTCGCTTAGTTTTTCTCGTAGCTTTGTATCTGCGAGTAGATTTTGCAAAAATAGGCTATGCCCTTGCTCATCTATAGCTTTTTTGCCCTCTTGCAGATCCGCCCAGACCTTCATCGCATTACGCTGCACGATTTTATAAGCATCCTCCCTGCTAACTCCTCGTTTAGGCAGCTCTAGCAGTACGCGCTGCGAAAACACGAGCCCACCGGTTAAATTTAGATTTCTCATCATATTTTCAGGATATACGAGCAGTTTTTCGATCAAGCTTGTCAAGCGATTTAGCATAAAATCGGCGGTTATAAAGCCGTCGGGGAGGATAAATCGCTCGACCGAGCTATGGCTGATATCGCGTTCGTGCCATAGTGCTACGTCCTCCATCGCGGGTATTGCGAAGCTGCGGATCATACGGCATAGTCCCGTTACATTTTCGCTAAGCACGGGATTTCGTTTGTGTGGCATCGCAGAGCTGCCCTTTTGACCTGGGCTAAAAAATTCCTCCGCCTCATAAACCTCGGTGCGTTGATAGTGGCGGATTGCGATAGCGATCTTTTCGCAGCTGGAAGCCAGGATCGCAAGTGCGCTCATTACCTGCGCGTAGCGATCGCGCTGGATGACTTGATTGGACGCGGGGGCGGGCTTTAACCCCAAATATTCACACACCAGCTCTTCCAGCTCTAGTGGAGCGTGGGCGAAATTTCCCATCGCACCGCTTATTTTACCGTAGCTGATGACGCTTTTTGCGTGTTGCAAAAGCTCTAGCGCGCGATTTATCTCATCATACCAGACCGCAAGCACGAGTCCGAAAGTGATCGGCTCGCCGTGGATACCGTGGCTGCGCCCGACCATCAGCGTCATTTTATGCTTCATGGCTTGAGATTTTATTGCGGCTTTTAAATTTTGCACATCCTCAATGATAAGCTCCATGCTTTCTTTGATTTGTAGCGCGACGGCGGTATCGATGCAATCGCTGCTAGTCATGCCGTAATGCACGAAGCGGCTCTCCTGCCCAAGGCTCTCACTCACGCTCGTTAGAAACGCGATGACGTCGTGCTTGGTGGTCTTTTCGATCTCATCTATCCGCTCGATCCTAAAGCTTGCGTTTTGTAGAATTTTATCTTTATCGCAGTCGCTTATTAAACCTAGTTTATTCCACGCCTGAACTGCTGCGAGCTCGACTTTTAGCCACGCGTCGTATTTGGCTTGCAAGCTCCATTTTTCAGACATCTCTTTTCTCGCGTATCTTTCGACCATTTTAGTAGCCTTTCGGTTAGAATTTCTTGTATAATGATGGCAAAAATTATATAAAAATGGGGCTGAAAGTTTAATATGGGTTATGAGAAAAGAAGCCTGGGAAGCTTTGAGGGACGCAAAATTTACGAAATTCTGCTTAGCCTCGGATACGATATGAAATCCGCGCAGCGCATCTGTGACAAGCATCGCGTAACCGATGCAGAGGATCAAAATTTGCATAAAAATTCCGTTGCTCGCGGAGAAATTTTTTTGATCGATTACAAATGCGAGCCGCGCGGACTGAAGCCGATCTTTGAGTGCGATACGTTTGCGGCATTTGACAAGCCGAGTGGAATTTTAAGCCATCCAAGCGGGCGCAATTCGCCTTATAATATGTATGACGAGATCTGGTCGCTATACGGGCAGGACGCGTGCGTGGCGCATAGGCTTGATTTAGAAACCAGCGGAATTCTTATCGTCGCTAAGGATAAAGACGCGGCGCGCGAGCTTAAAGAGTGCTTCGAACAGCGTAGGGTGATGAAAAGCTATCTAGCGCTCGTACGAGGGGATTTGAGAGAGGGCTTGCGAGGGGATTTGCAAGGTGCCGCTTGCAATGGCGAAATAGAGGATTGCTATGCTCTAGGCTTTGATAAAATTTGCGGATCAAAATTTGCGGACGATGCTGTGAGTTTACCAGATAACGTGTCGGATCTGCGCGATACACTAGCTCTAAAAGGAGTAGGCAATAAATTTGGATTTAATATCTTGTCTAATAGTGCGAGTAGGAGATTATGGTGCGATGCTCTATCTGACGGCATGCAAGCTAAATTTGAATCTGGCGCTCCTACTGGCGATCTTGGCAGCGGATTTGAATTTGATGCTTTATCCTGCGGCGTGAGCGATAAGCTTAAACCCGCTATCGCGATGAGTAGCGCGGATAACGGACATAAACCTTGCGCCTTATCTGTGGCTAAATCTTTGCCAGCTACTTCTAAGGGCTGTGTAAATTTGAAAAAATTTGAGCCTGCAAAATACGCAACATTTAGCGAAAAACTGAAATTTTTAAAGGATTTTGAAGGGTTTGTAATTGATGCTCCGATCGCTCCTAGCGGCGAGTTTGCCGATCTTAAAATTCGTATGAAAATATCGCGCGACGGCAAGGAGGCAATCACGCTGATACGCCCGCTGCGATATTCCTCGGACATAGACGCTAGCCTGATCGAGTGCTATCCGCTGACGGGTAGGCAGCATCAGATCAGGCTGCATCTATTTGCCGCGGGTGCGCCGATATTGGGAGAGCCGCTGTACGGGCTTTCGCGCGAGCAAGCGGAGCGGATATTGGATAAAAAGATGGATGAGACAGAGCGGATCAGAACGACGGGAGCGCCGAGATTGTTGCTACACGCGAATACAATTTGCTTTGAACTAGGCGGAGAGCGATATGAGATAAAAAGCAAATTCGATGCCGCAAGAGAGTTTTATAATCTCGCGAAAATCGGTAAAATTTAAGCAACTCAATAAAATTTTGAAGCGGCGATTATTTCGATGACTAGGATTTTGTTTTTGCCGGTTTTTATAAAATTTTGTGCTTACAACGGCATTAATTTATTAATTTCTCATCTGTAGTTATTTGAAAATTTTAAGACGATTTTATTTTGCGATAGCTATATTGGGAAAAAGCGTTACGGCTATAAAAGCACGTAATTCAGCTTGGCTAGACGGTGGGTTTCATATATTTTTATTTTCGGCAGCGAAGATTACGGTAAATTTGAGCTCAGAGCGCATAAATATTGGATGTTTCAAGATAAGTTGGGCGGTAGTATAAAAGATTTTAAATCCGATATTGATTCTTTTAAAAAATGCAATAAAGAATATGGAATATTTAAAAGAGAATTTGACGAATACGCCAATTTTCTATTTAAGCAAAAGGGCGGGGCGGGAAGCTCTGTTAATTTAGAAAGCTCGGCATTAATAGCAAGCATGGGGAGCAAAACGGCAGTTGCTTTTTTTGGGGAATATTGCAAGAGGGTACTTGGTTTGGGCATAGACCGTAGCATAGAACAAAAACAAACAATAGAAATATCGCAAGATATTGGCATAAGACTCGGATTGTAATTGTTGATTTCTATGAAAATTCGAAATGTTAAGGGTAGATTAGAAGGAATTCACGGATGATTTCAGAGTTTGTTTTAGCATAATCGCGAGTTTAATAGTATGTAAATTTAAAATTCGGAATAGCGGTATAACCAATATGAGAGAAACTTTATAAATGTTAAAGCGAGAGAGGAGATGCAATATTTCTCATTGTATCGCTAAAATTCTACACCCATTCATTTATACAATCGTAATTGCAAATTAGTGCGAAATTTGATCGGTAAGATGTGTGTAAGATTAAGACGCGGCAGTTAATTTTTATTATTTTGGCTTCTTGTATTTGCATATGGTAAAAGTGATAAAAAAATGCGTAAAATTTAGCCTAAAAGTAACTATAAAAATTTGTTTTATGCTTTAAAATTTGGTTTATTTTATTCAAATAGCCATAAACGCTACTTCCGCTTCGCCGATATTAATGACCTCGCCTTTGCGCGCCATCACGCCTAGGCCGTGCTCCATGTCCCACGAGTAGCTAAACTCAAAGCCGATTTTGCGTCGTCTAGGATATAGATATTTTACAGATCCAATAGTTCGCTAAGCTCCTGTAGCGTGCTGATGCCTGGCATGAAATCGCTTTTCGTCTCACTCGGATAGTCGTAGATCTCCTGCCATTTTGGGTAGTTTTTTAAAATTTCAGCTAAGATGTCTGTTAAAAATTCTTCCTGATTTTGCTTTAGAAATTCTACGCGTCCGATTGTGCCTGGCTAGGCTCGCCTGTCTCTTAGCTATCTTCATCTAAAAAGGTGCAGCGAAACTCGCCCTCTTGCTCTAAAGCTTTGCCGAAATACTCCAGTCGCAGCGAGGAACTAAAGTCCTCGTATCCCTCATCTTCAAATTTGGATAAAATTTTAGGTTCTGCAAGATGCGCATTAAAAAACTCCGCGACCTTTGGGCTGCGGGTGAAAAGATACTCCTCATTTGCTTCGTAACTTTTGCGCAAAAATTTAAGCGCCTCCTGCTCTGCGCCGCACTCCAAGCAGCATTCGCCCTTGTAATAATCGCTCACGTAGGGCGGATTTTCATTGCTTCTGGCGTGCTTGTCCATCTCGCCTAGCCAGCGCAGCATATTTGGGGCGTCGTCCGCCCATTTGTTCTCATTCACCATGCGCGCCGCGTAGATGTATGAGGCGTAGATGCGGTATTTCTCATCGTCTGCGCCTCCGCCCATTTTGCCTCGATAAAGCGGATAATTTCCGCCTTTGTAATCTAGGATTTTTTAAGCAGCGATCTGTTTAAGAAGACGCCGATCTCCTCCATTATTTTTGCGCGTCCATTGCTACTCCGTTATAAATTTTTTGCCGATCTGCCTTACGGTCTGAAAATGATCGCCGAATCTTTTTCTATCTTTTTAAAATTTTATTCATATTGACGCCATTTTGATCTAAAATTTTACCCTGTTCGTTTCTTTGTTTAAGTTGTCCGCACGCCGCACTGATATCTAGCCCCTTGCTCTGGCGGATCGTGCAAGTAATGCCGTGCGCGCAGAGATAGTCTTGGAATTTCACCATGTTTTCGGGGCTTGGTCTGCCAAAGCTCGAGCCTTCGTGCGGATTAAAATAGATCAGATTTACTTTTGCGCGGATGCCATGCAGAAGCTTCACTAGCGTTTTGGCATCGCTTGGACGGTCGTTTACGCCATCGATCATTAGGTATTCAAACATCACGCGTTTTCGCAGATCGATTGGGAACTCGCGCACCGCCTGCATGATCGATGCAATATTGTAGGCACGATTTATCGGCATTAGTTTTTCACGCAGTTCGTCATCCACTGCGTGCAGCGAGATCGCGAGTAGCACGCCAAGATCCATTTCGCCAAGCTTTTTTATCTGCGTAGAAAGACCGCTCGTACTTATTGTTTGGCGACGCGGTGCTATAGCGAGTCCGTCGTTTTCTTTTAAAATTTGCACGGCTTTGGCAACATTATCAAGGTTATTAAGCGGTTCGCCCATCCCCATATATACGACATTGACGCGGCGCTCGTACGGGATCGCGTTCATTTTTTTGATGAGCCAAATTTGAGCCACGATTTCGCCTGGAGTTAAATTCCGTACGAAGCCACCTTTTGCTGTCAAGCAGAAGCTGCAGCCAATTTTGCAACCTACTTGCGAACTTACGCAGATTGAGTAGCGCGCATGTCTTATAACTTTTTCGTTTTCATCTCGCAGCTCATCCTTCATCGGCAGCAGGACACTTTCTATTGTCTTGCCATCTTTGAGAGCGAAAAGATATTTGATACTGCCATCGCTACTTGTTTCGGATCTGATGCATTTAAGCGGGTCTAAATAAAAATTTTGAGCTAAACTTTGACGGATCTCTTTTGGTAGATTTAGCATTTGTGCGAAGTCGTCCACATTCTTTTTGTAAATCCATTCGTAAATTTGCTTGGCTCTAAATTTTGGTTCGACGAAATTTTCAAGCTCTTTCATTGTAAAATCAAAGATATTTTTCAAATTAATGCCTTAGTTTTTAGATATTTAGTTAAATTTTCTTTTGCAGCGGCGTGATTTTTTAAAAAATCCGTGTGAGCATTTGAATTGCAAAAATTCGTTGCACAAAAAATTCCGTAAGCAGGGGTTTGAAATTTTTGAGCTACCTTAAGAACCGCAAAAAATTCCATATTTTCTAAAAAATAACCTCGTTCAAAGAATTTTAGCGCGGATTCTTTATCGGTCGTGATAAAATTTGAGCTATTAGTTATTGTTTCATATGAAACATCGGCAGAATCCCTAGCTAGAATTTCATAGTTAATTGGAGAGTATGAAAGTTCATAAAGCGCCGATATCTCGCAGTTTGCAGCCGATCTGCTTTCATAAATTTTTAGAATTTCACCCTCTTTATATAGCCCTGCAGAACCCACGAAAATGATTTCACTCGGCAAGCTTTGCCTATTTTCGCATAAAAATTTAGTTAAATTTATACTCACATCCACTAGCCCCACGCCCATAGGCAGGGCAAAATCAAAAATTTCATTTCGTCCGGCAGAGATTATCATTTACGCATTCACGCTTTCATTATTTTTCACTAATCATAGCAAAATGACGATAAATTTAAGGCTAAATTTTGAAATTCTTTCGTCGTAAAGTATCGGGTGAAATTAAAATCAATTTAAGCAAATATCTATGAGAACTGTACTCTTACCTTCCATAATGGTAGCAGCGCAGGTGGCGGGTAGAAGATGGAAAAGTATTTAAAAAAGCTTATGATTTAGCTAAAACGAATAAATTTTACCTAAGCAAAATAATACTTGTCAAAAAACTTGCAAGATAACGAGGGGCTGAAATAAAATTAATTGTTTAGTCGCTTTGACAGCTAAGTTTCAACCCCACGGTATAAACCTGACTAAATTTACAGTCTCACTTCAATATTTTGTTCTCGCAAATACGCTTTTAGTGCCTTGATTTCGATCTCTCTGAAGTGAAAAATCGATGCCGCTAGACATGCGTCCGCGCCTG
>CAURMQ010000089.1:0-7510 GCA_963525765.1 uncultured Campylobacter sp. | reverse complement strand
TAGGGCGCTAAAATCCTCGAAAATCGCCGCGATTTCAAGCTGTCCTTTGCGCGACATTTTTAAAAAATTTTTTATGCTGATACGCTCGATTTCGGGGAACGCCGCGACGTTGATCGCCTCTATGCGCGCGATCAGCGCCGAGTCCTCGCCGATACGCTCAAGTCTCATTTTGCTCTCCTTGTCGCGATAGGCTTACCGCGTAAATTTAAAATTTGCCCGCTTGCTCGCTGGAATTTCATCGCTCGGCTCTTGAAATTTCATTAAATTCCGCAAAATTTGAAGGATTGTTCGTTTAAATTTAATCCTCGCCGTAAATTCGCTTTAAATTCCCCAGCGTCGTACTCGCGTTTAGCAGTAGCGCATCGGCGATCGCTAGCCGCGCCATCGCGGTGGCTACGACGCTGCCGCGCACGGCAATACACGGATCGTGCCGCCCGCGCAGCTCGCAGACCGCGTCCGCACCGTGCACATCCACGCTGTGCTGCGCCATGAAAATGCTCGGGGTCGGCTTAAAATGCGTCGTGATCTCGATCGGCGCGCCGCTACTTATGCCGCCTAAGATCCCGCCTGCGTTGTTGCTCGCAAAATTTGCGTCGATCTTGCCGCCGTTGGTGCGGATCGCATCCTTGCTAGCGTGCATAAAGTCGTTATTCTTGCTGCCTTTTAGCGTGCTTACTTTCGCTCCGGCGCCGATCTGTACGGCCTTTACGCCGTTTATGCCCATCAGCGCGCCCGCAAGCGTCGCATCCAGCTTACCATACAGCGGCTCGCCGAGCCCCGCAGGCACGCCCGTAACGCGCGTTAGCACGCAGCCGCCGATACTATCGCCCGCATTTTTGACGCTTAGGATTAGTTCCTTCTGTGCGCCCTCCACAGTGGGATCGAGCGCGAAAATTTCGCTGCTTTGCACAAAGTCGAAGTCCAAATTTTCCGCGTAAATTTCGCCCACGCCGTAGATTCCGCTTTTTACGGAAATTTTAAAGTGATTTAGCAGTATCTGCGCAAACGCTCCCGCAGCCACGCGCACGGCGGTTTCGCGCGCACTTGCCCGTCCGCCGCCTCGGTAATCGCGCAGTCCGTATTTGGCAAAATATGTAAAATCGGCGTGTGCGGGGCGAAAAATATCCTTGAGATTTTCGTAGTCTTTCGAGTGCTGATTCGCGCTGCGGATGATAAATCCGATCGGCGCGCCGGTGCTGCGACCGTCAAAAATTCCGCTTAAAATTTCGATCTCGTCGGCTTCTTTGCGCGGCGTAGCGTATTTGCCGCCCGGTTTGCGGCGATCAAGCTCGCTTTGGATATTTGAAATCTCGATTGCCACGCCAGCCGGAAAGCCGTCCAAAACGCCGCCGATCGCCGCGCCGTGGCTCTCGCCGAAGGTGCTAAGGCGCAATCTCTCGCCGAAGGTATTCATAGCGCGTCTCCTTGATCGCCGCCGCGTCCGTTTTGTTCGGCGTTTTTGTTTCGCTCATTGCTTTTTTTAGCGCTTGGCGTGTCGTCCGATGTGCCGGCGCAATCGCTCTTTGCGCTGCCCCACGCTCGTCCGTCGCCATTTCGCGAGCCTTTTTTGTCGTCCTGAGCGCAGTTCGCGCCGCTTTGTACGTCGCTAGCGCATGCTGCTTGCTCGCCACTTGTTGCGCTAGTGCCGTGCGAGACGCCGTTTTGTAAAAGCTCGAGCGCGATTTGCGCGCATTTTTGCTCGGCCTCCTTTTTGCTCGCTCCCACGGCGGATGAGAGCCGCCTACCGCCTACAAGCGCCGCCATTTCGAAGCTTTTTTTATGATCGGGGCCGCTCGAGCCTAAAAGGATATATTCGGGCGTGACGCCGAATTTTGCCTGCGTGAGCTCTTGCAGCGCGGTTTTGTAGTCTTTAACTAGCTCGTTAAAGCTTATGCGCGGATAGAGGATTTCTAAAATTGCAGTCGCGATTCGGGCGGTGTTTTGCAGCCCGCTCTCAAGATAGACGGCGCCCATTATCGCCTCAAACGCGTCCGAAAGCAGCGATGGCTTCTCGCGTCCGCCGTTGCGCTCCTCGGACAGCGACATATTCAGGTTCTCCCCGATGCCCAAAAATTTTGCAAATTTAGAAAAGCTGCTTTCGTTCACGAGTGCGGCGCGCAGCTTGCTCAGATCGCCCTCGTCGCTACTAAATTTTTTGAAAAGATACTCGCCCACGATTAGATCCATCACCGCATCGCCTAAAAATTCCAGTCTCTCGTTGTTATGTCCGTTTTTGGCGCTTTTGTGCGTAAGAGCGATCTTGAGGTGGGTTAAATTTTTAAATTTATAGCCAAGTTTTTCTTGTAATTTTTCTAAATTTTGCATTATCAACCTTTTTATAAAATTCTACGAAATCCGCGGCGGCTCGCACGCAAACGGCATCCGGTGCGAACAAAACCCGCACAAGTGAAACGAACGAGTGCAAGTACAGCCCGCGCTAAATTCGTATTAACGCCGAATGAAACGCGCTATCGCCGATCTGCGGCGAATAAAATTTAAACGTAGCCTGCTAATTCTAACGCAAACCGCGCTGAAGCTTGCTTACCGCACATATAATCCTCGCCAAAAACACGCTTGCCCCTAAATACAAGAGCCCGATTACGTGAACGAATACACAAAAACCGGCTTCGGGCGATAAAATTTACGCCGAAGCGGCTCTGCGTGCAAAGTAAACGCGGGCAAATCCATGCCTAATCCACGCAACCGCAAGCTTCGCCGTAGAATTTTAGCCCTTTATCGCTTCTGCGGCCGCGCGAGCCATAGCGTCGCACTCCTCGTTTTGCGGATGACCCGCATGTCCCTTGACCCACGAGGCTTTGATCTCGTGAGGCGCCGCCGCCGCAAGGTATCTGCGCCACAGATCCGCGTTTTTCTTGCCCTTAAAATCGGTAACGACCCACTTTGCGAGCCAGGAGCTTATCGCTTTAACGACATATTCGCTATCGGTAAAAAGCTCGACGCAGCAGGGCTGCTTAAGCGCGCTAAGCCCCATTATAGCGGCCGTTAGCTCCATTTGATTATTCGTTGTCATCGCTTCTGCGCCGCTTGCCTTTTTTATCGCGTCGCCGTATTGCAGTATGTAAGCCCAGCCGCCCGCTCCAGGGTTTCCAAGGCAGCTGCCGTCGCTAAAAAGTTTGACCGATTTCACCGGTTTTCTCCGAAATTTGCGCTCTGATCTCCATGCTGCCTAGCTCGTAGCAGACCGGGCAGCGGTGCGAAAAAAGCCCCACCGAGCTTTTGCACTTCGCGCAGGTGTAGCTAAAACTAAGCCCCGCGTCCTCAAAGCCCGCATCTTTCATAGCCATAAGCGCGTTGATCTCAAAAATTTTACTCGCGCTCTGCGGCTTTTGATCGCTTTTTCCAAGCGCGTAAAAAAGCGCGCTGTACTCCGCATCCTGCGTATTTACCGCCGCAGGGAAATCATAGATCAGATCGATTGCCTGCTCGATCGGCGGGAAGCGGTCAAAGCCCTCCATAGGCTCTTTGTTTTTGATAAAAAGCTCCATGCAGAACCGCCCCGCGCCTTTGAAATTTAGCTTTGAAATTTTAGCGATCTTCTTGTTAAAGGGCGTATTGGCGTCGTTTGCGATGATCTGGGCGCGCTCGAACTGGCTTTGAGCATATACTTCGGCGTCCTGCTCGCGCAACGCGTCAAGCACCTCAAGCGCCTCATTAAAGCGCTTCAGCCGCTCGTAAATCACCGTAAGATGCGTAAGGGCCTCTTTGTTTCTCGGGCGCAGCTTCAGCGCCTGCAAAAACACCTCTTCGGCGCGCCCTAAAAAGCCCGCTTTGAAATATACGATGCCGAGATTGGTGAGGATAAACTCCCTCTGCACGCCGCCGCTAGCCTTACTTAGAGCGATTAGATAAATTTCTATCGCGCGCTCGAAGTCGCCGCTTTTGACGAAAGAGCTAGCCAAAATTCCAAGCGTCGGGATATCAATTTGCGGGCTTGCCAAAAGCTGTCTGTGCTCCGAGCTAAGCGCGTCTAGGGTGTCAAATTTTTTGATGAAATTCTCTAGGCTCTGCCTCTCGTTTTTTTTAGAAAAAACTCCCCAAATGTAGCTTAGAATCGACACTAGCAAGATTATGCTTATCAGCATGATAAGCCCGAAAATCGGGTCGCGATCGTCTAAGAAAAAATTATCCAAATCAAACCTCGTCGCAAAAATAAAGGGCAATTATAGCAAAGTGCGGGTATAATTTCGCTTATGATTAAAAACGAAAGCATAGAAAATCTGCTGGCCACCGTAGATATCGTAGACGTCGTAGAAAAATATGTCCCGCTTAAGCGCAGCGGCGCAAATTTCGTAGGCGTCTGCCCCTTCCACGACGATTCGCACCCGAGCATGAGCGTGAGTTCAAAGCTTGGAATTTTTCACTGCTTTTCGTGCAAGGCAGGCGGCAACGCGATTAAATTTATCCAAGATTACGAAAAGATAAGCTTTCCAGAAGCGGTAGAAAAGCTTGCGGGGATGTATAATTTCGCGCTGCAATACACCGGCGCTAAAGTCCAGGAGCACAGCGAAGAGAAGAAGGTACTCGGGATTTTAAACGCCTATTATCAAAGCTGCCTTTATCAAAACCCCACCGCCGTGAAATACCTGCACGATCGCGGCTTAAGCGATCAAAGTATTCGCAAATTCGGCCTTGGCTACGCAGGAGCTAGCGCGCAGACGATCAGGGTTTTGCAAAACGAAGAAATTCCGCCGCAAGACGCGCTAAATGCGGGCGCGGTTAAGCAAAACGAGCGCGGGCTTTATGCAAGCTTCATCGAGCGCATCACCTTTCCGATCTACAACCACGCAAGCAAGCTCGTGGGCTTCGGCGGCCGCACGATAAGCGATAACCCCGCCAAATACGTCAATTCGCCGCAGTGCGCGGTGTTTGATAAATCTAAAATTTTCTACGCATTCGACCTTGCGAAAAAAAGCGCGATCGCTAAAAAAACCCTCATCATCACCGAGGGCTACATGGATGTCATCATGCTGCATCAAGCGGGCATCGACAACGCCGTAGCGGTGCTCGGCACGGCGCTGACGCCCGCTCATCTGCCGCTTATAAAGCGCGCGGAGCTTAACGTCGTGCTTAGCTTCGACGGCGACGCAGCGGGCATCAATGCGGCGATAAAATCGGCGCGGCTTTTGTGCCTAAATAAGATCGACTCAAGCGTCGCTATAATCGGCGGCGGTGCCGATCCTGCAGATATGATAGTCGCAGGCAAGGTGCGCGAGCTAGAGCAAATTTATGCTAGCGGCATGGAGAGCGGGGAGTTTTTGATCCGAAGAATCGCTAAAAAATACGACCTCGCTCGCCCCGTGCAAAAAGAGGCGGCGCTAAATGAGATCAAAGAATTTACCGCAGCGCTCGGCCCCGTGCTCGCCGAGTCCTATCAGAGCCTAGTGGCGCAAATTTTAAACGTCTCGCCCGGTTCGTTTAATCTCGCCGACAGCGGTAAAAATTTCGGCGCGAGCTTTGAGGGGCGAAATTTTAACGAGAGTGGAAATTTCGGCTCTCGCGATTTCGGCTCTTACGGGGGGCACGGCGCAGACGGCAGGGGCGGTGCGAGCGGGAGCTTAAACGGCGGAAATTTTGTTCGCTTGCAAAACACGGCGCGTTACGAAAGCTCCGCGCCGCCTGCGGCTTCGGCGAAGCTCGGGCGCTCGCTACTGCGCCGCAAGGAGATCGCGGAGCTGCAGATCATAAAATCGATGCTGCTTGATGGCGAGATGACAGAGCTCGGGCTCGGCTGCTTAGAGCGGCGCGATTTTCGCATGCACGGCGATATTTTCGAGGCGTTTTTGGCTTTCGCTCGCAGCGGCGGAAATTTTAAAAATTTCATCGCGGGCGGCGCGGGAGAAAATTTTAACCGGGGCGAGAGCGTAAATTTAAAAAGTAGTGAGAATTTTAGCGGGCAGGGCTCTACGGGCGCCGTAAATTTAAAAGGCTCCTCCGCACAGCAGGGTGCAAACGGCGGCGAGAAGCAAGAGGGCACAAATAACGGCGAGAAACGGAGCTCAAGCAGCGGCGCAAAGCAAGGTGAGAGGGAAGCCGCCGCTCAAAATGTTCAAAGCGCTCAAAATAGTCAAAATACTCAAAGCGCAGAAAACGAAGCCCTTGAAAATCTGCGCGCGCTTGCGCTGGACGATGAAATTTTGCCTATCGGCGGCGCGGCGCTTTTTAATGACGCGTGCAAAATTTTACGCCGCAACGCCCTGCAAGATCTGATGCAAAAGCTCAAAAACTCCGACGCGCCCGACAAGATCGAGCGGATCTTGGAGTATCAAAAAAAGATCAATCAACTCAAGTAAAGGAACTAAATGAAGGCATTGGCGCTCTTTAGCGGCGGGCTCGACTCCATGCTCGCGATCAAACTCATCGTCTCGCAAGGCATCGAGGTGCTCGCGCTGAATATGGATATCGGATTTAGCGGCAAGGACGATAAGAGCGAGATTATGCACCGCAGAGCCGCAGCCACGGGGGCGGATTTTAAAAGCGTCGATATTCGCAGCGAATATCTGCGGCAGGTGCTTTTCGAGCCCAAATACGGCTACGGCAAGCACTTCAACCCCTGCATCGACTGCCACGGATATATGTTTAAGACCGTGCTTGCGATGCTGCAAAGCGAAGGGGCGAGCTTCATCATCACGGGCGAGGTGCTCGGACAGCGCCCGATGAGCCAGCGCGCGCAGGCTCTAGCTCAGGTCGGCGGGCTTAGCGGCGATGAGGAGGGGCTGATCCTGCGTCCGCTGTGCGCGAAGCTGCTGCCGCCCACGACGCCCGAGATCAAGGGCTGGGTTGATCGCGACGCTCTGCTTGATATCAGCGGGCGCGGGCGCACTAGACAGATGCAGCTGGCGACAGAGTTTGGCTTTGAGGACTATGAAACGCCCGCAGGAGGCTGTCTGCTAACCGTGCAGAGCTTCAGCGAGCGGATCAAGGATGCGGTAAAATTTGAAAAGATCGAAACGCCCGCGGACGCTGAAATTTTAAAATTCGGGCGTCATCTGCGCCTACCTGAGGGCGCCAAGCTCATAATCGGACGCGACGAGAGCGATAACAAAAAGCTTGCCGCCGTGCAAAATACGAAATTTAGCGAGATAAAATTTAAAGATGACGTCGTGGGCGCGCTAAGCCTGCTAAGTAGAGGCGCGAGCGAGGCGGATAGAGAGCTTGCGGCGAGGCTGGCGCTAACATACGCCAAAACGGACGCCGCGCGCAGCTACGCCCTGCTCATAGAGGGCAGCGAGCTGAGCGCAAGCCCATTTGAAAGCAAGGATGTCGCCCGCGAGTATTTTGTGTAAAATCTAAACCGCCATCCAGGTTGTATTTGATAGGCGTAAAAACGACAATGCTTGAAGCGAGCCTAAAATGCGGCTGGCACAGGGCTAAATTTTACCGCCGCGAGCGCTAAATTTAAAGGCAAAAGCGAGCAAATTTTATAAGTTTAAGGAGCGTTCATGGAGTATTTCAAACCGTTTTTCGTAAAAATCGCAGGCCGCGCCAGAGA
>CAURMQ010000088.1:0-7525 GCA_963525765.1 uncultured Campylobacter sp. | reverse complement strand
AGTTTTTTGCGCAATATCGGCGGACATAGCCCGATCGAGGCGGCGAGCTTCGGCGTGTCGATCATCAGCGGGCGATTTTTTTATAATCAAAAGGCGCTGTATGCGCTCGTACAAAACATCGCTCTATGCGGCGCGGATGAAATTTCAAGTGCTTTAAAAGAGCCGCTAAAGGGCACGCGGATAGATAAAATTTGCGATCTGCAAGAGATAGAAAATTTAATCAAGGAAAGAATTTAATGCAAGAAAAAGCCTATAAGCTGCTGGCGGCGCAGGAAAATATCTCGCACAATGAAGCTAAAGCCCTCATCGACGCGGGGCTTGTGAGCGCGCGCGGCGCAAAGATCGCTCTAGCGCGCGAGATGCTCGGCGAAAATGTTAAATTTAGCGTGATGAAGCCCGCAAAACCCGCGATCATTTACGAGGATGAGAACGTTTTGGCGGTCAATAAGCCGCCCTTTATGAGCAGCGAAAATTTGGAAAAAATCTATAAATTTGGGCTTCTAAACCGTCTGGATAAGGAGACTAGCGGCGTCGTGCTGCTATATAAGAACGAGGAATTTCGTGAGGCGGCGATTGCGGAGTTTAAAAATTTGCGTGTGAAGAAAAGCTACATCGCGATCGTGAAGGGGATCGTGAGCGAAGAGATGAAATTTGACGAGCCCATTTTGACGATAAAAACTAGAAGCGGCGCGTTTTCTAAAATTTCGCCAAACGGCAAGAGCGCATTTAGCGAGGTTTATCCGCTTATGGTAAGCGGCAAAAAATCGCTCGTGAAGGTGCGGATCGAGACGGGCAGGACGCATCAGATCCGCGTGCATCTAGCAAATGCAGGATTCGGCGTAATAGGCGATGAAAAATACGCTAAAAGTCGCGCGAAGCGGATGTTTCTGCACTCGTACGAGACCGAAATTTTAGGGCTAAAATTTAAAGCTCCGCCGGGTAAAAGCTTCAACGAATTCGGCTTTGAAATTCCTAAGGATCTCTGATATTCAATGGCTTTTAAGTTAATTTTAGGTAACATCGCAAGTTTAAAAATTTTATAAGGGATCAAAGTGTTTGAGATCATAAGCGAGTCGTTTAAAAACGCAGTCAATAAATTAAAAACAATCGATGACGAAAAAGCTTTAAAAAACGCCTTGGAGACGCTAAAAAAGGCGCTTTTAAAGGCCGACGTGCACCACAAAGTCGTAAAGGATTTTTTGGCGCTTGTCGAAGCCGATCTTCGTATCGGCACTATAGGGCAGAAGCCGTTTTTGCAGTCCATTAAGACAAATTTGACTAAAATTTTAACGGCGCCTAGAGGCAGCAGTCAGGGATTTGTATTTGCCGGCACGCTTCCTACGGTAGCTTTGATGACGGGACCTCAAGGAAGCGGAAAATCTACAAGCACGATAAAACTCGCAAACTATCTGAAACTTCGTAAAAAAAAGGTCTTGGTTGCAGCGTGCGACTTACAGCGCCTAGCCGCAGTCGAGCAGCTCCGCCAGCTTTGCGAGGCGAACGAGATCGAGCTATTTTTCATCGAGGGCGAGAGCGATCCGCTAAAGGTTGCGGAAAAAGCGCTAAGCAAGGCTAAAAGCGGGCTTTATGACGTACTACTCGTAGATACGGCGGGACGTCTTGCGATCGATGAGGCGCTAATGGCACAGCTTGCGGAGATGAAAAAAGCTCTAAATCCGCATGAAATTTTTTACGTAGCGGACGCCATGAGCGGTCAAGACGGCATTAAAACGGCCGCTAAATTTGATGAAATTTTAGGCCTAACGGGCGTGATTTTAAGCAAATTTGACGCAGATACCAAAGGCGGCGTAGCTCTTGGTATCGCGCAGCAGCTGGGCATCCCGCTTCGCTTTATCGGAACCGGCGAGAAAGTGGCCGATCTGGAGGGCTTTATACCCGATAGAATCACCGGCCGCATTATGGGCGAGGGCGATTTAGCGACGTTAGCCGAGAAAACAAGCGCCGTTTTTGACGAAAGAGAAGCCAAGGCTCTAAACAAAAAGATCAAAAAGGGCGAGTTTAATTTTAATGATTTCGTAAATCAGCTCGAAAGCGTGAAAAAGCTCGGCAATATGAAAAATTTGATCGGTATGATCCCGGGGCTTTCCGGCATGGCGAATAAGATAAAAGATATCGATTTGGAAAACTCAAAAGAGATACTACATATTAAAGCGATGATCAGCTCTATGACGCCGAAAGAGCGCGAAAACCCCGATCTGCTAAATAATTCGCGCAAGCGCAGACTTGCTGCCGGCGCAGGGCTTTCGCAAGTGGAGGTAAACCGCTTTTTGAAGCAGTTTGCGGGCGCTTCAAAGCTTGCGAAGAAATTTTCGGGCAAGGGCGGCATGCAGGGGCTTGCCTCAATCGCTCAAAGGCAAAATTTACCGAGATAGCCTCTCGGTAGAGTTTGCAGATGTTTAAGTTTTAGCCATCTGCAAGTTCTAAAACTTACAAAAATTTAAGGAGAAAAAATGGCAACAGTTGTTAGGCTTACAAGAATCGGAAGAAAGAAGCAGCCTTTTTACCGCATCGTGGTAACGGATAGTAGGAAAAGACGCGACGGCGGCTTTATCGAGACGATCGGCTTTTATAACCCGCTAAAAGATGGCGATAATATCAAATTCGACGCGGAGCGTTTGACATACTGGAAGAGCGTAGGCGCGAAGTTAAGCGATAGGGTCGCTCAAATCACAAGCAAATAAAATGGTAGAAAATTTTATAAAAGAATACGCAAAGTTGATCGCCGACTATCCGCAGTCCGTTTCTTCGCAAAAGCGGGTTGGTGAAAACTTTACCGAGATCATCGTCTATGCCGACAAGGCCGACACCGGCAAACTCATTGGCAAGGACGGCAAAATGATAAACGCCATAAAGACCGTCATCATCGGCTATAAAGCAAAAGATCCGATCAATTATAAAATTACCGTCAAAGCCAAAGATGCCTGATGATCTTTTGGAGGTCGCGAAGCTCGGTCGGACTATCGGCTTAAAGGGCGCGGTTAAAATTTTCGATCGCAGCGACTTCCCCTCTCAGTTTAAAAAAGGCGCCAAATTTTATCTGCGAAACGGCGAAATTTTAGAAATTCTATCCTTTAGCGGCGCAAATTCTAGCGCTATTTTTAAAAATTACGAAAGCGTAGAAACGGCGGCAAATTTAACTAACCAAATCCTTTACCGAAGCAAAGAGGACACGCGGAAATTTTGCAAATTGCAAAATGGCGAGTTCTTTTACTTCGATATCATCGGGCTTGAAATTTATGAAGACGGCGCGATTTTGGGGCGCGTAAGAGACATATCTCAGATCGGAAGCGGATATCTTTTTGAGATAGAAACGGATGAAAGCTTAATCTTGCAGGCTCTGCCGAAGGAATTTTTCATCCCTTACGTGGAGGCCTATGTGAAAGAAATTTCGCTTAGCGAGCGTAAAATTTTTACGCAAAATGCGCGTGCGATTTTGGAAAACTCATGAATTTCATCTTCATCTCGTTGTTTGAAAATCTCATCGCACCGTATTTTGAAGACTCGATTTTAAAGCGCGCGGTCGATAAGAAAATAATCTCGACGCATTTTTTTAACCCGCGAAATTTCACGACAAATCGGTATAAAAAAGTAGATGATTATATGATCGGCGGCGGCGCGGGGCTTTTGATCGGCACGGAGCCGCTTGCCGGGACTATAGAACACGTAAGAGCTAAATTTAAAAATACGAAGTTCATCTACCTCTCGCCCGTCGGTAAAAAATTTAATCAAAACGATGCCAAGCGCCTAAGTGGCGAAGAGAGCTTATGCTTTATCTGCGGGCGCTATGAGGGGATCGATGAGCGCATAGTTGAAAGATATGTAGATGAAATTTTTTGCATCGGCGATTTCGTTCTTACCGGCGGAGAGCTCGGTGCGCTTTGCATGTGCGATGCTATAAGCCGCAATATAAAGGGCGTTTTAGGCAACGAAAGCTCGCTTGTTGAAGAAAGCTTTGAAGGCGGAATTTTAGAGGCGCCCGCATTTACAAAGCCTGATGTTTTTGAAAATTTACCTATAGTTTCAGAGTTTTTAAAGGGTAATCACGCTAAAATGCGCAGCTTAAAAAATAAAATGGCGCTATGCAAAACGAGGTTCTTCCGCCCGGATATGTACCGAAAAATCGCCAGAAATAAAGGAAATTTATGAAAAACAAGTATATCCAAGCGTTTGAGGATGCTCAGATCACAAGCAAAAGTGTGCCTGATTTTCGTGCCGGCGACACCTTAAAGGTAGCCATCAGGATCAAAGAGGGCGATAAGAGCAGAATTCAAAATTTTGAAGGTACCTGCATTGCGCGCCGCGGAAACGGCGTAAGCGAGACTTTTATCATTCGCAAGATCGGCGCAAATAGCGTCGGCGTAGAGAGAATTTTCCCGATCTACAGCGAGAGCATCGAAAGCATCGAGGTTCTAAGAAAAGGACGCGTTCGCCGCGCGAAGCTATTTTATCTACGCGACAGACGCGGTAAAGCGGCTAAAATCAAAGAGCTTCGAAAATAATCCTTTAAATTTACGCTTCCCAATTCAAAAGGAAGCTTCTTTTATAATGCGCGAGATTTTAAAAAATTTCGCGCAAAATATACTCGCATTGAATCTAAAATTTTACAACTTTTCCATTAAAATTTTTAATTCTAAACCGCCTAAAAATCGTCTTTTTCGATAGAAAAAGATAAAATATATCCTGATTTTATTTGCGTTTAAAAATATTACTATAAAATGCAAATTTTAATTTAGAAAGCTCGCGCTAAATTCGAGAATTCGGCCGAGTAAAATTTATTCAGTAAAGAGCGAGATGTGATTTTTTTAGGCATTGACGTAGGATCAACCACTGTTAAAACGGTAGTTTTAAACGAAAAATATGAAATTTTAAGCAAGAGCTACGAGCGGCATTTGGCAAAGCCCAAAGAGCTGGTGCTGGATAAAATTTTGCAAATTCAAAAAAGCTATGCAGGCGAGCAATTTAGCGTCGCCATAGCGGGTTCGGCTGGCATGGGTATCGCCAAAAATTGCAAAATTCCGTTCGTCCAGGAGGTTTTTGCTACCTCGCTCGGCGTCAAACGGATGTTTCCGAAGACCGACGTCGTCATCGAGCTGGGCGGCGAGGATGCTAAAATTTTATTTCTCACGGGCGGACTTGAAGAGCGGATGAACGGCTCGTGCGCGGGTGGCACCGGCGCATTTATTGATCAGATGACCAACCTTTTGCATCTGGATATCACGGAGCTCGACCGTCTAAGCTTTGCGGCAAATAAAATTTACCCGATCGCCTCACGCTGCGGCGTGTTTGCCAAAAGCGACATTCAGCCGCTACTAAATCAGGGCGTTAGAAAAGAGGATATTTGCGCTAGTATCTACGCCGCGGTCGTCGAACAGACGATTTCTGGGCTCGCACAGGGTCGCGAAGTTAAGGGCAATATTCTATTCTTGGGCGGTCCGTTGTTTTTCCTAAAAGGTCTTCAGGCGCGCTTTAAAGAGGTGCTAAAGCTCACCGACGAGACCGCGACGTTTCCAGACATTGCGCCTTATTTTGTGGCTTACGGCAGCGCGCTATATGCAAAAGATACGGGCGAGACGTTAAATTTGGAAGAGACGATCGCGCTTTTGAAAAAGGAGCCCGATAGAACCGCGCTGGAAGCCGAGCCGCCGCTTTTCAAAGACAGAGCGGAATTTGACGAGTTCACCGCTCGCCACGCCCGCGCCAGCGTGCCTAAGGTGGATATCCACACCTACAGCGGAGATGCGTATTTGGGCGTGGATTGCGGCAGTACTACGATCAAAGTCGTGTTGATGGGCGCAAACTATGAGCTATTGTACAAATTTTACTCCTCCAATAAAGGCGATCCGGTCGACATCCTGTTGCCGCGACTTAAGGAATTATACGATCTTTGTGAGGGTCGCATCAAGATCAAGGGCAGCGGCGTTACCGGATATGGCGAGGATCTCATTAAGACCGCCTTTCGCTTCGATTACGGCATCGTCGAGACGATCGCGCATTATAGCGCCGCGCGCCACTTCAATCCAAAGGTCGATTTCATCATCGACATCGGCGGGCAGGACATCAAGTGTTTCTCTATTAAAGATGGCAATATCGATTCTATCGTGCTAAATGAGGCATGTAGCTCGGGCTGCGGCTCGTTTTTGCAGACCTTTTCAAATTCTTTAGGCTACGACATCAAAGATTTTGCGAATTTAGCCCTTTTTGCGACCCATCCCGCCAAGCTTGGTAGCCGCTGCACGGTCTTTATGAACTCTTCGGTCAAGCAGGCTCAAAAGGACGGCGCTACGATCGAGGACATCAGCGCGGGCCTTGCCATCAGCGTCATAAAAAACGCGATTTACAAGGTTATTCGCGTGCGAAACGCCGACGATTTGGGTCAAAACATCGTAGTGCAGGGCGGGACATTTTTAAACAATGCTGTGCTGCGTGCCTTCGAAAAAGAGCTCGGCAAGGACGTGATCCGTCTAGATATCAGCGAGCTTATGGGTGCATACGGTGCGGCGCTTTTTGCCAAAAATAACGCGAACGAGCGCACTAATATGATCAGTCGCGCCGAGCTTGAAAACTTTACCCACCGCAGCGAATTTAGCGTCTGCAAGCTCTGTACGAACAAATGCCCGCTTACGATCAGCTACTTCGGCGATACTAAATTTGTCTCGGGCAATAAATGCGAGCGCGGCGCGGGCAAGGAGATCCGCCACGATATCACGAATTTGTTTGAGTTTAAAAACGAGCTTTTGCGAAAATATCGTAAGCCGCCGAAGCAAGACGCACCGCGAGTCGGAATTCCGTTTGTTTTGAATATGTTTGAGATGATCCCGTTTTGGAGTGCGTTTTTTGAAAATTTAGGCATGAGCGTCGTGCTGTCGCAAAAGCCGCGAAAAGAGACGCTGTTTTTAGCAAGCCAAAGCATCCCGAGCGATACCGTCTGCTACCCGGCTAAAAGCGTGCACGGCCACATCTATGATCTGCTAAATAAGAGCGTCGATTTTATCTTCTATCCGTGTATGAGCTACAGCCTGGATGAAAATATCAGCGAGAACTGCTACAACTGCCCCGTAGTCGCATACTACCCCGAGCTGATACGCGCAAATGTAGGCGCGCTTGAGGAGAAAAAATTCCTCTACCCGCACGTAGATCTTAACATGCAAGATTCGTTTTGCAAAACGATGCAGGCTGAGCTAGCGGACGTCGGGTATAAATTTCATTCTGACGCCGTGAAAAACGCCGTCTTGCAAGGCCTTAAGGAGCTGCAAAACTATAAAAATACCGTTTTAATAAAAGGCGAGGAGACCCTAAAAGAGATACAAAGTAGCGGTGCCAGCGCCATTGTGCTAGCGGGTCGCCCGTATCATATTGATAAGACGATCAACCACGGCATCGATCGCTATCTAAATTCCTTGGGCTTTATAGTGCTTGGCGAGGACGCGCTGCCGCTTAGCAGGGTGCAGACGAAAAGCCTTAATCAATGGACCTACCACGCCAGGCTTTATAGCGCGGCGCGGTT
>CAURMQ010000087.1:0-7689 GCA_963525765.1 uncultured Campylobacter sp. | reverse complement strand
GTTTTATTGCGAGTATAAAAAATAGCGCTTTCATTTCAGCCTTCGTAAACAATATAAATTTAAATCAGAAAGCGACGTAAATTTTATCTCTTTGCTATCGGCTACGCTTTGATTGCGCTCTGCCGCGGCTTGCGTTATTAAAGGCGCCAAAATTGCGGGATAAAATTCTTTCATTAGCACTCTTTGCCCTTCTTTGGATTTGCCATCTTTTACTCCTTTGTTGAATTTGCGTTGTATTTATCAGTTATTTCTTTAAATGCTTCTAGCGCACACTTTACGGGATCGTGTTCCTCCTCATCTCGTAAGCAGTTTTCTAAAGCTACCTTTAACGCGCAAGATCTTAGTTTAAATAGTTTTTTCTGATCGGTAAATTTTTCACAAGCCGTAGTGTAATTTATAACAGCCTTTTTAATGTTGCCTCTTAAACCTATGTCTTGTGTTCCAAGAGCAAAACAAGACTCCGCAATACCCGCCTTGCAAAATTTTCCATAAGGAGTGATAGAAGCTTCACGCATACCAAGCTTAGGACCTAATATATAACCAAGATCCGAGCATCCGATCATATCTCCGCCATCGCATTTTTTAGATAAAATTTCTATTAGTTTAGTACACGAACTATATTTGCCGTTTCCTTTATCGCATTCGTTATAAAGATTTTCCTCTTCAGCCGTAGGCTTATCCGCTATTGCGATAGAAGCTAAAAATATCATAGAATAAAATGCAAAATTAATTTTCCCCATATAATTTCCTTTCGACACCTTCAAAAATAATTTTACCTTTTTTTATAGGGTTACACTCTTTGTCTTTTAGGCAAGCTTTCAGTTCCTCGATATTTTTGCAAACTATATCTCTATCTTTAAGATCGCTATTACAAACTTTTTCAAGGCTTTTGATTGCTGTTTGCATATTACCGTTTAGATATATATTTATTAGCGTACCCAATATAAAACAGTGATATGTACTATCAGCATCACACAGCTTAATCAGATATTTCGTAGCTTCCTCTATTCGGCGTAATGATAGTAAAAGCTCACTCTGTGTAGCACACGAGCGCACATCGCCGTTCTCGCACTCTTTAGATAAAATTTCAACGAGTTTATTGCACGATCCATATTTTCCGTCACCGTAATCGCAGGATTTAAAAAGCGCTCTTTGCTCTTCGTTATTAAAATCCTCCAACTTTATCAAGCCTGTTAAAGACGATTGTGCCGCAGCGGGGATGGCTACAAATGCCGTTATAAACGCAAATAACGAAATTTTAAGATAGAATTTTTTCATTAGCACTCCTTGTTTTAAGCGGCGATTATATATAAAAATTTTTAGCTGGCTCTTAAATTTAAAGGGTGCGGCGGCGCGATAAGTGCGCCGTAATCCCACCCGCCTGTGCTTAGATGAAATTTTAAAATTTAGCCGCTGTCGTGCAAGCCTCGCGCACGCAAATTCCTCAATCCGCTGCTAAATTTTACTCGCAACGGGTCTAAATCTCGCCGCATGTTCACGTAGGATAAAATTTTATAAATTCAAAAACCCGCTGCGCTGCTTGTTTTGCGCCGCTAATTTTGTCGCCGCTAGTTTTGCTAACGTTTCGTACCTGCCGAACTGCCTACCGAACCACCCATTTTGATGCACGCCGCCCACTACGCACGAAAGCTCATAATCCACCGCCCTACTTCCCGTCTAAATTTAAAATTTCACTCGAAATTTCATCTATCGTCGCGTTGAAATCCTCCGCCAGCGCGCGCTTTAGCTCCTCTTTCGCCGCCATCATATCGCGCACGATCGCAGCTTCAAACTCCTCTCGGTTCAGCGCCTCGTCGCCCTTGGCAAACGCAAAATCCAGCCCGAACCACGTAGCCACGGCAAACGCAGGCACGCACACCACCGCGCCCGGACCGCACACGAGCCCCGCACTACCGCTAGTCGCGCTGGCGCCCGCCTTGGTAAGGGTCTTCGCGCCCGTCTTGGCCGCAGTTTTAGCGAGGCTCTTGCTTATCAGCTTTGCACCCAGCACGCCGCCCAGCGCCCCCAGCCCAGTCCCGCTCGCGCGATACGCCTTGCTTTTTAGGCTGAAGCTCTGCGTGACGTTAAGATCGATTTTCGCGCCGTATTTTTTGAGCGTAAAATTTAGCGAGCTCTCATAATTTTTGACGTTCGCCGCAGCGATTTTAGCGATGTTCTCGCCAAAATATTTCGGAAAACTCTCGCTTACGAAGAGCGCAAATTTCTCATTCAGATACGCCCCCGCGTCATCATCCCACACGCCGTGCCACAGCACCAGATAATCGCTTAGAAACGAGTAATTGAAATCCGCCATTTTCTGCGCGCTAAGCCTCGCGCCCTCGTCGTAAACGGCGTCGATGTAGCTATTTAGCGCGGATGCGGCGTTTGCCTCTGCGGCGAAGCGCGTGGCGTTTAGCTCGCCTCTTAGCGCGTCTGCCTCTCGCGCGCTTAAGATCAGCTGCTCGCCGCTTTGCAGCACGATCTGCACGCTCGTCTCGACCGCGCTTTTAGGATGTACGTCCTCCGCCCTGCTCGCTGCCGTTCGCGTCTGCGCGGCGCAGATCAAACACAGCGTGACGTAAGCAAGCGCGAATATCGCGCCGCTAAAGCGCCCTATTTTGGGCGCAGTCCCAGTTCGCGGCATAAAAAGCACGAAGGCGCAAAGATGCAAGATCGCGCAGTAAAAGAGGAAATCTCCCGCGCAGATCAGAAACAAAAGAGCGATTTTCAGCGCGCTAGGGCTCTGCGACAGCGCCAGATCAAACAGCGCGTTTTTGTAAAATTTCAAAGCGTAAATTTCATTTAGCAGAGCGGATTTGAAGTGCGCTTGCGGCGCGGTAGATTTTAAAATTTCAAAAATTTCAGCTATCGATGCGGGGCTTGTCGCGGATTTTTCAGCCGAATTATCGGCGGACGCGTTCGGCGTGGCGGGACTTGGAGCCAAATTTAAATTTTGCGCTGCGGCGGAGCTTGCCGTAGAATTTTTAGCGAAGGTCTGCGGCGCAGCGACGGGATCTGCCTTAGAATTTTCAGCCGAGGCGTGCACCGCTCTGACGGAGCCCGCTTTAAAATTTGCGGGCGAAGCAGTGAGATTTTTAGCGGCGTTCGGCGCGGGCTTTACGGCATTGCTCGCCTCGGAATTTCGCACAACCATGGCGGCGTTGTTCGCAGCGGAATTTTTAGCGAATTTAGCGGCGTTATCTGTTGCTAAATTTCCGACGGACGCGGAAGCGTCATTTGTCGCGAAATTTCCCACGGATGCGGTAGCGCTGGCGGGCGGAGTAAAATTTATCGCGGAATTTTGAGAGCGCGCGGTAGTATCTGCGCCGTCCGCAAGCCGCAAATAGGCTAAATTTATGGCGAAATTTACCGCTACGGCAAGCGCGGCGAGCAGCAAAATGCTAAGTTTGAGCGATAAAATTCTAGGATTTTTAATCTCTTTTAGGCTGAGCTTAAGCACCGCCAGGCGCATCAGAGCAAGAGCTGCAGGCAGTGCCGCGAGCGTCACGAATAGCTCCGCGCCACGCAGATCCGCTAGGCCTAGCGCCAAAGTGGCGCTTAAGAGGATCGCGCCCGCGAAGGCTAAAACCCCGCTTATCAGCCTGCCTCTAAAAATTTTAATCAAAGTCCCGCCGCTGCGAAATAGAGCCGCGTTGGCGCGCTGCTTCGCCTCGTAAAAAAAGCTAAATAGCACCCGAAATAGCGCATAAGCCCAAAACGCCGCCAGCGCGCAAAAGCCCGCGTCGTCCCAATCCTGCGCGTAAAGCGCAAAGCAAAAAACGCTAACGATCAGCGCTAGCCTAAGCGCTATTTCACAGATCCAGCGGCGCGTCGTCGTCATCGAGCCTGTTTGCCTCATTGATCTTTGGAATGCCCATCTCTTCGATATTTAAAGGCGGCGCGGGTTTAAATTTCGCCTCGTCTGCACCGTTTTGTCGCTCTTGCGCTTCAAAAGGCGGCTCATCGCCCTCATAGCTATCATCACCCTCAAAATACGAGGCATCCTCTCGCTGCGCACTCCCCGCGCTTTGCGATACGCCTTTTGCATCTTGCCGCGCGCCTTTTGTGCCCCGCGATGTGTCTTTTACGCCTCGTGGAGTACCCGCTAAATTTTTATGCGCATTTGTTTCGGGCGCGACGATGCCAGCTATTGCATCATCTAAATTTTGCTCCCCAAATTCTTGCTTCTGTGATACGTGCTGCGCCTCTGCCAGGTCATGCCCTGCGCTAAATTTAGACTCGCCGTCTATCTCCTCGCCGTCCTGCTCACTGCTTTCGCCGAAGCTAGGCATCTCATCAAAATCGATATTTACTCCGGAGTTTCGAGCGCTAGCGGAGCTTGTATTTAAATTTACGCCGCTATTTTGCGCTTCGTTAAAATTTTGAGCTTCATTAAAATTCTGCGTTAAATTTTGCTGTAAATTCTGCGCTGCACCCTGCTGTGCCGTATCAAGACGCGGCGCAGCAGGCTCCTCAAAGCCCTGATCTTGCAGCTGCGAGACGTAGTCGAGATTGTCGTTTTCGTTAAAGATCGCGCTCTCGCTGGGCTCACCGCCGAAGCTCGTATCGACGAAGCGGGTAAATCTGCCCTGAAAGCCCACCTCGATCGTCCTGCCCGCCTCGCCCGAGCGGTTTTTGCCGACGATGATTTCGGCTTTTTCCTGATAGTCGTTGCGCCTAAACACGGGCTCGCCGGCGTCCTTGCCCTCGGCCTCCAGCCGCGAAATGCGCTCGCGCTCCATCTGCTCTTTATAAACCTCATCGCGATAGACGAAAAGTATGATATCGGCGTCCTGCTCAATCGCGCCGCTTTCGCGCAGATCGCTTAGCATCGGGCGTTTGTTCGAGCGCGCCTCAAGCGAGCGGTTTAGCTGCGACAGCGCGATGATCGGGATGTTTAGCTCGCGTGCTAAGAGCTTGAGTCCGCGTGAAATTTCGGCGATTTGCAGGTGGCGCTCGGAGTAGTTGCTCGTGCTCGTCATAAGTCCGATGTAATCGATCACACAAAGCTCGATATTGGCGTCTGCGGATTTGAGCTTGCGTAGCTGGGTGCGGACTTGGTGGATGTTCACGTAGCCGCTGTCATAGACGAAAAGCGGCATATTTAGCACCGCGTCGCAAGCGTCGTTGAAGCGCGTCCAGTCGTCGTCGCTGAGCTTGGCGCTCATTATGTCGCTTAGCGGGATCGAGCTAAGCGCGCTTAGTATGCGATACATCAGCTGCACGGAGGGCATCTCGAGCGAGAAAAATACGACGCCCTTGCCGCTTTGCAGAGTTTTCATCATCAAATTTAGCGCAAAAGCAGTCTTGCCCATGCCGGGGCGGGCGGCGATGATGATGAGCTCGCCAGGTTTCAGCCCCTTCGTGCAGTCGTTTAGGAAGCGAAAGCCCGTATCTAGCCCCACGAGCTCTGAGCCTGCGAGTGCCTTTTGGCGTTTCAGCTCCTCCACCACGTCGGCGATAATCTCGTGCGATTTTTTGATGCCGCCGTGGCGCTCCTCGTCGATGAGCTCGTAAATTTTGGAGCTGATTTTATCGGCAGTGTCTTTGCTGCGCACGGCTTCGTTTACCATCGAAGGGATCTCGTGCGCGACCTTGATTAGCGAGCGCTTGATCGATTTTTCGCGCAACTCGAGCGCGTATTTTGGGGCATCGACCACGCCGCTGGTGGCTACGACCTCAGTAAATGCGCCATCGTCGTAGCGCTCGGCTAGCCATTTTTTAACGAAGCTCGGCGCAATCGGCTCGTTGTGCGAGGAGCATTTGACGATCGCCTCGTAGATGTCGGCGTGCGGCTTGTAGAAAAAATCGCCGACCGAGATTATCTCGCTCAGCTCGCCGTATGCGTCCTCGTTTTGCAAAAGCGAGCTTAAAATCGCGCGCTCCATATCCAGATCGTATAAATTTGCAGGCACATTCTGCTTCGTTGCCATCGCTTCCCCTCGTTTCGCGCGCTTTTGCGCGTCTAAATTTTAAGCTCTATAAAATCGTAAATTTTAATCCACAGCCCCGGTACACGCTTTTGAAAAGCGATGCGGCTCTGAACGCTAGTCGCAACCCTGAAACTATCGAGGCTTTGAAAGCTTAGTGCTTCCGCAAAGCTCGCGAAGCTCGGAGCCTTGCAACCCAAAACCTCGCTAGATCAAACAGCTTGCGATCTTGAAAGCTCGAACGATTTTAAAACCGCGGCGCTTTTGAAACTTAGCGCTTCCAAAAGCCACGCGATTTTAAGCCGCTGCGCTCTTATGCCGCACACGCCTCGGCGATTTGAGACTGCGCCCAAAGGCTGCCGCGGCGGATTTAAAATTTTGAAATTTCATAGAGCTTGAAATTTCGCTAGGGCTTAGAATTCTTTAAAATTTTAAGCCCACCTATTAAAATTTAGCGCCCCCGGCTCGGACATTAAATTTTGCGTCCGAGCTGCGGCGAGCGAACCTTTCTAAATTTAAACCGAAACGTCGCGATTTGAAATTTTTCAAACGCCTTAAACAATGAGCCAAATGCCGTGGCATTTAAATTTAACGCTCGCCCTCTGTTTCGCAAACGGCGCGTCCGTCACGCTAAATTTAATGCGGCTCGACTCCTGCGCCGTGCCTTGAAATTTTACGCCGCTGAGCTCTATGGTTTAAAATTTTACGTATCGAAATTTCACGCCGCAAATTTAGCACCGAATCGCGAGGTTCAAATTTTAAAATAAAATTTCACGGCGAATTGCAAAGTTAAAATTTCAAACCCAAAATTCCAAAACGAAATCCTAGAGCTAAAATTTTAAACCTGAAATTCCAAACTAAAATTCCAAGCCGCACTCCCAAAGGCTCAAATTTAAAAGCGCTACCTCGGAATTAAATTTTAAAATTTTACGCCAAGACACGCTGTGTTGATAAACCTAAACGAACCGCAGTGAGTCCAGCGCGCCGAAACGCCGAGCCGCGAGGCTGAGCCGCGCGCCGTAGCGGCTTTTAACCGCTTTAACCGGCTAGACGCTCCGCAGCTCTCACACTCCTTCGCGAGCCCGCACCTCGTCCTCGACCTCTTGCAAAAACCGCTCCACGAGCTTGCCCTCCTCGAGTTTGGCGACCACTTCGCCGTGGCGCATCACGATGCCGCGCCCGTTGCCGAACGCGATCGCCACGTCCGCGCCCTTCGCCTCGCCGATCGCATTTACGACGCAGCCCATGACGCTGATATTTAGCGGCGTTTTGATATGCGCGGTTTTTTCTTCGACGATTTTGATCGCGCTTAGCAGATCGCTTTGCAAACGCCCGCAGGTAGGGCACGAAATGATATTGACGCCGCTTTTTTGCACGCCCGCGTCCTGTAGGATCGCGCGCGCGACGCGGATCTCCTCCTCAAGCTCGCCCGTGATGCTCACGCGCATCGTATCGCCGATCCCCTCCATCAGAAGCGTGCCCAGCGCGATCGCGCTCTTGATGCTCGCGTGAAATTTCGTCCCCGCCTCGGTCACGCCCAGATGAAAAGGATACTCGCATAGCGGGCGTAGCGCACGATACGCAGCTACCGTGCTCGGCGCGTCCGAAGTCTTAAGCGAGATCGCGATATCGCTAAAGTCCTGATCCTGCAGCAGCGCGGCGTTATACAGCGCGCTTTGCACCATCGCCTCCACGCTGCGGCCGTATTTTTGCTCAAACTGTTCCTCAAGCGAGCCCAAATTTACGCCGATGCGGATAG
>CAURMQ010000086.1:0-7730 GCA_963525765.1 uncultured Campylobacter sp. | reverse complement strand
TAGATGGCAAGAATTTAAAAAGCTCGATTATCCCGTCTATTACATACAACAGCACAGATGATTATTACTTGCCAAGAAGCGGTATGATCGCAAGTGCCAGCTTAGAATACGCGGGTCTTGGCGGCGATATGGACTACACCAAGGCGCGAGGATCGTTTAACTACTACTTTGGCTTGCGAGATTATATCGATCACGACATTATCTTTAGATACAAAGCTGCAACGGGCTATATGTGGGAAGGTAATAAAAAGATCCCGATCAACGAAAAGCTATTCCTAGGCGGAATGAAAAGCATTAGAGGCTACGAAGGTCGCAGTATCCCGAAAAAAGAGATCTGCTTAAATGCAAATAATTGCCGCTATATTGAGACGGGCGGTATGCAGAGCTTCAATAACTCCTTTGAGCTAAGCTTTCCGGTAGTTGATAGGCTTAAAATGCGCTTTGTAACGTTTTTTGACTACGGAATGATCGGCGATCATGACTGGAACGAGGAGGAGCGCTACAGCACGGGCGCCGGTATCGAGTGGATGACGCCGATGGGGCCTTTGCAGTTATACTTCGTTAAGCCGCTTAATAAAAAACCGCACGACGATACAAATAGCTTCGAATTTAGCATCGGCGCTAGATTTAATTAAACGCGGCGACTTGCGAACGCTGTGGCGTGCGTAGAATTTCTACCGCACGCCTTAAAATTTAATAACGCTCACGATTTTAGCTTTCCGTGTCGCGCTAATTTGCAGCCGAATTATTGTAGGCGGGTTGAGCTAAATTTTAATTGGAATTCCGCTCGGCTTAGGATGAAATTTAAACGCATAGCTTGCTTTGAATTTTTTAGAATTTTATTTATCAAGATAGTTTAGAATTTCATTCGTATGGTAAAATTTTGAGCACAAGAGTTCTAAAAAATCAATACAAGCCATTAGCATAATTTAAAGAAATTCTATATTGAAATTTTAAAGATTACGATATAGACGATAAACGCCGCTTTGTTGTGCGCGGAATTTCACTGCATAGGATTTAGCGCGCCACTGAATTTTAAAGCTCATAAATTTTGAGATTCTAAAATCGCTAGAATTTAAAATTTTAAATCGCCTCGTAAATCGCTAAACATTTGCGTTAAATTTTGCCTCGCTTTACCGATAATTTAAGTTAAGCTTGTAAAATCGCGCTCTAAAATCATATCAAAGGCTCTTTTATGCGTAGAAATGGCAATGGAACGAAGCTTAAAATTTTAATATTTCTTATTATAATATGCGCTTTGGTTTATGGAATCTTTAGAATTTTTACCTCGCCGAAATTTGAAAAAAATCCTCCGCAAATTGCGCTGGAAAATGAAATTTATTGGAATTTAACCTCGCCTTTAAAGATTAAAATTTCAGACGATACCGGCATTAAGCTTGTCCGCGTAAACTTAAACGACGGAGCCGGCACGATACCGCTACTAAATGAGGAGCTGAACGTTCCGCAAACGACGCTAGAGCTTGCCGTGCAATTTCCTAAAAATTTGATGCTTAATAAAGATAAAAACTACAAGCTCGAGGTTTTTGCAAACGACATTAGCTCGTGGAATTTTGCGCAAGGAAATAAGAGCGTAAAAACGGCAAATATAATAATAGATGACAAAAAGCCCGTCATAAATATCATCAATCAATCCTATAAAATCACCAAAGGCGGTAGCGCTGTAGTTGTATTTTCGGCAAAAGACGAGCGTCTAAACGAAGTCTATGTCAAAACCAACTATGGCAAAATTTTTAAAGCGATTCCTTTTGTAAAAGAGGGCTATTATGCGTCTCTCGTAGCGTGGCCTGCAAATTTAGAGGAATTTCGCGCAGAAGCGGTCGCCACCGATCGTGCAGGCAACGAAAGCATTTCGCAGATAAAATATTTTTATCAAGACAAAAAATATAAAGTCTCTACTATCAAGCTAAATCCGGGCTTCATTAACGGCAAAGTAAGTGATCTGGCTAGCCAATATGCGCAGAATTTTAACTCGATGAGCGATTTGGAGAAATTTAAATTCGTAAACGAAACTCTGCGTAAGAAAAACGGAGATGATCTGCACGCTGCTACTAGCGCGGTGCACGAGGATAGAATAAATGGATTTGAGCTAAAGCCTTTTTATCCGCTTGCTAAAGGCGCAGCGGTAGCAAGCTTTGCCGATCATCGGATATTTTTTATGAATGACGAACAGGTAAGTGAGTCGTGGCATATGGGGCTCGATCTAGCAAGCGTTGCAAACGCCGATATCAAAGAGAGTAACTACGGCAAAGTGGTTTTCGCGCAGGAAAACGGAATTTTCGGATTAAATTTAGGAATTTACTACGGCTTCGGATTATACGGCATCTACGGACACTGCTCGGCGACGCAGCTAAGCGTCGGCAGCGACGTAAAGCCGGGCGACATTCTAGCACAGACGGGCTCAAGCGGCTTTGCTTTTGGAGATCATCTGCATTTTGGCATCGTAGTTCAGGGTGTGGACGTAAGACCCGAGGAGTGGATGGATCCTAAGTGGATGAAAGATAACATTACCGATGTCTTAGAATCGTCCAAAAAAGTAATAGAAAAAGGTAAGTAAATTTTAAAATTTTCGCTATAATGCGCGGGTTAATGAAAACGAGGATAGAAATGAGACAGACAACGATAGCTAAGAAAGTCCATAACGTCGGCATCGGGCTCCACAAAGGCGAGCCGATAAGGCTGACTTTGGAGCCGCTTGAGGCCGGTAGCGGAATCGTATTTTACAGAAGCGATCTCGGTATTAGTTTTAAAGCCGAGCCGAAAAACGTCATAAATACGCAAATGGCGACCGTCGTAGGAAATGAGAAAGGCTATATATCAACAATAGAGCACCTAATGAGCGCCATTAATGCCTATGGCATCGATAATATCCGTATCATCGTCGATGCTAACGAAATTCCTGTGATGGACGGAAGTTCGGCGAGCTTTTGTATGCTTTTGGACGAAGCAGGAGTAAGAGAGCTCGACGCGAATAAAAAAGCCCTCATCATCAAGCGAGCCGTGGAGATTCGCGAGGGCGATAAGCTCGTGCGGCTAAGTCCTAGCAAGAGCCCTAAATTTGATTATACGATTAAATTTAGCCATCCGCTCATCGGCACTCAGCACCATGTTTTTGAATTTAGCAAAAAAGCCTATCTTAAAGAAATTTCGCGCGCCCGAACTTTTGGATTTTTGAAAGACGTACAGGCGCTACGCTCCATGGGTCTAGCTCTAGGCGGCAGCTTAGAAAATGCCGTCGTAATCGATGAGAATAAAATTTTAAATCCCGAGGGTTTGCGCTTTGAAAACGAGTTCGTCCGCCATAAAATTTTAGACGCGATCGGCGATCTTGCGCTCGTTGGCGCTCCGATTTTGGGCGATTATACGGCATTTGCGGGAAGCCACGATCTAAATCATAAGCTCACTTTGGCAGTCCTTGCCGACGCTAAAAATTTCGAGCTAGTAGATCTTACCGCCGAGGTTGTGCGCGAATATCAAAAAGTCTTTGCTTAAGGCTGCAAAATCAAAGAGGTTGAAATTCTAATTGCCGCTCTTAGCGCTCCGTGCCTGCTCGGTGTGTATGAAAACGGCGCTAAGATCGCGGAATTTGCAAGCGCCGAAGGCGAAAAAGCCGATAAATTTCTGGTCGCTAAATTTAGCGAAATTCTAAAAACTTATAAAATCAAAGAGCTCATCTACGCAAATACTCCTGGTAGCTTCATGGGTATGAAAGTAAGCTATGTGATCTTGCGCACGCTTAGCATCGCTCTTGATGTGCCGCTGCGCGCGATCAGCGGCTTTGAGCTAAGCGGCTTCGGGCCGATCAGAGCGAACAAAAACTTCAGCTACGTTTGCGAACGCGGCGAAATCAGGATGAAAAAATGCGCCCCCGCCGCGCTATCTTTGCCGCAGGATTTATCGGTTTTAAATAAAAGCGATGATATACTTCCAAATTACATCATAGAAGCGGTTTAGGAGAAAATTTGATCATAAGAATTCCTGCGACGAGTGCAAATTTAGGTCCCGGTTTCGACGCGCTCGGTCTTAGCCTAGGGCTATTTAACGAAGTAGAGATTACCGAGCAGAAGTTTTTTTGCGTATCACTTAGCGGCGAGGGCAGCGACAGAGCGTGGCTTAAGAAGGGCAACGCTTTTTTGAATATTTTCAATGAAATTTACAGAAAACTAGGCGGTGGACAAGAGTTAAATTTTAAATTCGCCTTTCACAACAACATCCCGTTTTCGCGCGGGCTGGGCAGCAGCTCGGCTGTGATCGTAGGCGCTATCGCAAGCGCTTATAAAGTTTGCGGCTTTGAGATCGATCGCGCTAAAATTTTAAACACAGCGCTGGAATATGAAAATCACCCCGATAATATCGCGCCCGCGACGCTCGGCGGCTTTGTCAGCAGCGTCGTGGACGGCAAGACGGTTCGCACGCAAAAATGCGAAATTTCGCAAGATCTGCAAGCCGTCGTCGTTATCCCCGATACGCCGATGTCTACGAACGAATCTCGCGGCAAGCTGCCTAAGAACTTTTCGATCAAAGATTGCGTTAGCAACCTCTCGCACGCGGCGTTTCTGACCGCTTGCTTTATGCGGCGCGACTACGACAGCTTGCGCTACGCCTGTATCGACAAGATGCATGAGCAGGTGCGTATGGGCGCGCTTCCGCAGCTTTTTAAGCTGCGCGAGATCGCCTATGATAACGGCGCGCTTATGAGCTCGCTCTCGGGCAGCGGCTCAAGCTTTTTAAATTTGGTTTATAAAAGCGACGCCGCAAAGCTTAAAGCCTGCCTTAGCGAAAATTTTAAAAACTTCCGCGTCGAAATTTTAGAGATCGACAACGGCGGCTTTAATATTGACTAAGAAAAATAAAGATATAATCGCATGAGCGAACCGATTAGGATGTGCGTTATTTGCAAGGGGCGCTTCGCCAAGCGCGAACTCCACGCCTTTTTGCAAAATTTTAAAAATATAAGCTCAAACAGACAATTTTATATTTGCGACGGTTGCATAAATCAAAAAGAGAAAATTTCAAAATATCTATCTAAATTTGCGTCTAGTGCAGATTTGGGACATATCAAGGAGAGGGTTTTAAATGGGTGTTCTGATTAAAGATATCGCGGACGAGCTTGGATACGCAAGCAAAGAGATAATCGAAAAAGCGCAGGAGATGGGCTTTAAGAGGGTAAAAACCGCGTCGAATAAAGTAAGCGAAGAAGAAGCTGCCGCTATTTACGATTATATCCAGACGGGAATTTTGCCGGGGAAAAAGTCAAAGCCCGCGAAGAAAAGCTCCGAAAAGGCGCAAGAGGACGAGAATAAGCCCGCTAAAAAACAGAGCGAAACTAAAAAAACCGCTAAAAAAGAGAGCCCTAAAAAGGCGGAAAGCTTAAAAGCTTCCGAATCCAAAGAGTCCGCGCAGAGCGCCAAAGAGCCTAGCGATGAAAAAACTCAGGCGCAAGAGCCTGAGGCAAAAACCGAAAAATCTCAAAATCAAAAAGAAGAAATTTCCTCCGCCGCGCAGGAGAAAGAGAAGAAGCAAAACACCGCTTCAAAGCCTGCTCCGGTGCAGATAAACAGCGGCGATAGCATCGCTAGCGAGAGCCTGCAAAAGCGTCGTGGCCTAGTCATCGTAAAAAAGAAAAAGGAAGTTCAAGCCCCGGCGGCACAAGATAGAACCGAGCCTAGGCGCGAAAAGATGAGTGCGAGCCTAGAGGCGATCTTTTCAAACGCCGAACTGAATTTGAAAAAGAAAAAGATCGAAAAGAAAAAAGCTCCCGCTGCCAAAAAAGAGGATGCCCTTAAAATTGACATCATTCCTGATCACGAGATGGCGGATATCGTCATCGAGGACGAAGACGTCGTGGTAATGCCCGATTTCACCGTCAAACCGATCCAAACCGAAAACCGCACCAAAAGTAAAAACCAACCTAATATTTATCGTGCCTCGCAGAATCAAATTTTTAGCAGCGAGGGCGGCATAAGTCGCGGCGGTCGCAAAAAGCATAAAAAAGCTCCTCGCGAGCAGGGTAGCGAAATCGTAAGCTCTGTAAATATCCCAAAAGAGATCCGCGTTTATGAGTTTGCCGATAAGATCAAAAAGCAGCCTAGCGAGATCATCGGTAAGCTATTTGCGCTTGGGATGATGACTACGAAAAACGACTTTTTGGACGAGGATGCGATAGAAATTTTAGCAAGCGAGTTTGGCATCGAGGTAAATATCGTCGATGAGGCGCAGGAGTTTGACTACATCAAAGCTTACGAGGATAGCGAAGGCGAAGAAAATTTAATCGCTAGAGCGCCCGTCATCACCATTATGGGACACGTCGATCACGGCAAAACGAGCCTGCTAGATTATATCCGAAACTCTCGCGTAGCAAGCGGCGAAGCGGGCGGCATCACGCAGCACGTAGGCGCGTATATGGTCGAAAAAAACGGCAGGAAGATCACCTTCATCGACACTCCGGGTCATGAGGCCTTTACTTCGATGCGCGCGCGTGGAGCCGAGGTTACCGATATCGTAATCATCGTAGTGGCTGCAGACGACGGCGTTAAACCTCAGACTAAGGAGGCCATAGCTCACGCCAAGGCCGCAAACGTGCCGATCATCATCGCGATAAATAAAATGGATAAACCCGCCGCAAATCCCGACCTAGTAAAAACGGGGCTTGCAGAGCTTGATATCATGCCTACCGAGTGGGGCGGCAGCTACGAGTTCGTGCCGATCTCCGCAAAAACAGGCGAGGGAATTGAAAATTTATTAGAGATCGTGCTTTTACAAGCCGATCTTTTGGAGCTCAAAGCCGATCCTAGCAAGCAGGCTAAAGCGACCATCATCGAAAGCTCCCTTCAAAAGGGGCGCGGCGCCGTTGCCACCGTCATCGTGCAAAACGGCACTCTACGCGTTGGAGACACCGTCGTAGCGGGGATTGCATACGGCAAGGTGCGCGCGCTTAGCGACGATAAAGGTAGGGCGCTAAAGCAAATTTTACCGGGCGAATGCGGCGTCATCATAGGTCTTAGCGAGGTTCCTGGCGCGGGCGAGACGCTGATCGGCGTTTCAAGCGATAAGGAAGCGCGCGAGTATGCAAGCAAAATTTACGAGCATCAGCGCCAAAAGGAGCTTAGCAAATCGACCAAGGTCACCATCGACGAGCTAAGCGCCAAGATCGCCGAAGGCTCGCTAAAAAGTCTGCCCGTGATTGTCAAAGCCGACGTTGCGGGCTCACTGGAGGCTATCAAAGCAAGCCTTGAGAAGCTCCGCAACGACGAAGTCAAAGTAGATATCATCCACAGCGGCATCGGCGGTATCACGCAAAACGACATCGCCTTAGCAAGCGCTAGCGAAAACTGCGTGATCTTGGGCTTCAACGTCCGTCCTACGGGCGAGATCAAAGAGCTTGCCAAGGAGCGCGGCGCGCAGATTAAGACCTACAACGTCATCTACAATCTAATCGACGATATCAAGGCGCTTTTGGGCGGCCTTATGAGCCCGATCATCAGCGAGGAGGCCTTGGGCCAGGCCGAGATCCGCCAGGTCATCAACGTGCCTAAGATCGGGCAGATCGCGGGCTGCATGGTTACCGACGGGCTCATCGCTCGCGGCGCGAAGATCCGCGTCATCAGAGAGGGCGTCATCGTTTTCGAGGGCAACGTCAGCTCGCTCAAGCGCTTCAAAGACGACGCCAAGGAAGTCGCCAAAGGCTTCGAGTGCGGCGTAGGCATCGAGGG